>NZ_AP017378.1:985833-1304166 GCF_003966735.1 Desulfovibrio ferrophilus
TGGTAGCTCGGGGTGAAAATGCGTTTTGTGTCCATGTATTCATGGTGCAGGGTAATGGCCTGTTGGCGGGACAAAAGCACGGATTCTATACTTGTGACAATTTCATCGCTCCATTTGAATCCTCGATGATAGGAATTAAGAATCAAGACGCATTTTGGTTTTACCAAGGGCGTGAGAGCTTGGGGTGCTTCAGTTGCAAGCGCAGTTTTCGACATAAGTAGAAATCCGCCATACAGGCAGATTCCTAGGATTATGAGCAGGGTTCTGGCAGCGGAGCAGAGGAGAGTTCTCAACGCCTTTTGATGGTACATTGATGTTGATTCCTGTTCGATTATGGCCGTTAGCTGCATGGTTCAGTATGCCATTAAACCGGTTCAAAATTCAAGATGATTAAGAGATTGGCTGTTTGTCTCTTCTTGGTCAAATAAAAAGGCCCCGCCGTGGAACACGATGGGGCCTTGATTCTAGAACGGGAATAAAAGCTAGAGTTTGATGCGGGCAGTGCCTTTGGTATAGAAAGGCAGATCAGCCTTTTTGCCAGTGATTTTCTTTTTGCCTTTGCCCAGCAGGAATTCGGCGTTATCAGCATGTTCGGCCTTGATGTAAGCCAGTGCCACGCTATGGCCCAGGCTGGGAGCAAAGGAACCGCTGGTGACATGGCCGACCTCTTCGCCCGAAGGCAGGAATACCGGGTCGTCATGTCGTGCAGCGCGGCGGCCTTCAAGAGCCAGAGGAACAAGGCTGACGCGGACGTCCATGCCGTGAGCCTTGCCAATGTAATCCGTTTCTGATTTCAGGAAAAAGCCCATCCCTGCTTCGGCAGGGGTGTGATTCTCATCCAGGTCCTGACCGTAGAGGGCCATGCCCATTTCCAGGCGCAAGGTGTCTCGTGCACCCAGTCCTGCTGGTTTGACGCCGGAGATGGATACGAGCTTTTCCCAGAGTTTGATGGCCTTGTCTTCGCGCAGGTAGAGTTCGTAGCCCAGTTCTCCGGTATAGCCGGTACGGCTGATGAGCAACGGGTCCCCATCGAATTCGTCCTTCTTGCAGGCAAAATAGGTCAGAAAGCTCCAATCCTCACCCATCAGGCGATTGAGGACCTTACAGGACTCAGGGCCTTGCAGGTCGATTTTGGCCGTCATGTCGGAAATATTTTCAAAGAACATGTCTTCGGGCAAATGGGACTTGATCCAGGCATAGTCGGCAGTTGCACGGGCGCCGTTGACCACAAGCATGTATTCATCATCGGCCAGGCAATAGACGATCAGATCGTCCAGAATGCCACCTTGTTCGTTCAGCAGGAAGCCATAGCGACAACGTCCGGGGCCCAGCGTGTTCAGATTGTGGGTGACGACGTTTGCCAGCGCAGATTTGGCCTTGGGGCCCATGAGTTTGAACTCACCCATGTGGCAGATATCGAAAATTGAGGCCTTGGTACGCGTGTGATGGTGCTCTTCCAGGATACCGGAATACTGCACGGGCATGTCCCACCCGGCAAAGGGGACCATCTTGGCGCCGTTTTCCACATGCCAGGCATGAAGAGGTGTTTTGAAGAGATCGGACAACGAATCCTCCTATGGGAAAGGGAGAAAATTGATAATCAATGCGCGCCAGCCTTATACAGCATGAGCCCGTAGCTTGTCACCCTGTTCCGTACGAGACTTGCGTATGGAGTTGAATTCGTCAAGTTGGGCAACCAGGCGTCCGTAGTTACGGCGGATATCCTGACCATAGCCTGACAACTCATCTTCCTTGGTATTTATATATTTGCGTACCAGGTAGGCATCGTGCAGGATGTTTTCCACAATGCCTATGACGCGATCAACCAGTTCTTCGAAATAATTGACAATTTCAAATTTCAACTGGTGCAGGGTTTCGTTTACTGTGTTCAGCATTTCCAGATAACCGATGCGCTGGCCGCGGTGCATGCGTTGGCTCAGGTTATCCAGCAGCTGTGTTTTTCTGGCTTGCTGGATATAGCTGTATTTGGACCAGACCTCTTGATAGAGATCATTGAGGGTGTTGAAAACTTCGTAGTGGTCGGGGTTGAGCAGATAGTTGTCCAGCACCTTGACCACGTTTGAATAAAATTCGTCTGTATAGCCGATGATTCTGCGCTGGTGCTTTGAAAGCCAGGCGAACAGGAATTTCAGACGTTTTTCATACGTGTCGGTATTTTCGATGACCTCATTACGCTTGTAGACGATGCGCCCCGTGAATTCTCCGCGCACGATGTCGTTCAAGCGCAGGAACATGTTGGAAGCGTCCTTGATGATGTTCACCCGATCGTTGATTCGTCCGGAAAGAGGGTGGATCACTTCCTGGCGCAGTACTGACAGGGCTCGGTCCTGCCGAACGTTATCGGCGTTGTATTTATGCTGGCGGTAGATCACGCGCAGGATGACCACGCGTTTTTTCTTGTCCACGAAGTATCGGCCCTGACCAAGCATACGCCGGGCTTCCTTCATGTCAGGATCAACCTGAACCAGAGCAATTTTTTCAACCCTCGGATAACGCTTGGAGAGGGGGTGGGAATACAGCGTCGTGATGGTTCGGTCGCTCTGGCCCAGAACGCGAACCATGAAATCTTCGCCCATGCGTTGTAGACGGCGAGCGAACAGAGCGCTTGAGGTCCGGCGTTCGGATACAATGGGGAATCCGTAAAGTTCCATCATGAATTGATAGACGAACAGCCGGTTCAGTTCGTAACGGACATTGTCGCCCACAGAGAATTTTCCGGTCTTCAGGCCGAATCGTTTTATCTCGGTGTCCAGATCCGACGGCAGGGAGGCATAGATTCCTGCGAGGTTGAAGTTCCCGGATTTGTCCTTGGCCAGAACATGCGCCCGATCCATCTTGAGCAGATATTGAAGTATCCCTGGATAATTTTCGGGGGCGGTCAGGTCTTTGCGCAGGTAGTCTTTTTTGAAGTCTTCCTGAAGATACTTGGGAAGTCGGTTCAGGAAAGCCTGCCTGTTCTGGGTTTGGACCGTGCGTTCAAGGGGGCAGGCGTTTTCCAGACCAATGCCGGAATCGCCTAACAGGTCGTGCAGGATGTCAAATTGGAAGATTTCAGAAAAGTAGTTCAGAGAGCGCCCGAGGGCGACCATGGAAAAGCCAGGCAGGTCGGCATATTCGAAGGCATCGGATTCAAAGGAAGGCAGCAGTTCGCGGGATTCGACCAGTGGATAGTCTTCGTTCTCGAAATAGGGCCTGAGCAGGCATTCTTTAATTTGCACCCAGTCGAGATAGCGTTTGAGGCCCGAAAGAGTTGAAACCTGAACTGGTGCATCGTCAGCACCTTCATTCATCAGGTTGAATTCTTTGACTTTTGTAAACGCCTGATCCCAAGTGAATTTCATGCCCTTGCCTTGATGCCTCCGGTAGAAAGGAGCTGTCGAATCCATGATTATGATGTGTTTTGCGACAATTTAAATGTAATTGTAGCTGGCCCGTTCCCAGTTGACAATATAAAGTCGAGAAAATGTATAAAAAAATACTTCAGAGATGAAATGTGAATCCTAAGGATGTTGTGGAGTTTGATTGAAATAATTATTGTTCAATTATATGATGATTTTATGTCGTCATTCTTTGTTTTCAGAATTTTGACTGTCGAGTGTGTGTTCTTGCCTCGGGACAGGCTGGTGGAAAGTGGCTCGGGGAGAGTTCTGGGAGGTAAATCATTCTGGCTCTTGGGTTCTCCTCGAGGATCGGTTAGTTTGTGAAAGAGCAAAAGAAATCATAAAAAATCGCAGAGCGATACGCCGATTTTTAAAAATGTAGAGTGGTCGTTGTCTGTTGTTATTCTTTTCTTGTTTGTACTAATCCATCCCAGCGTGGTTTCTGTTTGATTAAATTATAATATGATGTTTGATTTTATATGTTTTATATATTGATATTTGCTTTTTCTGCTGTGTATAGTTTTTTTGAGTGTTTTGCTAATGTTTAAAGTTACTTATTAGCGGTCATGTGAATGATTTTATATGATTTATAAAATCTCTTTGCTTGCAGGGTTTCTCTCTCTGAGTTCATTTTTTATAACTATCAGAGTTTATAAATTTGATTTATCTTTTTCAGGTTGGGAATGCGTCTGTTGTTTGGGCGTTAAGATTAACTTTAAAAATGATATGGTCTGTAACTCGCAGTGCCTGAAATGATTCGTTTTGGGGAGAAATCAGGAGCGCTCAGGAGGGATTTCGAAGTGAGGTATTGCTGCTGTGGGTGTCATTGAGTTAGGTTTTTCCGGTGAAGACAGGCGTTGAAAAAAGACTGTTCAATCGGTCGCTGCTGGCGTAGTTTGCCAAACGGTCCGCAGCCGGACCCCGAGTAAAGGAGCAAGGCAAAGCTGCAATGGATTCCAATAGCCTAGAGAAATTCTTGAATGTCGTCGGCAGCGTTTTCGACGCCTACTCGTCCGTCCTGTTTCTTCCAGGTGCGGAGGGGAGTGATGGCTATGGCCTTGCTGCCAAGTTTAGCTTGGGTGATCATATTGCCGATCATACTGTCATTCGCCCTGGTCAGGGGCTTGTGGGCTGGATTCTGCGTAATCAAAAACCATTGTTGATCAATAATTTCGACCGCAGTAAAAGTCATCTCGGTTATTACGAGGACAATGCGGAAAACAAGATCAAGGCCTTCATGGGCTGTCCGTTGCCCAGGGGCGGGGCTCTGTGCCTGGACTCCCGCCGAACCTACTCCTTCAGCGACAAAGATCAGAAGATACTGGATCTGTTCGCGCGTCTGGCGTGTGAAATCAAAACCAGTGTTTTTCGTGCCGATCAGGACGAGGCCGAGCAGCAGTATTACAGCTCGTTGCAGGTGATCAGCGCCCTGCGTAAGCATTATCCTCGCTGGTCTACCTATCTGGCTCACTTCCTGGGGATTGTTGCCCAGACTACAGGTTTTTCCTCCTGTTTCCTTGCCGAGCGAGACGAGTTGGGCAAAAGCTATTTCCTTGAAGGTGTCCCTGAGGGCTTCTTTGCCCCGGGAGCCGAGGCGCCCGATCGACTCCCCATCAAGAGTGGATTGATCGGCTGGGTATTTGGTAATGGGCAGCCGATGTTTTCGGGGGAGAAGGATTGTTGTCCGGCCGGGCAGTCGCTTTTCGGTCGTAATCTTCCCACTCCTCCAGTGAAAAGCCTCGTCTTGATGCCTCTTTTTATCCACAAGAAGACTCGTGGGGTGCTGGTCATGAGCCATACGGATTTGGTTCCGGTGACTTCCTCCATGAAGACCTTTGTCGAAATGGCCTCGGACAATCTTTCATTATTCCTGGAAAACCTCTATCTCCGCACCCGCTTGACGCAGCCTGGCCCGTAGACCATTCTGGCGCGCTTTTTCTTGCCGCGCCGTCTTGAATCGTATATATAGACACCCATTATTAGAAGTTTTTCTAGACTTTCTTTGTACAAATTCGAGGACAAACCCTAGATTCGGGGGGGAGATCCCATGATATTCAAGCGCCTTCTGGGCTTGCTGGGTAAAGACCTGGCGATGGACTTGGGCACAGCGAACACCCTTTTGTATACTCCGAAGGATGGCATTGTGCTCAACGAGCCTTCTGTTGTGGCCATGGACGCGTACAAGGGCAACATTATTGCCGTGGGCAGGGAAGCCAAGGATTTCCTGGGTCGTACCCCTGAGCGTATCAACGCCATCCGGCCCATGAAAGACGGCGTAATTGCTGACTTCGAGGTGACCAAGGAGATGATCTCCTTCTTTATTAAGAAGGCCATCAAAGGGTTGTCTTTGGTCAAACCCAGAATCGTGATTTGTGTGCCGACGGGCATTACCCAAGTGGAAAAACGTGCTGTCATCGAGTCTGCCCTGCAGGCTGGTGTCCGCGAAGTGAAGCTTGTCGAAGAACCGATGGCTGCGGCCATCGGTGCCGGATTGCCCATCGAAGAACCCATCGGCAATATGGTGGTGGACATTGGTGGTGGTACCACTGAGGTTGCCGTGATTTCGTTGTCGGCTGTTGCTTACGCCGAATCTGCCCGAGTGGCTGGCGACGAAATGAATGAGGCGGTCCAGCGGTATTTTCAGGATAAATTCCAAATGCTCATCGGTGAGAATCAGGCCGAAAGAGTCAAGATGACGCTGGGTTCGGCCCACCCGTTGCCGGAAACATTGCATGGAGAGGTCTCCGGCAAGAATATGGTGGATGGCACACCTCGGCGTATCGAGGTGACCGACGCCCAGATTCGTGAGGCCATTCATGAGCCCGTGGCTGCCATTGTCATGGCGGTCAAGCGTGCTCTGGAGAAGACTCCACCGGAACTGGTCGGCGATATCGCAACCAACGGGCTCCTTCTTGCGGGTGGCGGTGCGCTGCTCAAGGGACTGGATGTGCTTTTGTCTCGCGAGACCAACCTGAGTGTCATCGTGGACGATGATCCGCTGACAACGGTGGTGCGTGGCACTGGTCGCACTCTTGATGACATCAAGACTTACGGTAAGGTCTACATCAATTAGAAGGGCGAAGTCGGAATGTTCCGGCATCTATGGTTTCACAGGCGGCCTTTGGGTCGCCTTTTTTGCGCAAACCGCTTTCGGGAGCAAGGCAATGAGCGATTTCGTAACCCCCGTTTTATTGGCTCAGGTTCTTAGTGCCGTGGCCGAGGCCGGCGAGTTGATCAGGGACGCCAGGAACAGGCCCAAGAAAATCACCCTCAAGGGGCGCATCGATCTGGTGACGGAAACGGATGTCGCCGTTGAAAAGCTGCTGAAGGAGCGACTTGCCCCGATCCTTCCGGATGCCGATTTCATGGCTGAGGAAAGTGCCGAGAGCTACGAGCCCGGCGATTTGACCTGGATCATCGATCCACTGGATGGAACCACCAATTTTGCTCATGATCTGCCTATGGTGGCCATTTCTGTGGGACTGTGGCGTCAGGGTAGTGTGGAGTTGGGAGTCGTCTCCATCCCCGTGCTCGACGAGACTTTTTATGCCGTGCGTGGGGAAGGGGCGTTTCTGAACGGCGACCCCATACGGGTCACGGCAACGGATGAACCTGTCAACGCGTTGGTCGCTACCGGTTTTCCCTATTCAGTGGCCGAAGACGTGGATCAGATTACAGCGGCTCTTTCACGGGTTTTGCCTGCCACACGCGGTGTGCGCCGCATGGGAGCTGCTGCTGTGGATTTGGCCTATACCGCCTGTGGTCGGCTGGATGCCTTTTATGAAATGCATTTGAAGCCTTGGGATACAGCCGCCGGGTGGCTGCTTGTGGAAGAGGCTGGAGGCATGGTGACCCGCTTTGACGGGACGACTCCATACACGCCAGGTGCTGAAGATATCCTGGTCACCAATGGGCAACTGCACTCCATGCTGAGTCAGTTGGTTGTCGGGCGCGATTAACCCTCAAGGGGATAGATATAGCCTCCTTCCCAGGCCGCAACCAAAGCAGGGGTCAACATTTCCCGGAAGTTTTCGACCATGGCTTCCAGCTCGTCGCGGTCAAGGTACATGCCGTCCATAACCTCGTCGGGGTTGGGCGAAGGGGCACCGACAACTCCCGAGGCTGCATACAGGGTGACAAATTCCCAGTTGGTCTCCGGGCAGGCTGCGACTTCAGCAAGCAAGGTCAGGTTCGAGGCTCGAACCCGAAGCTCTTCTTCCAGTTCCCGCAGTGCCGCGCCCAGGCGTGATTCGCCAGCTTTGACGTGGCCAGTGGCGGAGAGGTCCCATCGTCCGGGGTAGATGGCCTTGGAGCGGCAGCGTCGCTGCACATAGATTCGCTCGTCCTTGTCATAGATGATGACCAGCACCGAGCGATGTGGCAACGCTTGGCGATGGGCTTCGTCCAGAGGCATGACTCCCAGCGGTCTGTCGCTGGTGTCTACGACCTCAATGGCTTCGGGAAGGCGTTTCGGTTGTTTGTGATGGCTTTGCATGGCAGAGTGTTTCGGGCGCTTTGACCCGTCAGAAATTATAGCAAAGGCTCCAGCCGTGGGCAAACAGGATATGCGGATGATCGAAGAATTGACCTTCCACCGCCTGGGGATTCAGGATTTGGCGGATTTGGTTGTTCTGGAACAGCAATGTTTCAGTGCGCCCTGGAAGGAAGAACAGTTTTTACTTGGTCTGGAACGTGAAGTATTCAAGGTGTTTGGCCTCAAGGATGGCGATGAGCTTGTTGCCTATTGCTCTTTTTACCATGTTGTTGATGAGATGGAGATTTTGAATATTGCCGTTGTTCCTGAGCGGCGCAGGCACGGAGCAGGTCGACGATTATTGTCGCTCGTGTTGCAAATTTGTTTGAAAATGGGCATACAAAACGGGCATTTGGAGGTTCGAGTTGGCAATGTTGCCGCGCGGGCCCTGTATGCGTCGTTTGGTTTTCAGGAGATTGGTGTTCGCAAGGGCTACTACCCGGACAACGGTGAGGATGCAATTTTGATGCGTCTTGATCTGGAAAATCTAAGCGGTGCGTAGTACAAGACCACTGGCGGCAACAGCCGCATCCGATATCAACCCTCAGGCAAGGAGACGCGCCGTGATTCGGTTTATCGATCAGATGGATCTGCCTGGCAAGAAGGTTCTGATTCGAGTTGATTATAATGTTCCCCTCAAGAATGGGGCTATCACCGACGACAATCGTATCCAGGGGAGCCTTCCGACATTGGAATATGCCTTGGAGCAGGGCGCTGCCCTGATCCTGTGTTCCCATCTGGGCAAGCCCAAGGGCAAGGTTGTTCCGGAGTTCTCGATGGCTCCGGTGGCTCAGCGTCTTTCCGAGCTGCTGGGGCGTCCCGTTCAAACGGCACCGGACTGTGTGGGGCCGGAAGTCGAGGCCATGGTCGCTGCTTTGATGCCGGGCGATGTGCTGCTGCTGGAAAATTTGCGTTATCATGCTGGTGAGCAAGCCGGGGACGATGATTTTGCCAAGGCTCTGGCGTCACTTTGTGATGTCTATTGCTGCGATGCCTTTGGGACTGCCCATCGGGCCCACGCCTCCATGACCGGTATCCCCGCTCATGCCAAGGAAAAATGTGGTGGCTTTCTGCTCAAGAAGGAGTGGGAATTCCTGGGTGAGTCTCTGAAGAAACCTGCCCGGCCGTATGTGGCGATTTCGGGCGGGGCAAAGGTTTCGTCCAAGCTGGCAATCATTCAAAACCTGCTGTCCAAGGTCAACCGAATCATCATCGGTGGAGCCATGGCCAACACGTTCTTCCTGGCTATGGGGCACGGCGTGGGCAAGTCCCTGGCAGAGTCAGATCTGGTGGAAGCCGCCAAGACGATCATGGCAGATGCCCGGCGCAAGGGTGTCGAGCTGTTGCTGCCTGTAGACGTGGTGTTGGCCTCCGGGCCGGACGATGCGCAGGCCGCAGGTGTCGCACCCATCGATGCCATTGGTGACGATCAGATGGTGCTCGATGCCGGTCCCGAATCGGTCAAGCTGTGGGCCAAGGCTCTGGAAGATGCCCGCACCGTGGTTTGGAACGGCCCCGTGGGGCTGTTTGAGAATCCAGCCTTTGCCGAGGGCTCCAAAGGGGTGGCAGAGGCCGTGGCTGGCCTGGACGCCCTGACCATCATCGGTGGTGGCGATACGGGCGCATGCCTGAAACTCGCAGGCCTGTCGGACAAGGTGACGTTCATTTCCACGGGTGGCGGTTCGTTTTTGGAATTCATGGAGGGCAAGGAACTGCCCGCATTCAAGGCCCTGGAGGTCTAGCACATGAAAAAACTCATGGCTGCCAACTGGAAAATGTTCAAGACTGTTTCTGAAGCGCTTGAAACCGCAGAAGAACTGGTTCGCCTGTGCGGGGATGTTCCAGCTGATCGTGAAGTTCTGGTGATTCCACCATTTACGGCCATGACCGCAGTGGCGGGTGCATTCGAGCACGCCGGGAGTTTTTTCCTCGGTGGACAGAACTTCTACCCTGAGCTGGAAGGTGCCTTTACGGGGGAGATTTCTCCGGTCATGCTCAAGGACGCTTGTTGTTCTTATGCCCTGGCTGGGCACTCCGAGCGCAGGCATGTCCTGGGCGAGGACGATGCTACGGTTGGCCGTAAGACGGCCTTTGGATTGGAACAGGGCCTGTCCATGATTCTGTGCGTGGGGGAACTCATCGAGGAGCGCCGCGCTGGCAAGGTGGAAGAAGTTCTGAGACGCCAGTTGCAGGTCGGCCTTGCAGACGTGCCCAGAGATGTGCTTCCCGAGCGCTTGAGCGTGGCTTATGAGCCTGTTTGGGCCATTGGTACTGGTGAAGTCGCCGGACCCGAGGAAATCGTCCAGGCGCACGATTTTGTACGTTCTGTTCTGGTTGAGATATTTGGTGTGAATGGTAATGAAATGCGCATCCAGTATGGCGGCAGCGTCAAGCCGGGCAATGCCTCGGACATCATATCTCTTGACAATGTTGACGGAGTATTGGTAGGAGGCGCGAGCTTGAAGGCTGACAGTTTCAGCCAGATCGTCCTCGCGGGATAATTTCGCGTACGGACGCCGAATCGTTTAGGAGGAATTCACTTGGAAGCCTTGGTTCTCACTCTGCATATTATCGCGTGCCTGATTTTGATTGTGCTCGTACTGCTTCAGTCCGGCAAGGAAGGCATGGGCGTTATTTTTGGCGGCGGGTCCAGCACCGTTTTTGGTAGCTCTGGAGCCGGTGGCCTTCTGACCAAGTTGACCGCTTTTTTGGCTGCCACTTTCCTGGTGACCTCTCTTGTGTACAACGTTCTGATCAGCTCCAAGCCGTCTGGCGATTCCATCATGACGGATGACATCCAGATTGAGGAAACTGCCGCCCCTGTTGCTCCGGTTCAGCCGCAGCAAGGTGTGGATGACATCGGCGCCACTCCTTCCGAGCCTGCCGGTTCGGATGATCTGGCAAAGCCGGAGGGCGCTACCCAGTAGTATCAACCCCTCGTTAATATCGTGCCGAAGTGGTGGAACTGGTAGACACGCTATCTTGAGGGGGTAGTGGGGGAAACCTCGTGGGAGTTCGAGTCTCCCCTTCGGCACCATGATAATTCAGCGGGCCGTGATCTTACGATCACGGCCCGTTTTTTGTGTGTGAGATCTTGCAATTCAATCGTGCACATCATCTTTACCTGCGCGAAAACATATTCTATTTTTACCAATCGCAATCACGGCATACCCTTTGCTGAAGAGGCACGATGCGGAAAAAATTACTTGGTGCAGCAATACGTACATCTGTCCCGTCGCGTCGTCACTTTGGCGCGCGTTCTTCTTGGATCCCTGAGTTTGGAGGCAATAAGTGAATAATACTCCTACATGGTACCAAATGGATCACATTGCAAACCTCGTCAACGAAGACCTGCATGACCTTTTGGTGTTGGCCACCACGAATGGGATCAAGCTTCAAAAGAAGAGCGGGACGATCACTGTCCATCGTAATGATCTGACGAGGCTGTTCGAGGAAATCAGTCGGGATGTTCCAAGGAGAAGGCATGTTTTGACCAAGAGTCTTTTGCCTCATCTTGACCTGCCTTGGGCCAAGGCTCTTAAGGGTATTTATGAAGAGGATGCGGCCTGGCCTGCTTCCATGTCACCTCAGCAAGGCGAATTCCTGCGATCCTTGATTCAGAATATCAATCCTAAGAAATGTCTTGAAATTGGTTGTTTCATCGGGGCTTCCACATTGTGGATATGTTCAGCTCTTGAGGATTGTGGCAACAATGGAATACTGCATTCAGTCGATCTTTACGGCGATAAGATGCCGTTCAAGCATATAAAGTACATGTTTTTATTGGACGCGCTTTCATATATTCAAAAGCGTTTGGATGAGGCAGAGCTCTCGCATCGCAATATTCAGCACGTCGGGCATTCGCATCTTGTTGGATCCCAGTATGATAAACTCATTGGTGATGAGCTTGATTTTTTGTTCATCGATGGAGATCATACCATTGAAGGAGCAACAGGTGATTTCCTTTTATACGAGCCGCACTTGAAGAAGGGTGGCTATCTGATGTTTCATGACATTTATCCAGAGGTCTGTGGTTGGGACGGTCCTGCCCATGTCATTAACTCAATTATCGCAAAACAGCCTGGAAAGTATCAGTTTGTTGAGCTTGATACTGCGCCTCAGAACTATGGAATTTCACTCATCAAGAAGATTGCCAAGTAGTCGGTGAGCGCAAGCGTCGCAAGTGTTTGTCCGCCTTGATTCATAGATTTGCAGCAGGCGATTATCGAACTCGAACAGGCCGATGTCCCGTGCCGTTGCGCTGGTTCCGGTGACAACTTCGAGGTCCAGAGATGTGTCGAGGATAGTGCCTTTCCCGGAAGTCAGGAATCTGGAGAATCCCATGTGGTGGGAATCGTCTAAATTCTTGGGGATGTTTGACGTGATGGAGGGCCCGATCAGATCGTCGGCCTTCTACCCGAAGGTGGAACAGAAACCTTCTGTCACCTGAGTCAGGATGCCATTGCAATTGGCGACTACTGCCTATTGTGATTCGTCGAGAAAAGCCTGGATATTTTTCATGGACGGTCCCCGGTTTGATCATGGTTTGAACACTTGTTGTTTGAAATGCCGATATCGTACCTCTGAAACAGGTTTTTCGTTCAGAAGAGGAACAACTCAGTTGTTCGAGCGCAGGCTATGGATGGTTATTTCGGGAGGGCAGAAGAAACGGACGCTGATTCCTGATGAGCCGGTGCCGCGTGAGGTATGACCATGCATTGAGCCAAAGGACCAACTCCCCTTGGTGTATTTGCGAGAACAGTGGGCATTGGTGATGATGGGCACTCCTCCCGGCAAACAGATTTGGCCGGCATGGGTGTGACCACAGAGATAGTAGTCGGCCCCGGCAGCTTCTGCTTGCTTGATGATTTCCGGGCTGTGACTGAGCAATAGGGTGAAATCTTCACGGGGAAGTCCGGTCAGGGCTTTTCGGAGGTCATGGCAGCCGTGGTAATGCGGGTCATCCACTCCGGCAATATGAATGGTCTTTCCACTCTTCACGAGACTGAAATTCTCGTTGAGTAGCATTCGGATTCCCAGTTGTTCCATCATGGGGGCCATTTCGACAAAATCGTGGTTGCCTAGAATGCCGAAAATGCCGTGCTCGCATTCCAGCAGCCTGATTATATTGCTCAAAATTTTGATGGGCTGCGTGTATTCATGGAATGTTAGGAAGCGATAGTCGCCTGTGAGTACGCAGAGATCGAACTCCAGACTTGAGAGTATGCTCGAAAGCTTTTTGCCCCCGTCCGGGATGCCGTCAAAATGAGGGTCGGCGATTTGAAGGATGCGCAGGCCGTCGAAAGCTTTTGGTAATACGTCAAAGCGCGTTTCCACATACTCCACACGATAATCCATAGAATTGCGATAGCCACGGTTGAGCATGCCACATCCAGTCAGGATGATTTTGAGGAGCTTGGGAATCCACTCAACATTTTCCGGGTGAAATTGGGAAAGCCCTTTGCCTTGATAGAAGGATGCGGCGTTTTTGGCTTGGATGTTGAGCCTGCGGCGCAGAATGTCTTTCCCCATGCGATGTTCAAGGGTTTTGAAGATATCTTGTTGTATGCTCGAATGACTCATGGTTTGCTCTTCGGAAATACAATGACGAAAGCTTGCTTACCTGAAGATTCCAGTTACTAACATTAGCTGAGCTTTGGGAGCAGCACAAGCGAGGGGGGAATTTGTTGCGGTCATAGCACAATGGCCGGATCAAATTTTATCCGGCCATTGTGTAAGGCAAGTGTTGTGCTTGAAGTGCTATGCTGATTGGAGTTTTAATGTGTGCTGTCGACTTGGCGGTGCGCCAAATCTGGCAAGAACTACGCTTCTTCGGACGTTGCTCCGCCAATCTGAGGCACGGATTTCATGACCGGTGCCAAGGCATTGCCCACCCATCCAATCATTTCACCCAGGTTCTGCATGTTGGCCAGGCCTTCGGCGTCGTCGGCCACTTCGCCTTTGTCCAATCCGTAGCCCATGTTCCAGTAGGTGGAGCCGGGGAGCACCATGCGCGACATCTGGAACATGTGGTTGATGGTGTCATAGACGTGTGTTGCTCCGCCCCGGCGTACGGCAACCACAGCGGCACCGATCTTTCCGGCGAACAGGCCGCCATTGACATGGGCCACGAATCCTGAGCGATCGATGAGTGCCTTGATGTCGGAGGCCACCCCGGCAAAGTAAGTGGGGGAGCCGATGATGATGGCATCGGCCCGAGCCATCTTCTCGATACAGTCGTTGGCGATGTCGCCTTTGACTCCGCATCGCCCATCCTGGTTCTTGATGCATTTGCCGCAGGCGATGCAGCCGCGAATATTCTTGCCACCCACCTGGACCAGTTCCGTTTCCCATCCTTCCATGGCAAGGGGTTTCAGGGTTGCTTCCAGAAGATGTTGTGTGTTGCCGCCTTTTCTGGGGCTGCCGTTGAATGCTACTGCGTACATGGTGTTCTCCTTGTTATTGACCTGTGGGTTGAGACCAGTGTATCCCACACACAGGCGAATTGAACAAGTACACACATTATTGTGCTGTACTTACATGAAGTATAGTATGGAGAATTCATGGCCCGGATAAAGGATGATGCTATTGTCCCCTGCAAGACCAAACAGCTGGCAGGGCGCTCATACCGTTGCTATTTCGAATTGACCCTGTCCGTCATCGGCGGGAAGTGGAAGCCGATTATACTGAACCATCTCGGTTTGAGAGGGATTTTGCGTTTCGGAGGATTACGGCGTGGAATGCCAGACATCACTGAGCGCATGCTGACCCGTCAGCTTCGGGAATTGGAAGCCGATGGCATGGTGCATCGTGAGGTTTATCGCGAGGTGCCACCACGGGTGGAATATTCCTTAACGGTCCTGGGGCAAAGTCTATTGCCCATACTCAGGGATATGCGCTTGTGGGGGGTCGCTTATGAGCGGTATCTTGGCGGTTCCGGGATGTTTCCTCCTGAAGCTGGATATGAAGATCCCGAGGATGTTTGCGGGATTATCCTTGGAGAATGAACGATCTCCTGGATGAGACAAAATGGAAGAAAGAAAACGGGCAGTCATCTTTGATGGCTGCCCGTTTTGAGTTGTGTCAGATTGCCGAGTGAAACTAGCCGGAATCCAGGCCGTTAAGGCTCGGTATGATTTATCTATCCCTCGTAGAAAGGGAGGGGGAAACGAGACGATCAAGGCCTTGGGTGTTGGCTGAACGCTAAGCGGGTAAGGGGAGCCTGACCTCCACAACCAACCCTCCGCCATCGGCGTTGGCAACGGAAATATCTCCGCCATGTAGTTTGACTGCGCGCCAGGCAATGGCCAGTCCAAGCCCGGTCCCGCCGGTTCCCCGGTCTCGGGAAGATTCGGAGCGGAAGAAGGGCTTGAATAGCTCGGAGAGGTGCTCTTCGGGAACGCCCGCCCCATAGTCACGAATGGAGATGATGGCCTGGCTGGCGGAATCGTCCGTAGCAAGAGTGGTTTCCACGCATTTGCCAGGAGGGCAATGGCGCACGGCATTGCGCAGGATGTTTTCCAATGTGCGGCGCAACAGTTCGGTATTCGCGTTGAGCATGACCACGTTTTTGACGTTTACGGCCAGATTCACGTTTTTGACCTGGGCCTCGAGGTCTGCATCCCGAGCCACGGAGATGAGTAGGGCCCCCAGGTTGACCATTTCCAACTCCAGATCATCCTCAAGCTTGTCCATGTGTGCAAAGGCCAGGGATTGTCCCACCAGTTCTTCTAGGCGAGCGGTATCCGCCTCGATGCGATCCAATTCAGCCTGACACACCGGGTCCGAACGTTTTCGGGCTAGTTCAAGGGACAGTTTCATCCGGGTTAATGGAGACCGTAATTCGTGGGAAATGTCGCGGATAAGCTGTTGTTGGGAACGCACCAGCTTTTCAACTCGTCCCGCCATGCGATTGAACTCATGCCCTAATTCTCTGAATTCACTGTAGTTCATCGATCCGTCGGTGACACGGGCCGAAAGGTCGCCATGGCCCAGTTTGCGCGCGGCTTGCTGGAGTTTACGTACGGGCGTGGTCAGGTAACGTGCCAGTAGGTACGAGAGTAGAAAACCTGCGGCCAGGAAGATGATTAACCGGAATGGTGGCTTTTGGGAGAACTGCAATCTTATGAAATGCAGAGGGCTGGGGAACTGAATGATCGCCACGAACATGTCGCCCCGTGGAGTTGAGAAACGTATGGATTGCGTCGTGTGGGCGTGGCTCATGCTATCCACTCCTGGAGGAGGGCCGGGAGGGCGCTTCCAGGATGGCCGGGAGGTGATTTCCTTTGGAGGAACGGGGTTTGGGCTTGCCAGGTGAGTTTCCACGGCCTTCTTAATCTTGGAAGACACGGGCAGTCCGGAAAGCTCTTTGCCTGTGGCGTCGAACAGTCGTGCTGTACAGCGGGTGTCACTGTGAAAAGAATCCAGGAAATCAAGCAGCCCTGGCTGTCCTTCTTCGGTATAGGCACGAGCCATGCCATGGGCGGTCATGTGATTGAGCCGCGAGATGGGGCCGATATCCTGTGGGCCTCCAGGCATATTAAAGAGGTAAGCCGCCAGAATGGTCGCCACGAACCCAAGGATGACCGTCAGGCAGAACCAGAGAAAAATCTTTCCGTAGAGACTGCGGAACAAGGTGATATCCTTTATGAGAGAGCGTCGGCTCTTAGTGGCAAGGTATACAAATAGCCAGCTCCGCGTACTGCCTTGATGCGGGGGATGCCATCAATGGTTTTACCCAGTTTGCGGCGCAGATTGCTGATGTGGACATCCAGACTGCGGTCTTCTGGGCCGGATTCACGCCCCAGTGCTGCCAGGCTGAGCTGTTCGCGGGAGACAACGCCCCCGGCTTCGGCAAGCAGTTTTTCCAGAATGACAAATTCCGCATCCGTCAGGCGCGTGGATTTGCCGCTCACCTTGGCAACCCGAGCACCAGTGTCGATCTCAACGTCGCCAACACAGAGCGTTCTGTGAGTTCCCGCAAGGGGGCTCTCACGTCTGGAACGCCGCAATACGGCTCGAATGCGCGCGACAAGTTCTCTGGGTAGAAAAGGTTTGGGCATGTAATCGTCTGCGCCCATTTCCAATCCCACCACACGGTCCACGTCTTCGCCTCGTGCTGTGAGCATAATAACCGGTACGGATGACCATTCGCGCAGGCTGTGCAGTACGTCGAATCCGCTCATGCCGGGCAGCATCACATCGAGTATGACCAAGTCATGCTGTCCTTTTTTTGCCGTGGCAAGGCCTTTTTCGCCGTTGTTCTCGGCGGTTGTGAGAAACCCCTCGGGGGTCAGATACTCCTCGAGCAGAGAGCACAGTTCCATATCATCATCGATGACCAGGATTCGTTCCATTTTATCCCTCATGGTGTAACCCTCCCCTTCCTCCTTTGTTTAAACACATCCTTCTCCTTTGGGAAACATTGTAAGTCTGCATTTCTCCTTAAGTTTTATTAAGTAGATTAATAGTGCTGAATGCTCCTGCATGTTTCTACATGTCTCTAATTATTCTCTAATTATTCATTACAATACGACAGTTATCTTAAGCGAATCTGGCGTGAAACCTGATTTTATCGGTCAGTCACAAGAGAAGTTTAATGTTTTTTTGACACTTGTGGATGTTTTAGATGCCCCTGCTCGTATGACTTCATGAAAGCGCGAGCAGGCTTAGGGAACCCAACTCGCTACTGTAGAAGTCTGAAATGATCTGGGGAGATCATTCTGTGGCGGCTCAAACGGAGAAAACATGAGCACTACTATGGATTCAACTGTGGATTTGCACAGTTGTATTAATGGAGACAAGAAATCATGGAATGGATTTGTGGATCGATACATGCCTGTTGTCTATGCTGGTGTGAAAAAAGTCATCCAATCCAAGATTCGTAGGGTCAATCCTGAAGACATTCGTGATGTAACTCAGAATGTATTCATCAGGCTCGTCAAGAGGGATTTCCATTTGTTGCGTCGGTACGACTCCAGTCGCTGCTCTATGGTGACCTATCTGACGATCATTGCCCGCAGCACTGCGTTGGATTTCGTGCGTTACGGTTTCTTCAATTCGATTCCGCTGGACGATTTTGATCGCGATTTGCGGGTTGAAGCGGAAGAACCCTTTCCTGGGCCGGAATTTCCCAAGGGTGTCCTGACGGAGCGCCAGTTGACGGTCATGCGTCTGTTGTTCTGCAAGGACTACGACGTCTCCATGGCTGCTGATGCCTTGGGAATCAAGGCCCAGACAATTCGTAGCATCAAGCATCAAGCTCTGACCAGGCTCCGTGATCATTACAATGATGAAGTGAGAGCCTCATAGAACCAAGCAGGGAGAGAACACCAGTGATGGCGAATGTGATCAAGGCCTACTTTGGTGGCGAGATGAAGGAAGTGCGTCCTCTGGGGAGAAGGCGCAAGGCCTCCGCCGATTGCATCGGTCTGGTTACCCTGGGTGGGTATCTGGATGGATCCATGGCCGATCAGGACAAGACAAAGGTTGAGGCGCATCTGGTGGAGTGCTCGACGTGCCGCCGGGTCGTGGTGGAGTTGTATTTGTTGCTCCGCCTGCGTCCTGCACCCCCAGCCCCGCTGGAGTTGGTCAAGGCCGCCAAGGCCTTGGTGCATGACGGAACTTTGAGGGAAGATTTCGTTACGCAATAGAATTTTCGGACGGAAACGTCAGAAGATTGAACATTTCGCTCCGGTCCAGGCCGGAGCACCCGAGGGACTCGCCTGCTCGCGATTCAGTCCCGTCGGGAATGGCTCTGTGCCATCCCGGCGTAACAATGATTCAACGAGGTATGGCAATGTCGGTCTCTATTACAGATTATCTTAACTCCACTTATGATTCTACCCTGGCGGATACAACGGCCTCCAGTGAGCTGGATCAGGACGCATTTCTCGAACTGCTCCTGACCCAACTCCAATGGCAGGACCCGATGGACCCCATGGATGACACGGAAATGGTCGCCCAGTTGGCCGAGTTCTCTCAGCTGTCTTCACTCGAAGAGCTCAACGAGAACATGGACACCACCGTCGATATGCTGGCCAACCAACTCTACATCAGCGCAACGAGCTATGTGGGCAAAGAGGTCGAAGCTTACGGTTCATCCATGTCCAAGGATGGGGATTCCATCAGCACCGTGACCTACACCCTTGCCGGGGATGCCAGCGAAGTCACCGCGCACATCATTGATGAAAACAACGACATCGTCGCCAGTGTTGTCTTGGGTTCCGAGGAAGCCGGTTCCTACTCCTTTGAGTGGGATGGTCTGGATTCCGACGGCAATGAGGCCGACGACGGCTCCTATGCCATTGCCTTTACGGCCTACGATTCCAACGATGATTCGGTTTCGGTGTCTTGCAGCGTCTCCGGTCTGGTCAGCTCCGTTTATGTGGAGAATGGGACGACCTATCTGGAGACCACTGACGGGCGCATTGTCGCGGCGAGTAACGTTTCAAAGGTCGTGGATACTTCGTTGAGCGCTGATAGCGACTCCGAAAACTCCGACGATTAACACTTTTGGTGGCTTTTGACCTTCGCGTAAGGGCGGCCACACGATTCAACTCAACGAGGTCGATCATGAGCACGACGAGTAGTCTTTACACCGGAATCTCCGGCATGTTGACTGCCAGCCAGGGCATTTCCGTGGTGAGTAACAACCTCGCCAACGCCAGTACCGTTGGCTACAAAGCGTCCGTTATTACCTTTGAAGACACCTTCTATCAGGCAATCAGCTCTGCCAATGGCTGGAGCCAGGTGGGTACTGGGTCTCAGGTTTCCGATATCTATGGTAATTTTGATCAGGGCTCAATTGAGACCGGTACCGAAGCCACAGACGTCGCCATCAGTGGCAATGGCTATTTTCAGCTGAAAGATTCCGAAAACGGCACGCTGTACTATACTCGGGCCGGTGATTTCCGCTTCGATTCCAGCGGGTATCTGGTTGATACTCATGACTACCAGGTCCAGGGCTGGGCAGTGGATGATGACGGCAATCCTGTGGGCGCATTGACCAGTATTCAGATTGACAATTCCCAGTCTCCACCAAGTCCGACGAGCAGCGTGACCATGTACACCAACCTGGATTCGTCTGCTGATGACAATTCCACCAGTGCCACAAGTCCGTTCTTCTCCATGCTTGAGAATTGGGATGGCACCGAAGATACACCTCTTGGCGATGAACTCTACGAGTATTCGACGACCATCACCACCTACGATGAGAATGGGGCTTCGCATACGCTGACCGTGTACTACGACCCCGTCAGCGAAGACTCCTATGTCAATGGGAATTCGGGTTCCACGGTCTACGAATATATCGTGACGTGCGATCCCAACGAGGATGGTCGAACCATTGACGGTCAGGCTCTCAGCGAGACCTCGGGTGGTGGCCTGCTTATGGCCGGCACTCTGACCTTCAATTCTTCGGGGGAGGTCACGAGCATGACCGCCTACAGTCTGCAAAGTAACGCCTCGGGCGATCTAACCGACCTGACCAATTGGACCACCGCGGATGTCTCGGACAATGGGTTGGCCACATTCACGGCCAACTTCACCGGCGCGGATAACGCCAATAGCACCGACGATGAAGCATCGTTGGATATCGAGTTGGACTTCGGCATCAGTACCGGTGATACGGCCAACCCCTGGAGCGCGGACACGGCATCCAACGCAGGGGCCATCGGCACCGACTTCTCGGCCATTGGCAACTTCTCGGACATGGAACTCGGCTCGACCGCCGTGACCAGCTATAATGACTCTTCCACTACCTTGAGCCAGTCCCAGGACGGATATGGCTCCGGCTATCTGCTTGAACTCTCGGTCAGTAACGACGGAGTAATCACCGGCACCTATTCCAATGGTCAGATCGACGATCTCTATGTGCTTTGTCTAGCGGACTTCGCCAGTGAAGACGGATTGCAACGCGCTGGAGGCAGCCTGTTTACCCAAACTCGGGATTCGGGAGAGGCCATTACGGGGACGGCCAACACCGGGAGCCTGGGCTACGTCCAGTCCAATGCTCTGGAGTCTTCGAACGTGGATATGGCCTCGGAGATGGTTGACATGATCGTCTACCAACGTGTCTACGACGCCGCGAGTAAAGTCATCTCTACGGCAGACACTATGCTCCAGACCGCTATTGCGCTGAAGCGTTAACGAAGCCTGAGCTCAAGTCGGAGGTAAGTCATGTCTGATCCCATCCTGAGCACGGCCTGGAGTGCGCTGAATGCATCGCAGTATGCCTTGAGTGTACATTCCAACAACGTCGCCAATGCCGATACCGAGGGCTATTGTCGCCAGACAGTAACCCTGACCGAAAGCTATGTCGTTGACTCTCCAAATGGATATTTGGGGATGGGGGTGTCTACCGAAGAAGCAGAGCGCGCGTTCAGCCTCTATATCGAGGCGATGTATCTGGACGAAAGTACCGACGCCAGCCGATGGTCAACCGAGGCCGAGTGGTTGGGGTATATCGAGAATGTTTTCGACCAGAGCGAGGAGAATGGACTCAATAATGCCCTGGCCGAACTGTTTCAGGCCTGGGAGGACCTCTCCGCCTATCCTGATGATGAATCGACCAGATCAGCCTTGTTGGGGGCGACTGAAACGCTGAACTCCATTCTCTCTGACATGGGTGAGGATCTGGAATCTCAACAGGAGCTCATCGAAACCGAAATCCAGTCCCAGGTCGCAGATGTCAACTCCATCATGGAGGATCTGGCAACTCTGAACATTCAGATCGCCCGGGAACCTGGCAATAATACATTGCTTGATGCCCGTGATCTTCTGGTCCGTGACTTGGCGGACTTGATGGACGTGGAGACCCAGTATGCCGAGAACGGCCAGGTGACTGTCTACCTGGAGTCCGGGCAGATGCTGGTGGACGGAGAAAAGGCCTATGAGATCACCTATGAAGATGCCAAGTCCTGGGCCTCGCTGACAGGCGACTCCAGCTTCGAGGGAACGGCCTATTTTGAAGGAGAGTCCAGTAATGAAATCGTTCTTGAGGTCGTAACCGCAGGTACCGTTGATGGTGGAGCAGGGGCCGCGCAGTACAGAGTGTCCCTTGATGGTGGTCAGACCTGGCAGACCGACGACGACGGCAATGAACTGCTGTATAGCGCCGACGGCGAGTCTGGGGCCATCGAGGTGGATGGGGTGACCATCTGGTTGGGTGATTCCAGTGATTCGAGTGCATTGGCAAGCGGCGAACTGGCCGTGGGTGACTCCTTCACTGTCATGGCGAAGAGCGGGGTCTATTGGTATAAAAATACCTCAACCTCCGAGAACATCACTCCTTTGGCCAGCGTTTCCGGTGGCGATGAGGATGACCGGCTGACAGGTGGTAGCCTGGCGGGGTTATTCTCTGTCCGTGACTCGGAACTGGGCAGTTATATCGAGGAACTCGATGCTTTTGCGCAAAGTCTGATCTGGGAAACCAATTTTGCCTCCAGTCAGGGTGCGGGGCTGACCAACTACAGTCAGGTGACGGGCACCTATGCGGCTGAGGATAGTGCCGCCGCCATGGCTGATAGCGGGTTGGCCTTTGCCGATAACCTGCAAAGTGGAACCTTCTCCATCGCCCTGTACGACGAAACCACAGGCGATGTGTTGGAGGTTACGGCTGTCGATTTTACCAGTGTTACAGGATCGGCCACCTTCGATCCTGCAACGGACTCTTTGGACGATGTGGCTCAGGCCATCAATGACACCTACGGCGGGCAACTCACCGCCACCATTACCAATGGGCAATTGAACATCTCTGCAGCCAGTGGGGTGGAGTTCCAGTTTGCCGGCGATACCTCCGGCATTCTCGCCGCCTCCGGCATCAATACTTTCTACACTGGTTCTACGGCTGAGGATATTGGCATCAACGCTTCGGTGCTGTCCGACACCAATCGAATCAATGCCGCTGTCGTGGAGGCCACGGGCGACATCGGGGAAGGGGACAATACCGTAGCCCTGGCTGTTGCGGATCTGGCGGACAAGGACATCACCATCACCACTCAGAGTGGAGATCAAAGCACGATGACCTTGTCCGAATATGTCAATGCTCTGGTGGCTGAGGTGGGGGCGGATTCCTCAACTGCCCAAGCCAACAAGAGCTACTACTCGACGTTGGCAGACGAATTGGCTCAGCAGCAGGAGTCCGTTTCCGGTGTCAGTTTGGATGAAGAACTGATCAAGATTGAGCAATATCAGCGTTTGTACCAGGTCGCATCCTCCTTGATCGAAACATCCAACGAAATGTTCGCCACCTTGATGAGCATGGTGTCCTAGGAGGTTCGATGCGTGTTTCCAATTCAATGATCTGGGGTTCGGTGATCAGTTCCACCAACAAGGCCTTGTCAGATTATTATGCCTTGTCCGAGCAGAATTCCACGATGAAGAAGGTGAACTCGCCCAGCGATGACGCCTCTGCTACCGGATCTCTTTTGAATCTGCGTGATAGTCTTTCCGCTCTGGAGCAGTACCAGGAGAATATCGATACAGCGGCGGGATACCTGTCGTCAGCTGACGATGCCCTGACCACCATGAGTGATCTGATTACCTATGTCATGGAATTGGCAGAGCAGGGGGCCACGGGGACTCTGTCTGAGGCCCAGCGCGAAAGCCTTGGTGAGCAGGTTGTGGAATATTATGAGGAAATGATCTCAGTAGCCAATACAGAGTTCATGGATGACAGCATCTTTGCCGGTCAACAGACCGATGTGGATACCTATGCCATGGGGTTGGGTGCGGATGTTACCAGTGGGACTATGACCGAAGCGGACATTCTCACGATTACTGGTGACACTGACCACGTCTATCAGGTCGAATTTCTGGGGGCCGACACCGTTGGAGCGACTGCCTCCGGGGATGTGGATTACCAGTATTCCACGGATGGAGGGGAGACCTGGACCATAGCCACCCTTGCCATGGGTGACACAACTCTGGATTTTGGCGGTGTTCAGGTGGAATTGGCCGATGGTACCGTGGTCAGCGACGAGAGTGACGCCGCGGGGGCAAGCGCTTTTGTGATACGTCCTGCGGCCATTTATCAGGGCGACGATGCTGATGGTGCCGAAGTCATGCAGTATGGTTCGTCATCGTTGACGATTGAGGCCGAAGGCTCGTTTTCATCCAAGATCGCCGTGCGTATCGATACCGGTGGCGATGTGACCACCGATACTATTGAATATTCCTACAGCACGGACGGCGGATCGACCTGGGTCGAAGGCAATCAAGCCGATGATGGCTTATTGACTGTGCCTG
This sequence comes from Desulfovibrio ferrophilus, assembly GCF_003966735.1. NCBI lineage: Bacteria > Pseudomonadati > Thermodesulfobacteriota > Desulfovibrionia > Desulfovibrionales > Desulfovibrionaceae > Desulfovibrio > Desulfovibrio ferrophilus. The sequence continues at coordinate 1,010,017 of NZ_AP017378.1, forward strand.
GAGGCACGCTGAGTTTGCAGCCTGATGGCGGCACAACAGTGGCTGCAGGAGAGCAATTCGTTATTTCACCTCACACGGCAGACATCGAGCTGTCCATCACAGATTCTTCAACCATTACTATCAATAACGTCGGTAAGGATATTTTCGGAGGCTTGTACCAGGCTCCCGGTGAGGACTATGCCACGGCCGAGGACGAGCCCAATCTTTTTGAGACTGTTGGTGAATTGGTTGGGGCACTCAGCACCAATGATCAGGATGCCATCGCTGCATGCCTGGAGAAATTGTCCAACGCGCAGGAGGTGGTCACCTCCGCCGCAGCGGATGTCGGGGCACGCGAGCAGCGATTGACCGCGGCTGAATACACCCTCGAAATTCGCAGTGGTAACCAGACGTCTCAACTTTCAGATATTGAAGACGTCGACATCATTACGCTTTCTGTCCAGCTGGAAGCAGCCGAGGCCGTCTACACATCCGTGGTCGAGACCTCAACGAATATCATGCAGCTTTCATTGATCAATTATATCTAGATTCGTCTACTTCAGAGGAAATTATCATGGCTGATTATACATCCGGAGCCATCTATTTCACGGGACTGGGCAATGGCACTGACTTCGATTCTATCATCGAGGCCACTGTCGAAGCTGAAAGCGTCCGACTCAACCAGTTGACGGAATGGGAAGAGTATTGGCAGGAAAAATCGGATTCACTCGAGGAATTGAATACGGCTCTGGTCAGTATGCGATCTTCTCTTGAATCCATGGACACGGTTACGGAATTTGCCGAGAAATCAGCAAGTTCCTCCGATACATCCGTGCTGAGTGCTACTGCTGATGGAGACGCCGTGGATGCGTCGCATACCATTGAAATCAATCAACTGGCTCAGAATGATATCTGGACCAACACCACAACAGGTCATTCGGATTCGGCGGATTCCATCACCAGTACGGATGCAGTGTTCGCATTTTCCTATGCCGGAGAGGAATACAGTCTTGATGTGTCTGCGGGGACATCCCTGAGTGAGTTGGTGGATATGATCAATGCCAATCCCGACAGCAAGAGTGATGTCCGTGCGACCATGATCAATGACGGTAGCGAGTATCATCTCCAGCTCTATGGAATGGATATGGGCGAAGACAACACCGTGGCGATAACTGCCAATACAACGCTTGCGGGATATGATGCCGCAGATTTCGAAAATACCCAGATAGCGCAGAGCGCGGAAATCAAGGTCGATGGCTACCCCACGGGCGCAGATGAGTGGATCACGCGTGATACCAATACGATCAGCGATGTTCTTGATGGCGTGACTCTGTCTCTGGCCAATGTCGGAATCACCACTTTGAATGTCACAACCGACACTGATGCCATTAAGGACAAGATTGTAGAGTTTGTGGAGTCGGTCAACGAAATCCGGTTGTTGATTCAGGAGCTGACTTATGTGGATGACGATGCCGCAGGTTCGGTCATGACCGGCAACTACGGTGTGGATATCGTCAAGCAGAATTTGCAAAATATCACGGCTTCCAAAGGGCTTGGGTTCAGCTACTATGATTCGGACAGTGGGATTGGTGATTATTATTCGACGCTTTCCCAACTGGGAATCAGTACGGATGCGGACGAGAGTTCCGAAACGTATGGCCAGTTGCTTATCGACGAGGATGAGCTGGACGATGCCCTGGAAACCGATTCGGATGCAGTCATTGATCTTTTTGCAGCAAGTGAAGAAGGTTCATCTGATTCTTCAGACATGACGTATGTCTCTTCGGTTGACGGGCTGACAAGTCCCGGTGACCATGATGTGGTCTATGAGATTTCCGGTGGCGTCATCATCAGTGCCACTATCAATGGTGAAAGCTGTACCATTGATGGCAATACGATTACGGGCGATTATGGTACCGATGCCTCTGGTATGGAGGTGCGGGCGAATACGATGGTGGACGGAGTCTATACCGGGACCGTCTCTGTCAAGCAGGGGAAGATCGGTGAAATGGCTGACGAGATGACTCGTCTGACCGATTCGGAAAGTGGGATTCTGGTGATCATCCAGGAAAACTATGATGACATCGTTGCCAACACTCAGGAGTCCATCGAAACTGAAGAGGATCGCCTTGCCCTCTTTGAGGACCGCTTGCGCGAGCGTTATGCTGCCCTGGAAGAGACCTTGTCCGAATACGACAGCATCGACGCCACGCTTGATACACTGATCAACTCCCTGACGAGTTTCTCCTCTTAAACAAAATTAACTTGAAGACTGGTGCAATGACTGGCTAGTTGAAACTAATGAAGATGATCCCCATGGGATGTGGTCTTCGTTCCCCGATGCGCCGTGCCGGTCTCCCCCCGCACGGCGCTTTCTTATGATCATCCCTACGGGGCAAGAGAAATGGGGCATGGGGGGCGAGCTAGAGTTGATTCCACCCGTGGATTCAACTCTAACTCGTCTATCTTCTTGTGCTCTTGCGAGAAGGTTGGGGACTGAGATGATCAAGGCAAGGAGGTGGGATGAACTGAGCAGGGGGAGCGATCAGCCTTTGATGTTAGTAACGACTCCCAGGCCTGATTCCACTGTGGTAACAGCAGATTCGCCCTGAGCTGCTCCCTTCTGGGGCGACTGCGCCGTAGGATGGAGAGGGGAGCCCTGACTGGCCTGCTGCGTGGTGGAGGAGCCCTCGGCATGGTGATGAGGGGCGCTTGCCGAGGGTGGTCTTGAGGATGAGAAAGAGGCCTGTGGGGCGTCTGCCTTGTCGATGATGCGCCCTCGAGCCCCAAGGGTTGAGTTTTCGCCTGGGTTCAATGCCGACGGGAGTCGAACATCGATGGATTCGATCCGACTTTCCCATCGGGTATACTGCTTGATGATTTCCTGGGCTCTGACCATGGCCTGCCTGATTTGGGAGCAGGAAGGTAGGCCGCATTTACTCTCTCTGGTTGGCTTGTGGGCATTCGGGCCAGCGTGACGGAGCGAACGTATGGCCTCCATGAAGACAACACGTTTGGCGCGGATATTCTGACCCGCGTTCATCAATCTGAGCCAACGTGGAAAGCCTGTGGGCAGCATCGTGGTTCCTCATGGGCCGACAGCAGGGTCCGGGACATTCCCAGACCCTGCCTCACGGCGCATATCCTCACATGTCTCTGGCTTAGCCGCCCAGCAGCTGGAGAGCCAGCTGGGGCAGGCTATTGGCCTGGGCAAGCATGGAGGTTGCTGATTGGGTAATGATCTGCTGCTTGCTGTACTCGGTCATCTCCGTGGCCACATCCACATCGGAGATGCGGGATTCTGCGGCCTGCAGATTCTCGGCCTGGATTTCCAGATTGCTGATGGTATTGGAGAGCCGGTTCTGCATGGCGCCAAGATGAGCCCTGATATTGTCCTTGGAGACAATGGCATTGTTGATGGCATCCAATGCGCTTTGAGCCGCAGACTGAGTGGAAATGGTATAGCCCGCCGACCCAACGGCAGCACTGTTGCCCACGCCAAGTGCCGAGGCTGTGCAGTCACCAATGGTGACGTAGTAATAGTCCTCTGTGGAGTCGTTGCCTGTACCGAAGTGGACCTTCAGAGGGCCGGTGGCAGACATGCCAGAACCATCGTGCGACGCCTCTGTTCCAGACAGATTTCCATCCAACAGCATGATGCCGTTGAAGTCCGTGGCATTGGCGATACGGGTGATTTCCGAAGCCATGGCCTGATATTCGGAATCGATGATCAGACGCTGGGCAGAACTGTAGGTGCCAGTGGCTGCCTGCTCGGCCAATTCCTTCATTCGAATCAGTTTTTCATCCACAACCTGGAGCGCGCCGTCGGCGGTCTGGATCATGGAAATGGCGTCGTTTGCGTTACGCACGCCCTGGTTCAGTGTGCTGATGTCAGCACGCATCAATTCGCGAATTGCCAAGCCTGCCGCATCGTCGGCTGCGGAATTAATGCGTAGTCCGGATGAAAGCTTGTTCGTGGACGACGCCAGAGCGTCATAGGCGTTACCCAAATTTCGGGCCGCATTCATGGCCATGAGATTGTTGTTGATGACTAGTGACATGGTCACCCCCTTTGCTTGTGTTGCCCTGTGCGTCGTCTGCGCCGTGATTTGCGCTCACCTGATGTTGAAGCTGAGGTGATGGTGACGCTGCCTATTATAAATAATGCCAGGAAAGGCATATCTGTTTTTTTTAAAATGAGAGTTGTATTTTGAATGTGTGCTGTTATCGTTATTGTATTTTGTTCTTGTTTATTGTTTATACGTGCGCAGGTCTACAATACATCCATGGGGTGTGTTTGTTTTGTTGTTTAAAAGATGAGCCCGTCCGGTGGGTCTAGGACCGGACGGGCCTGTGGAAGGGAATAGAGGTTCATTGTGATCAGGCAAATCCCTTGGGGAGGGGGTTGAGTTGTGAGTCAAATTTGCCCGATCTCAACTTGATATACGGCTGAGGGACCGTGTTTCATCCATGAGGCATAAAAAAGACCCCGCCCAGGAGAAGGCGGGGTCGTGGGAGACAGGTCCTGGCCGAGGTGTCAGCGGCCAGGTTCTGATGAGATTATGGTTAGCCCAGAAGTGACAATGCCAGCTGGGGCAGGCTGTTGGCCTGAGCCAACATGGATGTTGCGGACTGCGAGATGATCTGCTGCCTGCTGTATTCAGTCATTTCCGTGGCTACGTCCACGTCGGAGATTTGGGACTCCGCAGCCTGCAGGTTCTCGGCCTGGATTTCCAGATTGGAAACCGTGTTTGACAAGCGGTTTTGCAGGGCACCCAGGTTGGCACGGATGTTGTCCTTGGAGACAATGGCGTTGGTGATGGCATCCAGAGCATTCTGAGCTGCAGACTGAGTCGAGATGGTGAACCCTGCGGATCCTGCAGCGGCGCTGTTGCCCACGCCTAGTGCTGAAGCGGTGCTATTTCCGATCTGTACGTAGTAATAGTCCTCTGCGCTGTCGTTGGCGGTGCCGAAGTGAATCTTCATCTTGCCGGTTGAGCTCAGGCCGGACCCGGTGTGCGTGTCAGACGAGAGGTTTCCGTTCAGCAGGTAGATCCCGTTGAAGTCCGTGGCGTTGGCGATACGGGTGATCTCCGAGGCCATGGCCTGATATTCGGAATCGATGATTAGACGCTGGGTGGAACTGTAGGTACCTGTGGCTGCCTGTTCGGCCAGTTCCTTCATGCGGATCAGCTTTTCGTCGATGACCTGAAGTGCACCGTCAGCGGTCTGAATCATGGAAATGGCATCGTTGGCATTACGCACGCCCTGGTCCAGAGCTGCGATGTCCGAGCGCATCAACTCTCGAACGGCCAGGCCGGCGGCGTCATCGGCTGCGGTGGTGATGCGCAGACCCGAAGACAGCTTGTTGGTGGATGACGATAACGCGTCATAGGCAGTGCCCAGGTTGCGGGCAGCCGTCATGGCTACGATGTTGTTGTTGATAACCAGAGACATGAATCTCCCTCCATAGAATAAGTGTTTGCTTCCTTGCTTGGGTTCCCTTGAATGCGCTCCCGGGGTGAGACAGTTCCTCCTGGTTTTTTCCGGGATGATTTGCCTGCGTAGTCGTCGGAAGCTGGAAACCCATTAGCCGGGCTTAAGAGGGAGAGACCATGTTTTGATTAAATTCATTGTTAAACTGTTGTTTTATTTGAATATAAAAAACAAGTTTAAGCCTGCTGCTATTTGCCGAAGCGTTCAAAACATCCATGGGAATTATTCATTTTCAAGCTCTCTTTCGGGCCTTTTTCGTGTTTGTAGATGGAGGAGGGAGCCAAGCCGTGATTATGGCTTCCACATGTTTCTTGTCCATCTTTGACTTTTCTTAACTAGGTCGGAGAATGGCTGGCGGCGTATGCTCGGGAGTCTCACAGGGAAAGGGCTTGGTCGGAAGGCGAAGCCAGGAATTGAGTCTCTGTGAATGACAACCTGTGGTTTAAGTGGCGCGCACGGCTTGCCCTCACCCACTTGTAATCTGGTCCATGTCTTGCCCGGCATCTGGGCCAAAACCAAGAGCCGCGCCCGCCCCTCGAGTCACAGTCAAAGGAGGTCAGAAGTATGAAAAAATGTATTATTGCTATGGTTCTGGTGCTTGGATCCTCAGGTTTGGCCTGGGGATTTTCCCCTGGCGGTCCGGGATATCATGGAAAAGGACCTGGAGTGGAGATGTTCCAGGTCTGGTTTGAGTTGGATCTTTCGGATGTGCAGAAGTCACAGGCTGCATCGATTCTGAAGGAATATCGCGATGATATCCTTCGCAGGCGGACCGCAGTGCGCGAGGCCTTTGAGCAGGCCAGAGAATTTCGTTCGGAGATAGGCCAATTCAATGAAGACGAGGTGCGTAAGGCCCATGAGCTTATCTCGGCGGCACGGGTGGAGATGCTGGTGCTCAAGGATAGGATAGTGAGCGAATTATTTGTCCTCCTGAGTCCTGAACAACAGGAGATTCTCAAAGACAATATGGGAAAGCACCGTCCACCAGCCAGACCAGGAGGCGGTAAGCCCATGGGTGAACAGAGTGACGAACTTCCACTGCTGGATGCCTTCATCAAGGTCTATAACTAACCTCTACGGCGGATAGCGGTCCTGACCGGTCCGCACTCCTATACCTGCGCGAACCCTGGCTGGAAGCCGGGGTTCGCTCTTTTTGTTATGTCAGCACAGTGTGTTAGAATGAGGGCAACTCAATGCCTTTCCCTTGGGTTCATTACATAACCGAGGCGTTCTATGGAACTCACGTTGATACTGGCCGTTGAGGTGGCATTCATCGCCGCCGCTTTTTTGAAGGGCATGACCGGGCTGGGGTTCTCCACCTTGTGCCTGGGCATGTTGGCCAGTTTCGTGGACCTCAAGTTGTCCATTCCCTTGGTGATTCTTCCATCTCTGACCAGTAATGCCCTCGTGATGATCGACGCAGGAGAATTCAGAAGCACCTTCAGACGCTTTGTTCCAATGTTTGTCTGTGCCTTTCCGGGACTTCTGATGGGACTCTGGCTTTTGAACAGCATGTCGGGCGACAGGCCGCGTTTTGTGCTGGGAATCGTATTGGCTTTGTACGGTTGCTGGGCCTTGCTGCAAGGGGAGTATGTGTTGCCCGAGAACTGGCAACGGCGACTGATGGGGCCTGTGGGGCTTGTCACTGGAGTGATCAACGGTTTGACCGGCTCGCAGATCATGCCCATTCTGCCCTATTTGCTTTCGCTGGGACTGACCAAGAACATCGTGGTTCAGGCCATCAATACCTCGTTTACCATTTCCAGCCTGGTCATGCTTCTGGGCTTGGGCAAGTTGGGTTTGCTGTCGGCGGAGTTGATCACGATTTCGGCTGTGGGGATTATCCCTGTGGCTGTGGGGATTCGGCTAGGGAGCAGGGTGCGCAGGCGAGTCTCCGAAGCGCTGTTTCGGGTGCTGGTGCTGTGGATGCTTATCTTGCTGGGGGTGAGCTTGATTATGAGGAGTTGGGCGGCGATGTGATTCGTTTCTACAGAACCTGCCCCATTTCCCGCCATTGAGCTCCGCCGTGGGTGCAGGCCGAAAGCCCTCTGTCATCGAAGCCCAGACGAGAATAGAAGGGGACCAATACATCCTTGCAAAGAAGCAGGACCTGTTGTCGCCCCTGCTGTCTGGACTGTTTGATGAAGTGGCGCATCAACTGCGCTCCCAGTCCATTTCCTTGCTGATCGGGCAGTACCGCCAGGGAAAAGACGACAATGTTGCTGCCCGCAGCATCATGTCCTTCCAGGGCCTTGAAGGCCTCATCCGAAATGTCATCCTTGCTGGTGGCTCCGCTATTGATTTGACCGACTATTTGCCCCTGATTTTCAGCGACATAGAAGCCTTCAGGGAATTGCTCGATGCGAATGGAGATACTCTCCCGTGAGGCAGCCTCACTGGCTGGAAAACAGACAGTTTCCAGAGCAAGACATGTGTCGATATCGGCCGGAGTTGCTTGGCGAATGATGATGTTGTTCTGCATGTGGAGGCTCATAGCGCGGATACTAAAAAATCAAAAGCATTGCCTGTGTACTGAGGTTGGTTGCACGAACTCGTCTAAAATGGCTAAGATCATACAGGATGGTTGTTCCAACCATCGTCGTGATGCTTCAATGAGGGGGAAGACATGGCTATTCAGAAAATTCTGCTCGTGGACGATGAACCAGCCAATATCAAAATCCTGCATGATATTTTGAAGGATAGCTATGAATTGTCCGCAGCCACCAGTGGTGATGCCGCATTGGAAGGAATCCTGGGGGGCAATATCCCGGATTTGGTGCTGTTGGACATCGTCATGCCCGGGAAAGATGGATATGAGGTTTGTGAGGCCTTGCATGCCAATGCAAAGACAAGAAAAATTCCTGTAATCTTCGTGACTTCACGTAATGACATCGATGACGAGACCAAAGGTTTTGCCGTGGGTGGAGTCGATTACATCACCAAACCGGTGACTCCGGCCATCGTCAGGGCAAGAGTCAACGCCCACCTGCAACTCAAAAAGGCCCGGAGCAGTTTGAACGAGTTGTTGCATCAGACCTTTGGCGGGAGCATTCGCATGATGACGGATATCCTGTCCTTGACCAATCCTATGGCCTTTTCGCGGGCCTCGCGCATTCGACAACTGATGGCAGAACTGGTTGCAGCCTTGAATATCAAGGAACGCATGGCCTTTGATTTGGCTGCGCAGTTATCGCAACTGGGATGCTTGATGTTGCCGGAAGCGCTTTTGTCCAAGGCTGAGCGGGGCGAGCCACTCTCCCCGGAAGAGCAGGCCATGTATGCAGATCATCCTGCCATGGCGAGAGATCTGTTGGCACACCTGCCACGTTTGGAAAAGGTTGCGGAGATGATTGTCCGCCAGCATGAGCCTTTTGGGAATGAGGGCGATTGGCCTACACCCAGAAAGCGGGATCATGTCGATTTGGGGGCACATTTGCTGCGGTTGGTGGGGGATTATGATCGTCTCGTGATGGGTATGGGCGCACGCGAGGAGGTCGCATTGCGGCAGATGCGAGACGACACAGGTCAGTATGACCCCCGTTTGGTGAACCTTTTGCAATGCGTGTTGGAGGTCTCGGCCCTGGAATTGGCCGTAAAGACCATCTCGGCAGATGAACTTCTGGCTGGGATGATTCTGGATGAAGATGTGCATAGCGATGACGGAGTGCTTTTGGCGACGGAGGGCATGGAAATCTCGGATTCTGTGTACAAGATTCTGTCACGGTATCGGGCTCATGGTCATTTAAATAAACATTTCAGAGTGTTGATTCCAGGAACCAGCACCGGTGCATTGGAGTGCGAAGGAGCCGGACTGGAAGAGGAATGATTATGGAGGGCACATTCCCTTTGCCTGAACTCTGCCTATATTACCCCCGCTGGACATGCCATTTGTGGTGATTTCAGTAAGTTGCATTTGTGCCTCGGCTTGCAGGGCAGGTCGGGGTCTTGTTGTGTCTGGACCCAACGAGATAAGGATTTTTTGAAAGGGGCAATGAGGGAGGATGTGGATGGCCTGAAGCGAGACACTTAAAACCTTGTTCTTCCGATGCTCAGGCTTTAAGAAGGCTGGAAAGGGGAATCATTCGACATATGAAAATATCCATTGATGCCATTCGTTTTGCTCCGTTGATTGCCGGTGTGTTCAAAGCCTGGTTGTCCACCATGCGTTTTGATGTTCCTGAGAAAATGACGACGATTCTGAATCAGAACAAGGACGGTCAACCCCTTGTCATTGCCTTGTGGCATGATGAGCTTTTCTCCATCGCAGGGTATGGATGTATCCATACCACTGGGCTTGTGGGCGTTGTGAGTCCCAGCAAGGACGGTGAATTTGTCGCGACCGTGATGGAACGACTTGGGCAGTCGACTGTGCGCGGTTCAAGCTCAAGAGGGGGCGTGAAGGCCCTGTTGAAAGCCAAACGTTTGATGGAAAAAGAGAATAAAATGGCAGTGTTTGCCGTGGATGGTCCCCGCGGACCACGCCATGAGCCCAAGGACGGGGCTATTTTCCTTGCCCAGCGAGCTGGAGCCAAGATTGTCCCGATCCGCGCGTATCCGGCACGAAAGAAGATCTTTGAAAAAGCATGGGACAAGTTCCAGTTGCCATATCCTTTTACGCGCTGTGAGTTGGTATTTGGTGACCCCTACGAGGTCACCACCGAGAAACTCGATGCGAGCGTGTTGGCAAAGGAACGGGAACGAATGAAAAACAAGCTCAATTCGCTCGTGCCGAAGTAGGGGCAAGAAAAAGGGACGCTGTTGCGTCCCTTTTTTTGTGCCTTGTGAGTTAGTATGCTTCAGGCGTTTTTTGTGCCTTCGGCTGTCAGCATGCCTCCGGCGGCCAAGGGGGCTATGGGGGCGGTGGAATTTCGCCCTGCGGTCTCATTCCCAATGCCCCCCTGAGTCCCCCTTGGAACCCCCTCACCCCCAAGGCGGTAGGAGGGCGATAGAAGCGTTCTTAGTTGTAATGCTAATGTGCTGGTGGATAGTTGGCTTGTCATTGCTGATAAACGCGTCTTGAGATGTAATAATGGTGTGTATTGATGCGATACTGGGTTGTTAAAGGTTGTGATGCCTCCGGCGGCCAAGGGGGCTATGGGGGCGGGTGAATTTCGCCCTGCGGTCTCATTCCCAATGCCCCCTCTGCCCCCTCCCACACTCCAAGAACGGGGAAGGAGATGAAGGGATCAACGATGCACCATTGCTGGTCCTGGACGGATACGAGCTTGGATGTAAGCGTGATGGTCTGACGGCTGGCGCAACCAATCAGAACGATGACGGAAAGGATCAGGAAAAAGAGTTTCTTCATGCTGCATAACTCCCTTTGGGAGTAGCGGTAGCAGATAGCGAGAATACCGAGCAAGGTGTAATTGGTTATTGATTTTGTTCGTACAGACAAGAAAAAGGCCCTGTAATGCAGGGCCTTCTATTTATGAAAAACGACTTGAGCGTGTTGTTTCAACCTGTTGATTCTTTGAACTATTCTTCTTCCAGGTGAGTCAGGTCTTCATAGGTCTCGCGGCGGCGTGCAACGACGACCGTATTTCCGTCCACGACAAGCTCGCAGGCGCGCGGACGTGAGTTGTAATTGCTGCTCATGGTGAAGCCGTAAGCACCAGCGGACAAGCAGGCCAAATATTCACCGGGCTGCACGTCGGGCAGCTCGCGGTCACGGGCCAGAAAGTCGCCAGATTCGCAGATGGGGCCAACCACATCCGCATCGCGGGTAGCGCGCCCGGATTCTTTGACCTCCACGATGCGATGGAATGCTCCGTACAGCGAGGGCCGCACCAGGTCGTTCATGGCCGCATCGGTGATGACGAAGTGCTTGGATGGGGTGGTCTTGGTATAGACAACCTCAGTCACCAGAATGCCGGCATTACCTGCAATAACTCGCCCTGGCTCAAGAATCAGCTTCAGGGGCAGGCCTTTCAGCTTGGCGGTCAGAGCGGCTCCAAATTCCTTGGGGTGGGGGGGCTCTTCCTCATCGTAGGTGATGCCCAGGCCTCCGCCCAAATCAAGGAACTTGATGTCGATCCCCATGTTGCCGAGTTTCTCGTAGAAAACCAGGACCTTGTCCAGGGCTTCCAGGAAGGGCTCGATGGTCGTTAACTGCGAACCAATGTGGCAATCGATGCCCACGGGCTCGATGCCTTCCATATCCCGGGCGCGTTCGTAGGTTTTGAGCGAACTGACCATATCAAGGCCGAATTTGTTCTTCTTCATGCCGGTGGAAATATAAGGGTGGGTCTTGGGGTCCACATCCGGATTGATTCGCAGGCTGATTTTGGCAACCTTGCCCATGGAAATGGCGACTTCGTTGATCAGGTCCAACTCGCCCGTACTTTCCACATTGAACATCAGGATGCCAGCTTCGAGGGCTTCGCGTATTTCATGGGCGCGTTTGCCCACCCCGGAGTAGACGATCTTGGCCGGGTCCACTCCGGCTTTCATGGCCCGGTGCAGCTCGCCACCGGAGACGATGTCCATGCCAGCTCCTTCGGCAGCCAGCAGGCGCAGCACCGAAAGGTTGGAGTTGGCCTTGACTGAATAGCAGGTCAGGCGATCAAGCTCGGAAAAAGCCGAATCAAAGGCTTGGAAATGACGGCGCAGAGTGGCTGCGGAGTAAACGTAGAGTGGAGTGCCGTACTCGCGAGCGAGATCGCCCACGCGTACATCTTCGGCATGCAGGTCGCCGTTTTTGTATTCAAAATGATGCATTAAAGGGCTCCGTCAACAGAATCTGTTCTAAAAAGTATTCATGACCTCAGAGGCCACGGGACGCAGGATGGCATGTCGGTTTGCCACTTCAATTTGCCAGCGGTAACCCTCGGGAGCGTCCAGGCCACAGGCCTGGAGTGACAGTCTGCCCTTGGCAAGCATGGTGTTGCCCTGACCGGGGATGAATTCGATTGAGGCCGTGGGGGTGAAGGGGCATTCGGGGCAATCCGCTGGACCGTACTTGAGATAGACCGCCTCAACGTTTTTCCATGCGCCACCTAAGGTCGCATCAACGAACAGGCAGCCGTTGTTCAACGTGCCGCTGACTTCGGCGATGGTGATGACGTGTTCAGAGTCGCTTGGCTCCGGCCAGCCTTTCTTGCCACAACCGGATACGGCCATTGATACGGCCAGGGCCAACAAAATAAGCAGCGCAGCGCGCCAGGAACGGGCAGGGGTCATGATTTATCAGTCCTTCTTCAGGTTCACGGATTTCCATGTGTGTAGGAAATTCAATGCCTCAATGGGGGTCAAGCGGTCAACCTCAAGGGAGCTTAACTCCTCGGCAAAGGCCTTGGCCTCGGCAGGGAGTTCAGCCTGCGGGGCTGGTTGGGCAGTGGCAGACCCCAATCCTGGCAGCACGGATTGTTGTGCCGGTGCACGAAGGGCCATGAGTGAGCGAGTGCCACCTGCGCGGGCTTCCAGATCACCGAGGATTTCCTTGGCGCGGGAAACCACGGAACGTGGTACTCCAGCCAGCTTGGCGACCTCGATACCGTAGCTGCGGTCAGATGGGCCGGGAACCATGCGCCGCAGGAAGACGATATCGCCCTTGTATTCCTTGACCGCGATATTGAAGTTGGCCACGGCGGGAATTTCGGATTCGAGCACGGTCAGTTCGTGGTAGTGGGTAGCAAACAGGGTGCGAACTCCACCGTCTCCGCGTGAAGCCAGTTCTTCGACCACGGACCAAGCCAGGGCCAGCCCATCAAAAGTGGAGGTGCCTCGCCCGATTTCATCCAGAATCACCAAGCTGCGTTTTCCCGCCTGGCGTAGGATACGAGCGGTTTCCATCATTTCCACCATGAAGGTGGATTGGCCCTGTGCAAGATTGTCTGAAGCACCCACCCGGGAGAAGATTCGATCTGTCAGGCCCAAGGTGGCGCTGGCTGCGGGCACGTAACTGCCGATTTGAGCCATGATCGAGATGATGGCGGCCTGGCGCAGAACGGTGGATTTACCAGCCATGTTGGGGCCGGTAATCAGCAGAACGCGCTTGTCGGCAGTCAGAGTCAGGTCATTAGGGATATAGCCCCCGGCTCCCTGCACCGCTTCCACGACCGGGTGTCGTCCGGATTTGATGGTCATATCCAGATCGGTGGTCAGTTCTGGCCGGGTCCAATCGTGACGGCGTGCAGCGTGGGCCAGCCCTTGCCAGTAGTCCAGGGCGGCCAATCGAGAGGCCATGTCCATAAATCTGTGCCGGGCCGATGCAACACTTTCACGCAGTTCGTTGAAAAGCTTGTATTCCAAGTCTTTGCGTTTGTCCGAGGCATGCAGGATGCGATCCTCCAACTCCTTCAATTGAGGAGTGATGAATCGCTCGGCATTGACCAGAGTCTGTTTGCGTTCGAAATGATACGGCGCCTTGTCTATAAGGGCTTTGGATAGTTCGAAATAATAGCCGAAAACCTTGTTGAAGCCGAGCTTCAGCTTTTCCAGTCCCGAGGATTCGCGTTCTGCGTCAAGGAGTTCCTTGATGCGGGCTTCACCATCGTCGGTCAGGTTGATCAATTCATCCAGATCGGGGTGATACCCCCGATTGAACAGCCCACCTTCGGTAATCAGATGAGGGGGACTGTCCGCCAGAGCGCGTGTCAGCAACTCTGCGTAATCTTCCAGGCCGTCCCAACCAGATAATAACTGCTTGGGGGCTGTGGGCAGTTCTGCCTGTTCACCGGCCTGGCTGATCAGCGCCTTGACTTGTGGTACGGCGGTCAGCGATTCACGCAGGGCGATGAAATCCTTGGGCGTGGCTCGGTTTAGGAAGATGCGTGTTGCCAGTCGTTCCACATCATACACTCTGTCCAGCAATGTGCGCAGCTCTTCGCGCAGGTCTTCACGCTCAACAAAAAGTGTAACCGCATCCAGAGTTTTATTGATGGGGGCGGCGTCTTTCCACGGTCTGCGCAGGCGTTCAGCCAGCAGGCGAGCGCCCATTGGGGTCATGGACTGGTTGATAACGCCCCACAGAGTACCTCGACCACGGCCGCCATCCAGGCGTTGAAAAATCTCCAGGTTGCGCTCGGTGACCTCGTCCAGGAGCAGATGCCGAGACAGATTCAGCGGTTTGAATGGAGCCAGTGGTACATCTTCGGCTTTCTGGGTCTGGCGCAAATAGACCAGGATTGATCCACAGGCCTGAGCCAGTTGGGGTTTGTCTGCCAGGTCCAACGCTTCAAGGTCGGCCACGCCCTGAGCAGCGCAGAGGTTGCGCGCGGCAGCGTTCAAGTCGAAATGCGAGCGGATGGGCAGGCGGTTGGTACGGGCTTCGAAGCCGGAATATTCCTTGGGCACCTCGTGTTCGTGGGGCATCAGGACTTCGCTGGGACCAATCTTTATAAGCCACTGCCATAGCTGATCTTCACGAGTAGAGAAGAGTCCGGACCATTCCCCGGTGGAGACATCGGCCCAGGCCAGACCGCCTGCGCCTTTGTCACTGTCGTAGAAAATGGAGGCCAGATAGTTGGCTGCCTGGGAGCCCAGATTCTGATCTTCCACCACCGTGCCGGGGGTCAGAACCCGGGTGACTTCGCGTTTGACGAGTCCCTTGGCCTCGCGCGGATCCTCCACCTGATTGCACATGGCGATCTTGAAGCCCTTTTCCAGGAGCTTGGCCACATAGCCTTCGTAGGAATGGTGGGGGACGCCACACATGGGCACGGGGTTATCGGCCTGTTTGTTGCGGGCGGTCAGGGCAATCTGCAATTCACGGGCAGCGATTTCAGCGTCCTCGAAGAACAGCTCATAGAAATCGCCCATCCGATAAAAGAGCAGGCAATCAGGGTACTCCTCCTTGATGGAGAGGTACTGTTCGAACATGGGGGTCAGTTTTTTTGTGCTCACGAAATACTAGTGTGGATTACTCGTTGATGGTGGTGCGGTACTTGATGGAATGCCAGCTGCGGCAGCGAGGGCAAGCGAAAAACACGGTTTCGCGTTTCAGGCCGCAACGGCGGCAGACAAAGCGCTTTAACTCGCGGGCGCGCAGGATGAAGAATTCAAGTTGCTTGCGGAAGGGGGCTGACATTTCCTGATCCAACATATCCAGAGCCAGCAACTCCAGGCGCGCAGGCCAGAATTCGGGTTGCAGGACCAGCGTCTTCTCCAGCCAACGGCGTGATTCTTCCGGGTCGTGGCGGCAAAGCATCCAGGCAGCGTAAAATTGCAAGAGGAGGTCTGGTTCCTGTTTTTGAAGGACAGGGAGGACCGCATCGCAGAATTCCGGTTGGGGATGGTACTGGAACGGCTTGTCCGTTTCGAAGACCACATGATCGCCATAGCGGCGGCGCTTGCTTGCTTCAAGCAGCCCTTCCAACAGAACAAAACGCTGATCCTGGGCGACGCTTGAAAGTGCCTTGTCCAGATGACGTGCCAAATCCAGCCAGTCGTCCTGGCGCAAATCCTGGGTCAATAGTTCCAGCCAGGCCTCAAGAGAACCCGAATAGGCTTTTAACGCCCTCTTGAGCCACTTGAAGCCGATGCTGTCGTTGTCGTCCGCAAAATGATCCTGAGCCAGTCGAACCATGTAGTGGGCCTGGGCAATTTCGTTGCCTAACTGACCATAATAGCGGGCTGCGCGTTCAAAATCACCGGAATCAGCAGTGAGCAAGGCCAGTTCACTGACGATGCCCACGGTGTCACCACCTAATTTCTTGGCTTCTTCGAAGGCTGCCAGGGCGCGATCCAAAAAACCGCCGCGCTTGAAGTCCTTTCCGAGTTCGAACCAGGTGCGCGCGGCAACCTTGGGGGCGAGTCCCGGGCGCACGATTAGATTCTGGCGAATCTGTACCGCGCGTTCGATTTCGCCATGGCTGCGATAGAGGTTGCCCAAAGCAAGATAGATTTCAACCGCATCAGGATTGTTTCTAACAACTTGGGATAACTCTGTAATGGCGGCCTGCGTATCCTGGGTAACGGGCGCATAGCCGTCACGGGACCCGGCCGAACCATGACCGTTTCCAGACCCCCCATCCAAGCGGCGGGGAAATAACGACTTCAGAAAATTCATGCACCCTCCAGAGGGGGGATGTTACTCCTCGTTCTTGGCTTCCGGCTCGGCAGAGTAGTTGCTGTCGTCCAAGGGAAGATTGCGCAGGGAGTTCACTTCCTGCTCCAAAGAAGCGACCTTCTTTTTTGCCTGGGAGACTTCACGCGACAGGCGGATTTTCTCGCACAGGAAATACAGGGTACACAGCAGGCCACCCAGTACAAAGAGGCTCAGCAGGCAGAGGTATACGGGCTGCTCAAGGGCAAAGACAGGAGTCCCGAACAGTTCCAGAGACAGGGGCAGGGCGGTGTTCAGGGTCTCCATGTTCTGGGCAAACATGACCATGGACAAGAAGAACAGAGCCAGCAACAGCAGCATTTTGACATAACGCATTTGAATATCTCCTTTGATTACCCGGCCGTCTCATCGAGGCGGTCGAAATATGGTTTCAGTGCGGCGTAGGTGGAATCGATATGCTCGGGCACAACACGTGTTTCGGACGTGATAGCCATAAAAGAGGAATCGCCTACCCAGCGGGGCACGAGGTGGAAGTGCATGTGCTCCCTGATCCCAGCCCCGGCGGCCTCGCCAAGGTTCAGCCCGATGTTCACTCCGCCAGGCGTAAAGCGTTCCTGAAGAATCCTGGTGGTATGATTCAATAAATCCATGAGCTCGTGTTGCTCATCGGTTTCCAGATCCACGAGATTCATCACATGGCGGTACGGGCAGACCATGAGGTGCCCATTATTATAGGGGAAAATGTTCATGATGACAAAGGCCTTGCGACCTCGATACAGCACGCGACGTGCGGTATCTTCATCGGTGTGCTCGGGCAGGCAGAAAGGGCAGGAATCGGGTTTCGGGCCCAGAATATATTCCAGCCGCCAAGGGGCCCAGAGGACTTCCATGATATGATACCTCCTCGATGCGCTACGCGGATTGGTTCAAAGCCTGGGCCGCCAGTAGAACGGCTTCTTCCGGGCCGGATGCCGGGATCACTCCCGGAATATTCTTCCAGTTGCCAATGGCGATGACCGTTCAACCGGCCTTGAGCTCCAGAGCCACTTCGGAAAGAGTGCCATAGCCGCCTTCCACGGCAATGACCAGATCGCCATTCATGACCACGAGAAGATTGCGCATTTGCCCAAGCCCTGTGGCCACAGCCGTATCGATGTACGGGTTGGCGTCGGTCGGGTCAAGACCTGGAAGGATGCCGATGGTTTGCCCTCCGGCCTTGCGTGCGCCCTGACGGGCTGCTTCCATGACCCCTTCTTGGCCTCCACATACGAGCGCCAATTATTTTAACGCAATGAATTCGAACATTTAGATTTCGGTGTGTGAGTTTTCTTCGCCGCAGTCTCCTGCTTCGATGATGGAAATTTTATGCTACGTGGGCATGCACTTTCCTTATCGGTCCACCTGTACGATCTTCGGATTCTAAATCTGACACAGGCTCATGAGAAAGGGCAAGACAGATTTGAGATCGGTGAGCCTAGCGGGAGTTGGAGTCCTTTTTGGTTCTGGGATGAGGTTCCAGGCCGATATACGCTGGGTCCTTGATTATTTTCCTGACCAGATTCAGTTGGTCCTCACGGCAGGAGGCATTGCCGTCCAGCATGGCCGCACGAACCTTTTTCAGGATTTCCCCATAAGCTGGTCCTTCGGGTAATCCGGCAAGTTGCAGGTCGCGCCCGCTGATGTCCAATTCTGCGTCTTTCAAGCGTGTCAGATATTGAGACAGGTCGCGGCGTGTGGCTTCCTGCTTGAATTTGGACATAAAGAACAGGACGCCTTCCACCGGTAATTCATCCAGCTGGAAGCATAACTGAGAGAGTGGGCCTTTGCGATGCTTCCACATCTTATAATGGTAAATGGACTGGTTGAGCTGCTTGCGAAGCGCCAGGAAATCGTTGATCTGCTTGGGAGTCAGGTTGAAGCGCTCGGCCAGTGACTGGGTCTCTTCATCCTTGGCGCCATTAGCCAGGGCCATGAAGTAGATGATCCAGGAACGGGGCGCG
The DNA here is from genome assembly GCF_003966735.1 of Desulfovibrio ferrophilus. Classification (NCBI taxonomy): domain Bacteria; kingdom Pseudomonadati; phylum Thermodesulfobacteriota; class Desulfovibrionia; order Desulfovibrionales; family Desulfovibrionaceae; genus Desulfovibrio; species Desulfovibrio ferrophilus. The sequence goes on from NZ_AP017378.1 coordinate 1,028,500, forward strand.
TGATTCAGGTAGAGCAGGCGGTACCATTCCAGCACCTTTTCGATTTCCTCCAGCAGTTCCTCTTGAGCTGGAGACAGTGTCAACATGGGATGAATGGCCGAAAGCAGGCGCAGATCACGCATCTGGCGCAGGCACGCCAGAGCCGTTTTCTCCTCGAAAATCAGACACATCTCGTTGAACAGGCGGCTGCCTGAAAGTTTTTCCATCATGCCCAGGCCCAGAGCGTTTTTGATGAGCCGTTCAGTTTGTCCACCGATTTGAAAGGAATAACGCTGGGCAAAACGGATGGCGCGCAGGATGCGGGTAGGGTCTTCCACAAAGGACAAGGAATGTAGCACGCGGATCACGCGGTTTTTGATGTCCCGCTGTGCCCCGAAAAAGTCTACCAGCCGCCCAAATTGGCTCTTATTGAGCTGTACGGCCAAGGCATTGATGGTGAAGTCCCGTCGATAGAGGTCCATTTTTATGGAAGACAGTTCCACGGTGGGTAGAGCCGCTGGGTACTCGTAGTACTCCAGCCGGGCCGTGGCCACGTCAATGTGTTGTCCATCGGGCAGGACAATAACGGCTGTTTGGAATTTGCGGTGAGCTCGGACACGACCACCAAGTTTGTCCCCCAAAGCCTGGGCAAAGGCGATTCCGTCACCTTCCACTACCAGATCCAGGTCCAGGTTGGGGGTATCCATCAGAATGTCGCGGACAAATCCACCTACAGCATAAATGGATTGTTCGAGTTCGTCGGCAAGTTCTCCGGCCTCGTGCAGAATGCCAACCAGTTCCTTTGGCAGGCGTTCATTGAGCAGGATGCGGATGTTTCGTTCCCGTGAGCGCTCAGGCATCAGCGACTCTGGAATTCGAGCGGGTTCGTCCACCAACAAATTGATCAGGTCTGTGCGTGTCACAACACCAACGATATGGCCCTTGTCGATGACAGGGACCAGACGTTGGCCTTGGCCCAGAACGATCTCGATGATCTCATACAGATTGGTATCCGGTGAAACGGAAGCCGAGGCACGCATCATGTAATCGGTGGCAGGGGTCTCGGAAAGTCCGTGCCCCACGGCCTTGTCGGCGATTTGATGCTCGAGAACACCAATGAATTTACCTGTCTCCATGTCCACGATGGGTGCAGCCTTCAAGCCGTAGCGAGACATGATTTCTGCCGCTTCAGCCGTGGTCATTTCGCGTTCGATGACAATGGCCGGGCGGGACATCAGGTCCTGCACGCCGTGCTGTGGGCGAATCAGGGTATTGAGCAGCGCAAAGAGTTCGTCCTTGACCTGCGACATGGTGCGATCCTTGATGCTGGCGGAGGCTGCGGCTGCATGCCCACCTCCACCGAAGGATGCACAAATCTGGCCGACGTCTACCTCTGGACTTCTGGAACGCGCTACGAGATGAACCCGGTCGTGCATTCGACCGAGGGCAAACAGAACCCGAATGTTCTCCATGTCGATGATTTTGTGAGCCAATAGCGCGAAATCACTGACGTATTCTTCAGTTGAGATTTCGGCTGTCACAACGGGTACACCACGAATGTCGTGGGTTTTGGCCGATTCCAGCAGGGCATTGAGCAGGGAGACCTGTTCGGCGGAGAGGTCCCGGGTAATGAGGTCTGAGATGACCGTGGTGTCCATGCCCTGGGTCAGCAACCACGCAGCAGCCTGGAAATCCTCAGGTTTTGTGGAATTGAAGGTGAACGAGCCTGTATCTTCGAAAATACCAAGTCCAATGATGGTCGCTTCGTCAGGCTTCAGGGTGATGCCCATTCCCATGATTTCATGGGTCAGAATGGTGGCCGTTGACCCCCAATCAATGACTTTCCCCTTGGAGTGTACAACATCGTCATCGTTATCTGGATGGTGGTCGTAGGTATGGATTTCGAGATTTGGGTTGTCAAAAGCCTGTTTGACATGAGGCACGCGCCCCTGTTGCCGTGTATCCACCAGGACCAGAGTTCGGACAGTGGACAGATCGATTTCCCGAACGTTGCGGAAATTGAACATGTACATGGCGCTCTGGATATAAAAATTGCGTAGGTTTTTTTCCTGGCTTCCGGGGAAGACAAGGACCGCTCCAGGATAGAGTCTGCTCGCTGCGACCATGGCCGCCAATGAATCGAAATCCGCATTGGCGTGGGATGTAATGATCAGGGGAGCGTCTATCTTTTCTGGTTTATTCATTAATATTTCCAGACTATTATGTCTTTTTTAGCGCTTTATTAAAGTAATACTTTAATCATTTATAAGAGGTTTACATTCCTGACCGGGGGTGGTGCTGACGGTGAATTTTGACCAGTCGACCAGCCTGGACATGAGTGTAAATTTCGGTTGCTGCGATATCTGCATGCCCCAGAAGGAGCTGTACGGTTCTCAAGTCGGCCCCGCCCTCCAGAAGGTGAGTGGCAAAGGAGTGTCTGAAGGTGTGCGGTGAGACATTTCTGGTAATGCCCGCTGTCAACGCATGACGTTTGACAGCTTTCCATACGGCCTGTCGGGACAATCCCTTGCCTGAGCGGTTCAGGAACACCGCATCTTCAACGGGTTTAAATTGTCCGCGCCAGCTTTGCAAATAATTCTGCAGGAATTCCTGAGCAGCATAGTGGATGGGGATCAAACGTTCCTTGGAACCTTTTCCGAAAATTTTGAGAACACCCACCTGAGGGTCGAAGTCGAAAGCCTTCATTTCCACCAGTTCAGAGACGCGAAGCCCGGCGGCATAGAGGAGTTCAAGCATGGTTCGATCCCGGAATCCCAGCTTGGTGGAAAGATCGGGTTGTTTGAGTACCTCGGCCATCTCGTTGATAGTCAATACTTCCGGTAGTTTGCGGGGCAGCTTGGGGTTTTCTAGGAACTCAGCGGGATCGGAATCGGCTAGGCCTTCATCCGCCAGGTACGAGAAAAAGCCACGTAAGGCAGAGAGATGGCGGGCCAGGCTTCTGCTGGCAAGCCCCTTGCGACGCAAATGAAAGAGATAGAGGGACAGGGTTTGTCCGCTTACATCTGCAAGCTCGGCGTTTTTCTCATTCAGGAAGGTTGAAAATTCTCGCAGATCGGTAGCATAGGCGGCCAGGCTGTTCTCCGACAGGCCGCGAACCACGAGCAGATGCTCAAGGTAGGCATCCATCTGAGGATGAGCGGAGTAGGAGTCATGGAGTGCTGTCATTTATAAAAGGTCCGTTTTTCCAACAGAGTACACTCCCGAAGGGGCAGACACAAGAGCCCGGCAATGGAGGTGCTCATTGACAGCAGCGCCCGGCCCACGTAATCAAAATGGCTCTTTGAGGTTCCACGGAGGCCCCTCGAAACCATCGCCTAAGGAGAAGGACCATAGTGCCCGATTTCAAGCTTGCGCAGCGCATTGCTGAGCTGCCCCCATATCTGTTTGCCCAGATCGATGCCGTGAAACGCGAGGTTGCCGCGCGCGGTGTGGACATCATCAGTCTGGGGATCGGCGATCCCGATCTGCCTACCCCTGATTTTATCATCGACAAGCTCGCCGAGTCTGCCAGAAAAGCCCCGAATCATCGCTATCCGGATTATGAGGGGATGCTGTCCTTTAGGACTGCGGTGGCAACGTGGTACAAGCAGCGTTTTGACGTTGACCTTAATCCGGCAACCGAAGTGGTCAGCCTGATTGGCTCCAAGGAGGGCATTGCCCATTTCCCCTTGGCCTTCACCAATCCTGGCGACATGAACTTGGTCTGCACGCCCAATTATCCCGTGTATCCCATCGCCACGAAATTTGCCGGAGGTGAGGTGGAGTTTGTTCCTCTGACCGAGGACAATGCCTACTTGCCGGATCTGGACGCCATCAGTGATGAATCATGGGCCAAGGCCAAGTCCATCTATCTGAATTATCCCAATAATCCCACTGCCGGGGTTGCCGATGATGCCTTTTTTGAGAAATTGATCAAGAAATGCATCGAGACTGAAACCATCATTGTCCATGACGCGGCCTATACCGAAATTTATTTCGACCCGGCCAATAAGCCCAAGAGTATTATGGAGTATGCGGGAGCCAAGGAAGTGGCCATTGAGTTCCACTCCCTGTCCAAGACGTACAACATGACCGGCTGGCGCGTGGCCATGGCTGTGGGTAACGCCACGCTTGTGGGTGGTCTGGGCAAGGTCAAGACCAATGTGGATTCCGGTATTTTCCAGGCTGTCCAGGAAGCGGGTATCGCCGCACTGGAGCAGGGCGAGCCTTATGCTGAAAAGTTCCGAGGCATCTACAGAGAGCGGCGTGACGCTGTTGTGGCTGCTCTTCGAAAGGCGGGCATCAAATGCCCGTTGCCTGACGCCTCCTTTTATATCTGGGCCAACGTCCCCGAAGGATATAACTCTTCGGACTTCGTGACCAAGGTCATTCAGGAGACGGGCGTAGTCCTGACTCCAGGCAATGGCTTCGGCGCGCCTGGTGAAGGCTACTTCCGTATCTCGTTGACCGTACCTACAGAACGTTTGGAGGAAGCGGTATCCCGCATCGCCTCTCTATAACCGCCTATGTTGGGCTGGGCTCGAATATGGGCCAGCCCACGGAGAATCTTGCCCGGGCGATGACCCGTCTGGGCGAGATTCCCGATGTTCTGGGCGTCGAAGCTTCTCCCATCTATCGCACCGAGCCGCAGTTGGTGCGCGAGCAATCGTGGTTTGCCAACCAAGTTGCGCGCGTGATATGCGGCCCACAGGTCACCCCGTTTGCATTTCTTGAAGAACTTCTGAACCTTGAGATTGATCTTGGACGGGATCGAACTCGAGGGGAGGGCGCTCCAATTCGTTATGGGCCACGGGTCATTGATCTTGATCTGTTGCTGTTCGATGACGTGGTGATGCAGACAGAGCGTCTGACCTTGCCCCATCCGGGGATTCTGGCACGCGCATTTGTGTTGCTGCCGCTTGTGGATCTGGCCCCTGATCTCGTTTTGCCCGATGGGATAGCCATAAGAGAAGTTCTTGAACAGTTGGATTATCGTCGTGAGGGCGATCAGATTTGGCAGGACTAACTGCTGTTATTATTGGTTTTCAAAGAAAAGCTAAAGTATAACTTCAAGCTGAGGCTGGTTGCAGAATGCTCAAATTTATCGTCATCGGCGTGGCCCTATTCTTTCTGTACAAGATGTTCAAGGGAGATGCCCGTAAGAAAGAGACCCACAGTGACAAGGAACGTGATCGCCTGATCGCTTCGGGTGAGATGATCAAGGATCCCATTTGTGGAACCTATGTGGACAAGGACGCAGACATTCGAGTCAAGGATGATCAGGGCGTTCACTGTTTTTGCAGCTTCGAGTGTCGCGACAAGTATCTGAAGCAGCTTGAATCGGGAGAGTAGCTTCCCAATTCGCCGCAGCTAGGCTATAATGGAAGGAATACACGGGTTTCCATCCAAGGAGCGAAGCATGCGTTTTTTTATCGACACGGCCAATCTTGATGAAATTCATCAGGCCCAAAAGTATGGCTTGATTGATGGCGTGACCACCAATCCGTCGCTGTTTGCCAAGGAACAACAGGATTGGAAGGAGTTGGCAGCGGCTATTTGCAAGGCCGTTGACGGTCCGGTCAGCCTTGAAGTCGTTGGCCTGACAGCAGAAGAGATGGTGGCTGAGGCCAGAGAGCTGGTCAAATTCGGTCCCAATGTCGTTGTCAAGATTCCCATGATCATGGAAGGTCTCGTCGCTGTTCGACAGCTATCCCAGATGGGTATCGACACCAATGTCACCCTCGTTTTTTCGCCCCTGCAGGCTCTGATGGCCGCTAAGGCCGGTGCTACCTACGTGAGTCCTTTTGTCGGTCGTGTGGACGATACCGGGGCTGATGGCATGGAACTCATCGAACAGATCGTTACTATCTTTAATAATTACAATTTTAAAACACAGGTACTGGTAGCCAGCATTCGTAGCCCTATGCACATTGTTGAATCCGCTCTGATGGGCGCCGATGTCTCGACAATTCCCTACAAAGTCCTTGAAAGGTTGGCGAAGCATCCATTGACTGACAAGGGCTTGGCCGATTTCCTGGCTGATTGGAAAAATACCAAGGGGGCAGGGCGCTGATGGCCTGTCGAGCCTGAGTGTAAGATTTCTTCGTCATCATCATGTTGAGACAGCCCCTCGCCAGAGGGGCTTTTTTATGCCGTTTCGATCTTGGGATTGAGAAACTAGCATAAAGGGCTCCTGGGGGCTGTGTATCCGGCACATCCCAACACCTGGGGTTTGATAGTGTCATGGATTGACAGGGCCATAGAACAGTGAAGAGAGAGTCTGTCTGAACCCGACTCGGTGAAGCCTTAGGGATGAGAAAGCATCGCCATGAGTTAAGGACGGCATCACAGCCAATATCGAACTGTGCGACAGACGGAATCAGAACCTCCTTGAAAACGGGAAAGTTCGCTTTGACTTTGGGTGGGACTGGAACCCCCTGACCGCCTTAGGAGTATCGTTATCAAGTCTCATAATGTAAATTATGTTAACTTTAAGACGAGGCTATTTGTACATAAGCGTCTGTAATTATGTGTTTATCTCGTTGGAAACTCGTATGTGAAACAGGAATCCGACAGCATGCTCTAACTTGAATGTTTGTTGTTGAATGCGAGGGCTGAAACGTTCGCTATGCCCTACTGTTCAAGTTGAGGCGAAAGCGTGCTGTATGAGCTTCTAGTCACACGATGTGAGGCAAAGGTCGTTGGACAATGAAAAAGGCCCCACAGGCGAACTGGAGGCCTTTGTTGGAGGTATTGTGACAAGGGAGAAGTCTGGAGGTAGTGTTCTCCCCTTCTGGAGGTGGACATCTACTTTTTGGTCATGCGATAGACGCCATCCCAGGCTTGACCTTGCTTTACAGGAGGATCTGTCTTGAATTGATAGCAACGCTGGATATAGGCCTTAGAAGGAGTGGTCATACCTTCTGGGACTCGTTCAATTATTTCTGCTTCCTTGAAGACTTCAATGGCTGCATCCCATTGCGTATCCAGATACAATTTCATGCCTTGGTCAAACAATTTGAATAGTTCGATTTCCTGTTCGGTAAGGTCACCTTTCATGGCGACGAGCTCATAGACTTTGACTGGCTCGGACTTGCCCACGACTGCGATATTGTCGATGAAACGGCACTCCACCATCTCACGGACGGTTGTTTCGTTGCCGCTATCGTCCCAGGCCGGTTGATCCAGGACGTACTCGCTGATCAGGTTGTACACACCGTACTGTTTTGCCCCGGATTCCAGACGCGCGGCCAGGTTCACGGCATCGCCCATCATGGTGTAGTTCATGCGCATGGTGCTGCCCATGTTGCCTACAACAATTTCGCCAGAATTCAGACCGATACGCACCAGCATATTATGGACAATGACAGGCCATTTGTCGCCAACGCCCCAGACCTCAGGCGGATAGCCCTTGGAATTGCGTTCCGGTTCATCAGGCAATTGTTTTTCAGATTTCCACTTTTCGCGCAATGCAAGTATGGAATTCTGCATGTTTACGGCAATTCTGCAGGCTCGAAGAGCATGGTCAGGGACATCCATGGGCGCGCCGATGAAGGCCACGATGGCATCGCCTTCGTATTTGTCCAGCGTGCCCCGTTCAAGTAGTAGGATGTCCGTCATTGCTGTTAGGTATTCGTTCAGTAATTCAACGAGTTGGGTTGCTGTAAGCTTTTCGGAGAAGTTAGAGAAGCTCTGAACGTCCGAGAAAAAGGCTGTGATGACACGGGCTTCACCGCCCAGTTCCGGGTTTGCCTTGTTTTCAAACATTTCATCAATAAGTTCGGGGGATAAATAACTGGCAAAAGTGGATTGCAGGAATTTCTTATGCCCTTCCTCCCGCCAGTATTTGACCAGCGTGAGCAGAGCGAAATTGAGTCCTAGGGCGAGGAATGAATAGAGTGGGGATAGATGGAACCCTTTCGTCTCCATCAAGTACACGGCCCCTTCCCAAGCGCCCCAGGCGCACGCACCCAGCGGAATCAAACTCATGGCGGCTCTGGCCCAGGTCAGGAGTGCTGTGGTCAGCAGTCCCGAGGCGATGAGTACCATGAATTCCAGGCCCGGGGCCCAGGCTGGCCGTTGGATGAAATCTTTTTGAAGGATGTTGTCCACCACCGTGGCGTGGACTTCAACGCCGGGCATGACCGGGTCAAAGGGGGTGGCTCGCAGGTCTTTCAGGCCCGCGGCCGAGGTGCCCAGGAAGACAATTTTCCCTTTCAATTCTCCTGGACGCAGGCTGTCCGAAAGAATTTTTGAAGCAGAGATGTATGGAAAGGATTCTCTGGGGCCACGATAATGGGCAAAAACCTGTCCCTGTCGATCCACCGGGATGACCGTGCCCCCTACCCTGACGCTTTCAACCCCCTGCTCCGAGACCTTGATCACAGCCTGCTTGGCGCCGATGGCCGTCATCAGGGTTGCCATGGAAAGACTGGGATAGAGTTTGCCCTTATAGTGGGCAAAGAGCGGTGTTTTGCGGTAGATGCCGTCCAGATCCGGGTTGGTATTGAAGAATCCGGACATTCTGGCGGCAGCGCCCAAGGCGGGGATATTACAGACAACCGAAGGTGCATCCACCATGAAGTCTTTACTGGGAGGAGCGTTTTTGGAGCGTTTTTCGACCAGGCTGACGGGATGAAGCACGCAATCATCGCTCGCTGCAATATGTCCATCATCGAAGTTCAGGTAATATCCCAGAACAAAGGGCCCTTGGCCCAGTACGCCTGCCAGCACTTGGTCATTATCCATCAGAGCCTGAGGAATTCCAGTAAATCCCATGTTTACCTGGAGATCACGCTTGATGTCTTGCTGGATGATCTTGGGGGATGTGCGGTCGTCTTCTGCGAAAACGATATCGATACCCACGGCCAATGCTCCGGCCTGACGAATTTTGGCCAAAAGCAAGGCGACACGGTATCTGGGCCATGGCCATTGGCCGTAAGCTGCCAGTGAGCGTTCATCCAAATCGACAATGACCGGGGTTCCGCTGGTCTCGGTGCTGTGAGACACACGCATCATCTGGTCATAGAGCTTCAGGTCCAGGGCCTTCAGTAGTACTGGCCGCTGCATGTACAGCCACGCGATGAACATTGTCGAGGCCATGCCCAGAACAAAAAGAAAGGCCCAACTGTCTCTGAAACGCTCAAAAGCCTTGAGCAGTTGTTGCTTCATGATGGCGCTATTCCATGGTTATACGGCCTACGAGCCCTTCAGATGAATCCAGACCCGGATTTCATGAAGGTGTAGCAGAATTCATCACCAAGGAAAATAGATGAGGTGGGTAGCTCAAGGAGAATGAAGTTGCCATTGTTGTTATTCTCAATAATATTGGAGTATTGAGAATAATTTAAAGTTTTACTTCATGTTTTCGGGCGGAATGTAATTCCATTCCGGAGGGGGTTGAGTCTTCCAGCGACGGTGCAGCCAGTACCACTGTTCGGGCCAGCGATGTACAGCACGCTCTACCGATTGAGTATAGAACAGAGCCGCTTTTTGAATTTTTTCCTCCCGGCTCCCGGTGAGAACTCTGGTGTCCAGGGCGTGCTCGGTGTGGAGGATGAAGCCGTTCTCTTCATCCCTGAGCAGATATAGAGGCTGAATGAGTGCTTCACTTCTGATGGCCAGGAGTGCCGGCCCCATGTTGACCGCAGCAATTTTTTTCAAAAACGGAAGATAGACCGCTTCCGTGGTGCTGCAGTTGTGATCAACCATAAATCCGGTAGCCCCGCCTTTTTTCAGACACCTGAGGACCTTGAGGACAGCTTGACGGTGTTCGACAACCTCAACCGTGGGATTGGTGCGCATGCGGGTCATGAGCTTGTGAAGAGCTTCGTCTTTAGGGCGTCGGACGACAACCTGTTTTTTCCGCTCGGGGATCAGCACATGATACAGGCCGATCATCAATTCCCAGGCACCAAGATGAGCCGATGTCCCGACAAATGGGCGATCTGTTTCCACTAATGCTTGAAATGATTCCGGATCAGAGATGGTCAGGCGGTCTTTGACAAAGCGCTTGTCCACGTTTTTCGATAGAAAAAGTTCGAGAAAGGAGCGTCCTGTATTTCGGAAATTATTGCGAGTCATGGTTCGGGCTTGCTCTGATGTAACGCCGAGATGATAGACCATGTTCTCTTCGGCCATGCTCCGGCGCTCGCGAAGTGCGGTCCACAGTAGCGAGCCAAGGCGGTTGCCCCAGCGTTCCACCCCGGCAAAATCCAGGGAATGCCCTGCCCCGGCAAGCGCTTCATACAAAATTTCTTTCATTTATATCCTCGCGCCCGAATACAGAGTTGCCGTCCAGGGCCTGCTATACAGCGCAACCCGCGAGGCGAACCAGCCCAGGCCTTTGTGTCTTCTTACTTCCAGCCGCGGAATACTGCCGGGAGGCGTCTTATGATCAACAGCGCCACGCTTCAAGGTGAAGCGTAAGTCCAAGCCAGCTTTTTCAACAGCTTGCTCGGCGGCGGGATGTGTTTCTCCCCAGGGCCAGGCAAAGGCGGTCACCGGTCTTTCGCACTGAGCTTCCAGTTCGCGGCGGCTCTCTTCCAGATTGTTTTGCACCCGGGAAATCATTTCCTGAGTGGTCTCCTGGCGCTGTTCATTCGCCAGCCAGAGAGGGTGTGCCAGCTCGGGCTTTAGTTCCGAGTAGGGTCCGTCCTGTCCACTTTGAAGTGCATACGCCCAATGTGTTGGTAATTCAACCAGTTCCGGGGCACAGGTAGGCTTCATCCTGTGTGAGAAGGAATGACTGCCGAGTTCAAATACACCTTCTTCAAGCAGTTCTTTAAGTTCCTGCAAGGAAAGCCAGGCACTTCGATTCTGAGTGAGCAAAAAGTCCAGATGGGCCTGGTGTGCTAAGATTTCTCGATCAAATCCAATTTCGGAATTCGGGCGCATACGGTCATTAATGATGAATACCGTAGCCGTAAGACCGAGGTCCTTCAGAATCGGCCTTGCGAAGGTGTACAGGTCACGAAAACCATCGTCAAAGGTGATCATGACAGAAGGACTGGTCAATGTTTCGCCTTCCAGAAATCGACGCAGCTCCGATTGATTCAGAGTGCATACGCCGTTGTCCTTGAGCCAGCGCATTTGGCTGACGAATGATTCTCGGGGGACGCCATTGCCTCCCAGGTTGTGGTAGCACAACACGGGGACAGACGTTTTTCCAAGTAACTTACCCCAGTTCATTGAGAATATTCTCCAGCGCGTCGTATTTCTGATTCTGGAAATAGTGTGAAATCAAAATTGTAGCTGAGGATCATGACCCTCGAAAGTCAAAAAGTACAAAATTCTTGAGCAAAGAGGCAACAACGCCCCACTCTCTTCTGGTGTTCTAGACCTAACAAGCCGGTCCTGCGGCTTGGGGCTCGTCCTGAAACTGCATGGCATGCAGTCTGGCGTATAGCTCGCATTTGGCCAGGAGTTCTGCATGGGTGCCGGTATTCACGATCCTGCCGTTCTGCATGACCACAATCAGGTCGGCACTGATGACCGTGGACAGGCGATGTGCAATGACCACGCTGGTCCTGTTTTGCATCAGGTTTTCGAGTGCAGCCTGGACCTTGCGTTCAGCTTCCGTATCCAGAGCGCTGGTGGCCTCATCCAGAATGAGGAGTGGTGGGTTCTTGAAGAGCGCCCGGGCAATGGTCAGGCGTTGTTTTTGTCCGCCGGACATCTTGACTCCGCGTTCGCCCAGTACCGTATCGTATCCCTTGGGCATTTCGGTCACGAACTCATGCGCATAGGCTGTACGGGCGCAGGATTCAACGCGTTCCTGATCGGTCGCTCCCTGTCCATAGGCGATGTTGGCTGCAACCGTGGTGTCGAAAAGGAATGCATCCTGCGACACAATACCCACGTTGCGCCTCAGCGAATCCAGAGTGTAATCCTCCAGAGGGAGACCATTCAAATGGATTTGCCCTTCCTGCGGCAGATAGAAACGGGGAATCAGATTGACCAGAGTTGTTTTTCCGGAACCCGAGGGACCAACCAGTGCGATTCGCTGTCCGGCCTTGACGGTCAGGCTTACATCGGCAAGCGCTGGCCGCTGACAGCCAGGGTATGAAAAACTGACATGTTCAAGCTTGAGCTCGCTGAAAGGTGGCTCAAACCTGATGTCTCCGCCCTGCTCTTCCACGATGTCCGGGGAATCGAGGATTTCAAAGACACGCTCGGCACCGGCTAGGGCGCGTTGTATTTCCATGTTGTTGCTGTTGAATTTCTTGATGGGCGCGTAAATGAGGCCGGCAGCCACAACAAACGCGATGAATTGCCCCTGAGAGACATCACCGGCCATGACCTGTCCCCCGCAGTACCACATGACCACGGCAATCCCCATGGCACCGATAAAGTCCATGATGGGGGACGACAGCTCGGAAAAAATGACTTCTTTCTCAGCGATGCTCACCAGTCGCTCATTTTCCTTGGCGAACCTGTCATTCTCTCCACGCTCATTGGCAAAGGCTTTGACCACGCGAGCGCCGTTGAAAACCTCGTTCAGAATGACCGAGATGTCTGAAATCTTGCTCTGATTCTTGCGTCCGATCTTTCTGAGCTTTTTGCCGAAGAAAATGATCGGGTACACAGCCAGCGGAAAGATGAATATCGCCATGGAGGCCAGCTTGGGGTTCATGTAGATGGCCACCCCCATGTATCCGACCACTTCGAGGCAGCTGCGGATCAGCATCACGATCGCGGGCAGGCTATTGCGGATCATGTTGACATCCATGATGATCCGGGACTGGAGCATCCCTACCTGAGTGTCGTCAAAATAACCCATGGGCAGGCGAAGAATCTTTTCATGGAGTTCGTTGCGCAGGCGTTCAAGCACTTTCAGTCCGCACATGCGCATCAGGTAGTTCTGCAGATAACGGAACAATCCTTTGCCCAGAAAGGTCAAGACAAAGAGTAAGGGATAGATGACCAGTGCTGTCTGATCGTGCTTGTCGAAAATTTCATCCCAGGCTGGTTGGGACAGATAAGCCGAGAATGTAGATGCCCCGGCCACGATGGCCATGGAAATAAGTGCCAGAGCAATCCGCCCTTTGTAGGGGCTGAAATAGCTGAGGCAGCGCTTGAGCAATGGAATGCTCTTGATGGAGAACTGTTTTTTATCTGAACCCACTTGGTATTCCTTATGCCTTCGGAAGGGGTGGCCCTTCAATGGCGGTTATGACTTGCTGTGCCCGCTTGATAGTGCATCCGGGCTTGGAAATCCAGCCGGGCATGGGGCGGCATCTTTCTCTGAACGGGAGTTCTCGATGCAAATGGTCAAATCCCATGGGAATTATCTATTTGACCCGCCTCGAACTCTCGCGTTCGATAGGCTCATAACGAACACCATCAAGGAGAACCGTTGATGTCCGATATCGTCTTGGACTGCAAAGGCATGCCCTGCCCGCAGCCTGTCTTACAATGCAAGCAGTGCATTGACAATGATGATCCCGCAGAGTTGTCCGTCATCGTGGACAACGAAGCCGCCCGGGAAAATGTGACCAGATTTTTGGAATCCAAAGGATATCAAGCTGTTTGTATCGGTGGCGATGCTCAATGGCGCATTGTGGCTTCAGGTAGGACTGGTACGGGTTCAAAGGCTGTGGACGGTCAGGCCTGCGATTGTGAAGTCATGAGTCCGGCTGAAATCCAGGCTCTGGAACAAAAGGTGACCGTATTCATCCCGGCTGACGTTGTCGGCAAGGGGGATGATGAATTGGGAGGCAAGTTGTTGGTGAATTTCATCGCCACACTGCCTGAACTTGGTCACGAACTGTGGCGGATCGTTTTGGTCAATGCCGGGGTCAAACTGTCCATCCCCGGACATCCCTGCTTCAATGGCCTGAAAACGTTGGAAGATGCAGGGGCAACAATTCTTGTCTGCGGGACTTGCCTGGACCATTTTGGCCTCTTGAATGACAGAGGGCTCGGGCAGACCACAAACATGTTGGACGTGGTGACATCGATGCAACTTGCCACCAAGGTCATTCACGTCTAGTTATGCGGCATGCCGCAAAAAAACGACTCCAATACATTCTCTGATACTGGGAGCGGCTCGTCCGCTCCCATTCGCATTAACAAGGCCTTGGCCCAGGCTGGGATTTGCTCCCGGCGTGCTGCCGATGATCTGGTAGCTCAGGGGCTGGTCGCTGTTAACGGTGAAACCGTCACTGCTGCCGGAACAAAGGTTGTTCCTGGCAAGGATCACATCACTGTCCAGGGCAAACCCATTGCTCTGTCCTCCCCGGGGCAGGACGAATTCAACTACGTATTGCTCAATAAGCCGACTCAGGTGGTGACCACGGTCAGCGATCCTCAAGGTCGCCGGACCGTGTTGGATGTGTTGCCCCAAAACCTTAAAAAGAATCGCCTTTTCCCCGTCGGACGATTGGATTTCTTTTCACAGGGACTCCTCCTGCTGACCAATGACGGAGAAATGGCCAATCGGTTGACTCACCCCAGTTGGCATTTGCCCAAGGTCTATCGTGTAACGATTCGAGGGGGAATTGCTGAAGCAAAGCTGAATATCATGCGTAAAGGCATGGTATTGGCCGAAGGCGAACGACTGTCTCCTGTTGAAGTGACCATTGCGAAACAGCAAGCTGGAACAGTGCAACTGGAAATGACATTGATCCAGGGCTTGAATCGTCAGATTCGGCGCATGTGCCGCGATCTCAAGTGGACTGTCCTGCGCCTGGAGCGAGTGTCCCAAGGCCCTCTTTCCCTGGGCCGTCTCCGAGAGGGACAGGCCCGCGAGCTTCAGGCCGACGAATTGGCTGCACTCCGCAAGGCCGTGGGGTTGGAGACGAATAAAAAATAGGCCTCCCACATTGGTGGAAGGCCTGGCAAAAGCTACTTGTGGGTGTTGTCGTATACATCAGTTCCTGGCGGCGGCGTGAAACTGAAAGCGCTGTCCTGAAGCTCTGGATTCATGACGATTCCCTTCAGAATTACTGTGTTCTCATTTCCAAAAAAATCCAGGATTTGAACCTTTTGCAATAAGGCATACTCTGGAGTCAGCCAGAGGTAGGCCTGGACCATTTCCGGTTCAGGCTCCTTGGGAATGAGCTCAAGCTTATCCAGCCCATCTTCCCGTCCCAATGATGTGACCCAGAAATCGTCTCGCAGGTTGGCTTTGCCCGAAATGAAGCGCAGCACGGTTTTGGACGACAGCACCTGTTCCACTGTATACTTGTAAGCTGCATCTTCATGAGGGAAATGGCTCCATACCTCATCCTTGCCCACCACCAAAAGTTCGGGCTCCGGCGTTGTTGTCTCCCATCGAACCAACCCTGGTTGACGATAGGCAATGTTTCCTGCGCGCTGTTGAGTTTCGCTGCTGGAGGCATTGAACAGTACCTGGTTGAATGATGCCGAAAAACTATCCAGAGACTCGTATCGGGCCTGCATGGATGCGGTCAGAGTTGCGACGTCGCTTGCCCATGCAGCGGGAACACAAATCAAAATGGTCAGAATCAGCGCCGGAATGCGAATGAACAGCATGGTCTTCCTTTCTTCCAGTTAAGGGCATGAATTTGGCCTAATGGACTTGTGAAATCTTAACCATTCCGATGTGATTTGCAAGTAAGGGACCGTTATCACGCTTTTGAGATTCAATCGTCCACGATACATTCAGGCTGAATATTACTCAGATGGCGCCCGCCACATGCGCGTTGTTGTCGAAAAATACATGTAAGCCAACTCCATTAGTAAATCGTTATTCTATTGTACAAATTCATGTTTTGTTTTGCAGCATCCTTTTCATCGTGCTAATGTCGGGCCGTGAATTGAGGCTTTTCGTGACTCTTGCCCAATGCATCACGAGCGTCTCACGTCTGGGGGGTATGAGGCACTATTACAGAAGGATATTGAGGAACTCATGCTGCACCGTCTTCGATTTTCGTCTCAATCTCGCCCTCTCTTCTCTACCTTTGTCATGGCAGCACTGTTCTGGGAAGAAGCAGGTTCAACCAGCCACGCCGCTTCAGGCTTCTCTTTTGATTTTTCATGGAGTTCTCTGGCGATTATCATTTTCTTCTGCACTTGCATTGTACTTGTCGGGCTTGCTCGAAGCAAGACGCAACGCCGGGTGCAGGATATCTATGAGCATGCCGTTGAGGGCATCTTCCAGACCACGCTGGAGGGACGCTTCATCAGTGCCAATCGGGCCATGGCAACCATTCTGGGGTATGACTCTCCCGGCGAACTCGTCCGTGAAATTACAGACATCGGGCATCAGCTCTATGCACATCCTCATGATCGGGAGAAGCTTCTGCGTCTGTTACGTGAGGACGGGAGTGTTCAGGGGCTTGAGGCTGCTCAGCTTCGCAAGGACGGGCTTCTGGTCTGGGTCCAGATCAATGCCCGGATCGTAAATGATAGAAGTGGACATCCTTTGCGCATTGAGGGGTTTGTCACGGATATAACCCAACGAAAGCTTACCGAGGCCCAGCTGCGCAAACAGCGCCTCTATGATCCTTTGACGGAACTGGCCAATCGTGACCTGCTGACTGATCGTATCAGTCGTGCCATTGAACGGACCCGGCGCCGTGAAGATTATTATTTCTCGGTTCTTTTTGTGGATATCGATCGCTTGAAGGTGCTGAATGACAGTTATGGTCATGCCTTTGGTGACGCTGTTCTCAAAACCTCTGCTCAGCGACTGAGGAACTGTGTTCGGGAATTGGACACCGTGGCTCGATTTGGAAGTGACGAATTCGTCGTGCTGCTTGAGGAGATTGATACGCCCCGCGAGGCTGCGCGCATCCTGAAACGAATCCATACCGAGATGCGTGCCAGCATGACTGTGGATGATCAGGCTGTCCAGATCACGGTTTCGTCTGGTGTAGTCCTGAACACCGCTCCCTACACGAATGCTGAAGACTTGCTGCGCAATGCGGATATTGCCATGCATCGCGCCAAGGATCAGGGGCCTGACCGTTTCAAGGTATTTACCCCCAGGCTCCATGAAGAAGCCGTATGGATGATGTCACTGGAAACCGACATGGACCGTGCTCTGGCGGAGGGTGAGTTCTATGTGGTCTTTCAGCCGATTGTCGGCCTTGAGGCAGATACCCTGATGGGTTTTGAGGCCTTGGCACGTTGGCGTCATCCCGAGCGAGGGGAAATTCTGCCTTCGGAGTTCATCCCTGTTGCTGAGGAAACAGGCCGAATCGATGCTTTGGGGCTTTGGGTTTTGTCAGAATCCTGTTCGAATATGGCAGATTGGAGGGCAGCTCATCCCGAAGCTCGACCACTCATTTTGTCGGTCAATATTTCCAGCAGACAGTTTGCCAAGAAAGATATCGTCAATGATATCAGATTGGTTCTGGAGAAAACTAATTTCCCGGCGGATCGTTTGCGGTTGGAGTTGACCGAAACAGCCATCATGCAGGATGCCCGGACAGCAGTACGCCGAATGAAGGCGTTGCGCGCCTTGGGAGTCACCATCGCCGTTGATGACTTCGGGACTGGTTATTCATCCATGAGCTATCTGCAACAACTCCCTCTGGACAACCTAAAGATTGACCTGGGGTTTGTACAAAAACTGGAGCAGCACCCCGAGAACAGGGAGATTGTTCGTGCAATTATCAGTCTTGCCGGAGGCTTGGGGCTCAACGTTGTCGCCGAAGGAGTTGAAAGCGCTATTCAGAAACAAGTCCTTTCTGAACTCGGTTGCCAGATGTATCAAGGCTATCTATTTGCCCGGCCCATGAAGCCGGAGCAGGCGAAGGCTTTGATTATGGGCAATCGCGAGACTACCGATGACGATTAATCAGAGGGGAAGATCCTGCTGACTGTATCTCTGACTTCGGACAGCCAGGATTCGCGCTTCTGTTGTGAGGAAAGGCAGACGATATTGAACATGCGGCGATGAAATTCCCGGACTCCACAGAGATCGAAGATGCAATCCTTCCAGATGCGCTCCAGGGGATCGCCAAATATGTTCTGTTCCCGTTCTGTGGCTGTGTTGCTGGTATTGAAGACCAGGGCTCTGTCTGCCTTGAGAAGCCCTTCGGGAACCCCTTCACCACCGTCTTCGCCAACAAAGCGATACGCCACGTCTACCCGCATGATGCGGTCCACCCACCCTTTCAGAATTGCAGGAGGCATACCCCACCAGTTGGGGTGAATGATGACGATACCATCGGCATCAGCGAGTTCATTGCAATGCTGCTGAATCTCTGGGGGCAACTTGGCATCTCTGGAAATTTCCATACCCGGAAGTCCCGGGTCAAATCCTTCTCTGCACAGATCGTGAAAGACGACTTGATGCCCAAGTTCGTGAAGGGTGGTGACGGTCTGCTCTGCAATGGCATGATTGAGGCTCCCCTGCTCCGGGTGGCCCAGAATGACAAGAATGTTCATGATTATTTCCTGATAGATAGTTTTTTTGAGGGCAGAACGCCAGGTCAAACAGCGACCACTACGGTGTCCTTGCCATCAGCCTTGGCACGATACATTGCTCGACTTGCTCTGAACAGGAGGCTGTCTGGACCTTCAGCGGTTGAATACTCGGCAATTCCCGTGCTGATGGTGACTTTTGCCAACCGTTCGCTATCGCTGGCAAATTTCAAATTTTGTAGGGATTCCCTTATCCGTTCACAGATCGCCGCACCTTCGTGCACGGTACTTCCCGGTAACAGCAGGCAAAACTCTTCGCCACCATACCGATAGGCTTTATCCGAGTCTCTTATGGCAACTCGAATGATTCTTCCCATGGCTTTGAGCACTTCGTCACCAACCATGGGGCCGTGTTCATGATTGAGTTGCTTGAAATCATCCACATCGAAGATGGCAAGGGAGAGTGACTCTCCTTGTTGATCAGTCCTTCGGGTAAATTGTACGAGATCACGTTGGAAGAGCCTGGCATTGGGCAATCCCGTCAGGCTATCGGTCATGGCCCGCTGGCTGGTTGCCTGCTTCTTGCGTTGAATCTGTCCCTGATCGATGCGCAGATGCCCCAAGCGACGAGTCAGGGCATAGGGGAACAGCAGAACCGAAATCATGGACACCAGCGGTAAGAGATAGAACAGGAATGACGAGTATTCAAAAATGCCCATATAGGCCAAAAGGACTGTCGGACCACCCAGTATATAAGGGGAAAACGCAAAGATGAAGTGTCTTGCCGGATAAAATCCCTTACGCATCGTGACGATTGCGATCAGCATCGAGTAAATGCAGAACATTGGGTACGCAAGCGTCACCGTGTTGACAAGGGATACATTCAGGAATGGCAGAATCCCCAGCCAGCACACGCCACTCCAGATAATGATCAGGCTGAGTCTGTCGTGGTTTGGAGCGTATATTCGTGAAGCCAGATAGATTCGTGCAAATTGAAGGAAAACAATACTAAAAAGAGTCAAAAGTGCCGGGTCCAGATACTGTCCGAGCCCTGCAGACCAAAGTGCCGGAACGTATTCGCGCATTAAACCTGTCTGGACAGTAAGATATAACACCAAGGTGAGGATGAATCCTGAATACCATACGTAGGCGTCGTCACGAATGCAGAGGTACAACACGAAATGGATGAACGCCATGGCAAGCAGGACACCACAGACCAAGGCCTTGATCATGCTGACCTTGCGGAATGAATGCATGTAGCTGCCGACGGTATTCGTCACAAGGGGAAGAAAGACGGGGAGATCACTCCTGACCCGGATAAATAGTGTGTAATCTCCGGGTTCTGGGAATTGAAGCTGGTGAACAAATGGGGAGATGAACAGGGAAAACTCGTTTTTTCCGAAAGCCCGCTGTAGCCGAATATTCCCATTGCTATCAGCTAGGTAAACATCAAAGACCTTGACGGCATACCAGTCCCAAAATTCAGGCCAGCCAGCATCGATGACCCAATGATGAGGCAACTGTTCAGGCACTTCTGAAATACTCAGAGCGGCCTTGATCCACCAATTGGCTTTGGAGTCATCAAGGAAGAACGTGTCTGATTTCAAAGGCAGGAAACGTTGAGACACCTGCCCTGTGACAACCTGTTCAATGGTTATGTTTTTCTCGGAATCTTTAAGTATTTCGAGATGTGGCCCCAGGGAGACGGGTCCGATGACTTTGGACAGATAAAGAGTCGGGGCCTGACTCTTGGCCGAGGCAGGGACAGCATTGCCCACTGTACTCAGGAGCACAGCAATAAGAAGTAACGCAAGGTTCAGGATCGTCCCGATCACTGCATTCTTTGTAAAGGGAAAATGATTGGCCCAACTCATTTCTTTTTGATGGATTCTTTTCGTTGAACTGTCAACAGCTTGGAAATACAGGAATTCCCTACCAAATAGACGTTCAGTCCATGTATAGAAAGGGTTGAAAGACGATTAGGCAATTAGTCCCGTCCACCAATTACTTGGCGGGGCTTGGACCCGTCGGCAGGGCCTACAATCCCATCCTGCTCCATCTGCTCCACGTAGCGTGCGGCGCGGTTGAAGCCAATGCGAAAACGGCGCTGAATGAGCGAGATGGAGGCTTTCCCCTGCTCCATGACGAATTGTACGGCTTCGCCGTAGATCGGATCATCGGGAATCCCCTGCCCGCCGGAGCCGCCTGTGGCGCTTCCGCTCAGCTTTTCTTCCCGCGACCAGTCTCCGAAGTCGAGATCAAAGTTCTGTGCGGATTGAGCCTTCCAGTATTTGATGACCTGCCCGATTTCGTCCTCATCCACCAACGCACCATGCAGGCGAAGGGTTTTGCCGCCTCCAGGCTTGAACAGCATATCGCCTTTGCCCAGCAGGTGGTTTGCACCAACGGTATCAAGGATGGTTCGGGAATCCTGGGGTGACGTCACGGTAAAGGCCACGCGGCTGGGGAAGTTAGCCTTGATCAACCCGGTCACGACATCCACGGAGGGTCGTTGAGTTGCCAGAATCATGTGAATGCCGGAAGCACGAGCCAACTGTGCCAATCGCACAATGGAGGTTTCCACTTCCTTCTTGGCAGTAAGCATCAGGTCGGCCAATTCGTCGATGACGATGACCTGGAACGGCATGTGTGTCAGGTCGGCAAATTCCTCGGGCTTTTCAGCGCCAAAGGATTCAAGTTTTTTATTATATCCCTCGATGTTGCGAACACCAAGCCGGGCCATGGCGTCGTAGCGTTGCTCCATCTCATAGACGGCCCAGTCCAGGGCATTTTTGGCAAGGGCCATGTCAGTGACAACCGGATGCACGAGATGCGGCAAATCAGCGTATAGGGCCAATTCAATGCGCTTTGGGTCCACCAGAAGCAGCTTCACCTCGTCGGGTGACGCCTTGTACAAAAAGCTCATCAACAGGGAATTGATACAGACACTCTTGCCCTGCCCCGTGGCACCGGCCACCAGCAGGTGTGGCATCTTGGCCAGGTCGGAAACATACGGTGTGCCGTGGATATCTTTGCCCAAGGCAAGCGTCAGCAGAGATTTTGATCCCTGGAATTGCTCGGATTCCATGACTTCGCGCAAATACACGGTCTCGCGGTCATCATTGGGAATTTCGACGCCAACGGTGTCACGTCCGGCCAGAGGGGCTTCGATGCGAACGGCCGAAGCCCTCAGTGCAAGGGCTAGATCATCGGACAATCCGGCAATTCGGCTGATTTTGACGCCCGGTGCGGGTTTGTATTCGAACATGGTGACGACAGGACCGGGAGTCGCTCCCTGAACCTCGCCCTGAATGCCGAAATCAGCCAGACAGGCTTCCAGGCGGACGGCCCTTTCGTCCAGCACTTCCTGAGGGATGGATGGACCATCAGAGGTCGGCGCTTTTAGGAATTCCACGGGCGGAGGGCCGGAACCAGCGGCTGCGGCTTCTCCTGGGGTGGGAACTCTTTTGGCGGGGGCTCGCTTGCTGCTCTTTGGCTTGGTCGCCGCAGCAGACACCTCGGCCTTCTTTTTGCGCCCCAGACGCAGAAAACTACCTGTTTCTTCAGGTGTTTGCGTCTTGGATGATTTCCTGTTGGATTCTTTGGGGAGCGCGGTCTCGCGGCGTTGTTTGCGATGCCGGCGTTCCTTGAGCTTGAATCCAAGATCGAGGAATTGCCCGCGAATGCGCTTGAAGAACATTCCCCATGTCAGTCCCATGAGGAGTTGGAACGCAACAATCAGGGTAAACAGCCAAAGTAGGCCGGCACCGGTGGGCCGAAGGTAAAAACGGGCCTGATCGATAAATATCTGTCCGAACAGGCCGCCGCCTTTGACTTCAATGATGGCCGCATGTGCCCTGCCCCATTCCGAAGCCCCAAGGGGCATGGTGCACAGCAGGAACAGGAACCAGCCCAGCCAGCGCCACCAGGCAGGAAATAGTCGGGGTAGGAAGTTTCCGATAGCCAAGGCGCCAAAGGCCACGGGCACAAGCCAACTGCCGATGCCCAACAGGACAACGAGCAGATCCGCAACGTAGGCACCCACAAGGCCCACGGCATTCTTGACCTCGTAGCCATGGCTCACGGCATGGTTGAAGCTCGGGTCTTGCGGCGAATAGCTTGTCAGTGACACCGCCAGTGCAATGGCACAGAACAGCAGCGCCAATGCGACGATTTCCCTCAGCAACTTCCTTCCGTTCGTAGCCCTATCCTCCGTTTGCGGCTCCTTGACCGTATGCCATGGAGCCTGTTCTGGAGTCCTGTGTCAGACGTTTGATCTACTTTTCGCGACCGATGTAGTTCCCGGAACGAGTATCCACCTTGATCTTTTCGCCCTGCTCCACAAACAGTGGGACCTGGACGACGATGCCTGAGCTCAGGGTCGCGGGCTTGGTTGCGCCGGAGACGGTGTCGCCTCGTACACCCGGCTCTGTTTCGGCAATCTCCATGACAACGGATGCAGGAAGATCGATAGTCAGGGGATTCTCATTGTACAACAGGACCTTGACCACTTCACTCTCCACCAGAAAGCCACCAGCGGAGCCTGCCTGCTCTGCGGTAATGGTCAGCTGCTCGTAGGAGGTCATGTCCATGAAGGCGAAGTCCTTGCCCTCACGATACAGGTACTGCATCTCTCGGGTCTCAAGATTGGGCTTGGCGACTTTTTCGCCGGAACGGAATGTATGGTCAATGACCCGGCCATTGAGCAGATTGCGCAGCTTTGTGCGCATGACGGCGCCGCCCTTGCCGGGCTTGTGGTGCTGGTGCTCAAGGATTTCGTAAGGAATACCATCCATTTCGATCTTTTTGCCATTCTTGAAATCAGAAGTGGGAATCATCTATCCTCCGGTTGATAATTATCGTTGTTGTTAGCTGCGCTCGAAGCGGTTCAGCAGTGCCGCCACGGCCAGGGCATAGGAATCAATACCAAAACCAGCGATTACCCCCACGACCTGAGCGGCCATGAAGCTTTGATGCCGGATGGTTTCAGGGCGTGCCCAGACATTGGAAATATGAACTTCAATGCAGGGAATGCCAATCCAGGCAAGACAGTCGGCCAAGGCAAGACTGGTGTGCGTGTAGGCCCCGGCATTGAAGACGATGCCGGCAATGCCCTGTTCGCGTGCCAATTCAAGTCTGTCGATCAATTCGCCTTCGCCATTGGCCTGGAAAAAGGACAACTCGATGTCTTTTGCACGAGCGCCCAACAGGGTGTCCACAAGCGCCGGGACATCATTCATCCCCTGGCTGCCATAGATATCAGGCTGCCGTTTGCCCAAGTGCCCCAAGTTGGGACCGTTCAGGATCAAAATCTCATGTTTCGCCATTCTATTCCCATCCGTTGTTTCCGGGCCTTTTGCAGGCACGAATCGAAGTTGCTCCTATGTATCCATTTCCATTGATGTTGGCAAACGCGCCCTTCCCGGGCATAGTAGCCGGGCACGCCGGGACGGAACCTCCGACCGGCATAACGGAGGATTCATGAGCAAGGTTCACTTTGAACTCGAAAAAACCATCTACTTGATGGATCAATTGGCGGAGATGCCCGCGTCCCAGATTGCTATGGCCGGACGTTCCAATGTGGGCAAATCTTCGTTGATCAACCGTTTGGCCGGGCGCAAAAAACTGGCCAAGATCAGCTCGTCTCCGGGCAAGACCAGAAGTCTGAACTTCTACATGGTGACACCGGGGGATTTCTACCTGGTGGATCTGCCCGGTTACGGATACGCCCGAACTTCCAAGAAGGAACGTGCCCAATGGGCCAATCTCATCGAAATCTATATCAAAGATAATGATTGGTTAAGAGCCGTTGCCGTCCTGTTGGATTCTCGTCATAGCCCCCAAAAAATCGATCTGGAGCTAGTGACGTTCCTGCAGGGCATCGGCATGACGATTATTCCCATCATGACCAAAGCCGACAAGCCGAAGCAGCGTGATCGTGAGAAGGTTCGTAAGCAATGGGCAACCATTCTGGACGGACAGAAGCCTCTGGTGACCTCTGCTGAGACGGGGATGGGCATGGACACGGCTTGGGAGGCCCTGCGAGCAGCCGTGGCCAAGTAATCTGTTCTTGATATCCGGGCCGATCCGGGATCCATTGATAAGCAAAAAGCCCTCGCGCATGTTCTTGTGCGAGGGCTTTTGATGTCTCAGTGCAAGGGGGTCTGAGTCAGCTCCGGGTGATGCCTGATGGACGCATGGTCCAGGCCAGCCAGCCGCCAGCCACCGAACAGAATACGATATTTCCGAGCCAGGCCCCCATCCAGGGCAGAAGCATTCCCTTCTGCCCCATGGTCGCTCCGACCATGTAGACCACGTAGTACATAAACGTCAGCACGAGCGAGAGACCAATATTCAGGTATACATTCTCGGAGAGGGTCACAAGCGCCAGAGCCAGCAATGCCATGGACATAATGGAAAAGGCATAGGACCAGTTCATGTGCCATGCGGTACGCAACCGCTCCACGTTGGACCCGGAAGCATCCAGACGTTCAATGACCCGCGACAACTGCCACATGGGCAATGAGGCTGGATCCACGTTGGGGTCGATATGGACGAAGGTCATGGGGTCCTGCTGTAAATCCAGAGTCATCTGCGGCAGATTTGTCACGGAGAAATTCACAGGATCGAGAACCTGAACATTGTGCAGAGTCCACTTTCCGGTCTCGGCGAAGGCATTTTTTGCCGTAATAATGCGCTTAACGGATTGGCGGTCGTCTGACATCTCGTAGATGGACAGGTCCTGCGCCATATTCTTGGCAGGCCGAAGCTGAGCAGCCTCGACAATCAGGTCGCCTTCTCTGAACCAGATGTTATACAAGACTTTTTTCTCAACAATGTTGCCTCGCACCTGCTCGGACCAGATGCTGCGCACGATCTGCTGCCCATAGACTCCCACAAGCTGCGAGAATGCCATCTGAATCAGGCACCAGAGCAAGGCATAGGCCAGAAAAAAGCGTGACATGGCGGCCAGAGAAACCCCTCCGGACCGAAGCGCCAGAAGTTCACGGCTCCGGGCCATCAGGCAGAGCTGGATGACCAGGGAGACAAGAAAGACCGCAGGCATGATCTGTGAAATGATCAAGGGGAGTTTGGCCGCAAAATAGGTGGCCACAGTGCCTAGCCCCAGCCCGGCCTCAAGAAAGTCGTCCAGCCGGTCGAACAGGTCAGCCATGATGTAGAGTGCCGAACCCGCAGCGAGGGTGGTGAGCAACAGGAACAGGTTCTGCTTGAACAGATATTGCGAAAGAGTCCTAATTCGCATGGCTTACCCTCCTCGCCCAGTGCAGCTTGAGGTGCGATAGCCATGCGGCAACGGAAATGGCCCGTTCCATGGCGGCCATGCGGATGCCGACGACCCCCACGATCAGGAACAGCACGTTGGGGAGCCAGAGGCCGATTATGGGAGGGACGGTGCCTGTTTCACCCAACGAGAGCCCCAGTGAGAGCAGCGTGTAATAGAACAGGAAGAATCCGAGGGCCAGGATCAGGCCCCAGTGACGGTTCAGCCCGCCAAAGCTTGCCGCCATGGGCAAAGCGAACAAACCCAGCACCAGACAGGCCAACGGCAGGACAAGACGTTTTTGAATCTCAACTTTAACCTTCCGAGAGAACATCCCGTTATCTATGGCTAAAGTTGCCGGATCATCGTTGGCTTCATGGAGTTCTTCCCAACTCATTTCCTTGGGTTTGATATCCCCCAGGTCATAGCCGGAGAGCAGCTTCGAGAGGTCCATGCGTACCTGATAGGTGCCAAAACCGACCACACTGACCGCTCCCTTTTCCTGACGGTAGATGCGTCCATCACGCAGATGGAAGACAATCTCGCCCTTGTCGGAATCAGTATGCACGTTGCCCGTGGGGGCCAGGATGGTGGCCTTGACGCTTTCGTGGGTCCGGTCCTGAACAAACACCGTAGTCAGTTCACCCGTGGTGTTATCGGCCTGTTGAGCAAAGACGGTCAGGTTCGGGAAATCCTTATTGAATACACCAGCTTGCATGACCAGCTGGGTTTTGGTTCGGGCAATCTCAAGCACTTGTGCCCTGAAATTCTCCATGCCCCAGGAGACCCCCCAGAAGCTGATGGCCATGTTGGCCACAACGCAGAGCAGGCAGAAGAACACGGGTGCAGGCAGAAGCTGATACAAGCTGATGCCCGATGACTTGAGCGCTACGGACTCAAGATCTGTCCCCATGCGCAAAAAAGTCAGGAAGACCGAAAGCATGCAAGCAATCGGAATGATCAGCAGCAAAAAGAACGGACTCAGATACAGGAACATGGACGCGATATCGACAAATCCCATATTCTGGGACAGGAACAACTCGCGCAGTTGCAGCATTCTTCCGATCAACAGCAACGTCAGGAGCGCGACGGCTGTGAGTGAGAACAGGCTCAGCAGCTCTTTGAATACCTGCCGATGCAGGATCGAGATGGAGTTACGCAGGGCCCTGCTCCCCTGTATTTTCTTCCTTCAGCAAGCGAAGGAGGTTGTTCTGATCAAGCGGGCTCAGGTTGAACTGCACGGAGGCGTCTTCCACAAGCTGGGCTGTATTGGTGACGCCCTGCTTGCGCTGTTCGGCGATCCACTTCACGGCTCGACGCAGCAGTTCTCCATTGGGCATGATTGTAGGCATTCATTCTCCTCGCGGCGGTTTGTTCACAGACCCGCCGACGTGACGGCACATCTACACCAAGCGCCTGCGCCTTGCAACTTGAACAGGCATCGGATAGGCGGTAACCTCCCCGAATCTAGGCGGGCCTGGCTCGTGACCTCCAGCAGACAAGGACTCAGATGGACTCCATATTTAGCGCAATTATCCTGGGCATCATCGAGGGGCTGACAGAATTTCTGCCGGTCTCCTCCACCGGTCATTTGATTCTGACGGGCCATCTTCTTGGATTTACTGGTGAAAAAGCCGCGACTTTTGAGGTGGTCATCCAACTCGGAGCCATTCTTGCGGTGGTCGTGCTGTATTGGGAACGATTCCTCGGCTTGCTGAAGACCGACCCCGAGCGAGCCTTTTCCGGTCCTCGCGGAATCTGGCTGCTGATCCTGACCTCCATCCCTGCCAGCGTTGTGGGGCTGCTGGCCCATGATTACATCAAGGAACACTTGTTTGGCCCTCAGACGGTTGCTTGGGCCCTTGGCGTGGGAGCCCTGGCAATCTTTGTCGTGGAAAGCAGGCGCAGCAGCGAGCGCATTCGTGGCCTGGACGCCATTACTCCGGCCCTGGCCTTCGGGATTGGTTGCTTTCAGTGTCTGGCCCTGTGGCCCGGGTTTTCCCGCTCAGCTGCCACTATCATGGGGGGCATGCTTCTGGGGGCCGAGCGAAAGACTGCAGCCGAGTATTCCTTTGTGGCGGCAGTGCCCATTATGTTTGCTGCCACGGGATATGACATGCTCAAAAACTATGGCCTCTTCAGCAGCGCAGACTTACCCTTCCTGGCCGTAGGCTTTGGTGTGTCATTTATCGCGGCCTGGATCGCCATCAAGGGGTTTATCGCCCTGTTGGGGCGGCTGACCCTTCGCCCGTTCGCCGTGTATCGGCTTGCATTGGCTGCTGCCGTGCTTATTTTTCTGGTCTAGGTACACGTCATTTTTCGTCCTTGCGACGGCAACCATGAATAAACTCATAATTTTTTTCAAACTGCCTTATTAATTGATAAGAGAGGATTGAAAAAGTCAGATTTTCCCCTTGCAATTTGCTCGGGAAGCTCATATAAGCCTTTCTCCCGTGTGGCGAGGTAGCTCAGGTGGTCAGAGCATGCGGCTCATATCCGCAGTGTCGGAGGTTCAAGTCCTCTCCTCGCTACCATACGAACTCAAAGCCCTGTCCTTTTTGGACAGGGCTTTTTTCGTTTGTCCCCATTGCCCATCTGGATACGTCCCGATGGACTGTGCAGTAGACTTCAGGTTGAATTTAAGCCATTTAGTGTGATCTGAAAATGAAACTTGCTGAATGGCTGTTGTCCTGAGGGGGACTTTAGTATGAAACATTACGTGATCGGTTTGTTTTTTCTTGTATTGAGTAAATGCAAATACCATCTCGCCAAATACACTCCGAAGCCAATTGATAGAGTGGACGATTGCATCAATTATGATTTTTCCGTTGTCTCCCAATGGGAAGAACACGCAAGTAAATACTTTCCGAACTATTCCATACAGGACAAAACGATTTTGGAGTTGGGACCAGGCGCTGATTTAGGCATCGCCACCATTCTTCTTTCGAAGGGAGCCGAAAGCTATTATGCGTTTGATATCCATGATCTTGTCAAAAATGTTCAGCCTGATTTTTATGAAAAGCTCATCGATAAGATTGCTGAGCGATCAGATTCCCAGGATACCCTCCCCCCCGACTTACTGGATACCGTGCTTACCTATTCCCGTACCGGGGAGGGTAAAATAAACTATATTTGCAAAAACACTATTGATTTCAGTGAAATCAAAGATAGACAGATTGATGTCGTTTTCAGTCAGGCTGCTTTTGAGCATCTTGATAATCCACAGCAAGCACTTTCCCTCCTCTCGACCAAATGTAAAAGCGGGTCGATCCTTGTCGCCCAAGTCGATTTGAAGTCTCACAGCAGATGGGTTCGGAGTAATGACCCATTGAATATCTACAAATATAATGATTTTTTATATAATCTTCTTTCGCACAAGGCTTCACCAAACAGGGTACGCCCAAGCCAGTATCAATCCATCCTGAAGGACAACGGATGGGGTGATATCCAGATCATAACGGTCAAGTCCGCAGTCGAGCCGTATTTGACCACTGCACGCAAGTATATTCAGAAGGAATTCCTGGATGATCACATCGCAAGCTTGAGCATCATGATTTTGGCGCGTAAAAAATGATGCCTGCGCACAGCCTCTGTCCTTATGAGACGCCATTGCGAGCTACGGGCCAAGAGGCTCTTCAGCCACGTTCCAGATGATATTCAATCTTTACTTGCCGAGAGCGTATCCGCTCTATTCGGCCATCGCTAATGGAGAAAGCCTTAGTAAAACGAAGATATTCTCCATTGTCGGCACCCGCTCTTCCCTTTCGCTGGTCCTAATGGGCAACTCTTTTTCTTTTTTGGGCTTTTCTTGACTACGCCTACGGCTAGGCATATCACCGCTGCTGTCACTTTCCCCGCGCGAGCCTCCAGCCCCTGGCCATTCCGAGTCTTTTCGACCTGACCATCGCCTGTGCCCCCGGATGCATTTCTTCATTTGGAGTAACCTCAGTGTTGCACTCTTTGTTGTTGCGTTTATTCGGTCACGCCCCTGCGAGCATCAAAACCTACAGACAGGGCTATTCATTCAAATATCTTCAGCGAGATCTGATGTCTGGCGTTACCGTGGGCATTGTGGCGTTGCCGCTTTCCATGGCGTTTGCCATCGCTTCGGGCGCCTCGCCCGAACGCGGACTTTTCACGGCAATTGTGGCTGGCATCCTTGTGTCTCTCCTGGGTGGGACACGCTTTCAGATTGCCGGGCCAACGGGCGCATTCGTCGTCATTATTTCCGGGGTGATTGCCCATCACGGCTATACAGGTCTGGTTATGGCCGTTTTGCTGGCGGGAGCCATTCTTGTCGTTATGGGGCTGCTTGGTCTTGGCAGGTTGCTTCAGTTCATCCCGTATCCGGTCACAACGGGCTTCACCACAGGCATTGGGCTGCTCATATTCACTTCACAGATCAAGGATTTTTTGGGGTTGCGCATCGACCCTCTGCCGGTTGACTTTCTTGATCGAATATTGGCCTGTGCCAACGGACTCCAGACATTTACCCCCGCCGCTCTCGGGATTGGTGTCGCAACGCTTGTCTCAATGATTCTTGTGCGCAGGTACATACCTCGGATTCCGGCCCCGTTCGTGGGTATTGTCGTGGCCACTGTGATGGCTGGGCTATGGGGGATGGAGATTGACACCATTGGCAGCCGTTTCGGCGGTATTCCTGCCGTGTTGCCCCATTTTGCCTTTCCTTCGGACTTTACGGGATCTTTGCGAGATATTGTTCCGGACGCCCTGACCATTGCTCTGCTTGCAGGTATTGAGTCCCTTTTGAGCGCTGTTGTGGCAGACGGCATGACCGGTGATCGCCACGACTCATCCACTGAACTCGTGGCCCTTGGAGTTGCCAATATCGGCTCTGTGCTCTTTGGGGGAATTCCAGCCACCGGGGCGATTGCCCGCACGGCAACAAATATCCGCGCCGGAGCTTACTCGCCGTTATCCGGTATCATTCATTCTCTGACCTTGATGGGATTTGTGGTGGCCTGCGCCTCTCTGGCTTCACGTATTCCCTTGGCCAGTCTTGCCGCTGTGCTTATTGTTGTGGCTTGGGACATGAGTGAACTGCATCGCTTTAAACGCTTGCTGCATGCGCCAAAGGCCGATTCAGGTGTAATGATTCTGACTCTTCTGCTTACTGTTTTTGTTGATCTTACTGTTGCTGTTGAGGTTGGTGTCGTTTTAGCGGCAATTCTCTTTATGAAACGGATGAGTGAGCTCGCTGATATACATCCGTTCACCCCCGGATTGCAGGACGGTGATGCCTGTGGAGTAAAGATTGGTAATTCCAAGGTTGTCATTTATGAGATAGGTGGTCCGTTATTCTTTGGCATGACTCAACGTTTCATCAACGTCATGCGCTTTACGCGCGACACGCCAGACATTCTTATTCTTCGCATGCGTCACGTTCCGAGCATTGATGCGACAGGCGCAGAAGCGCTAGAGACCATTCTGAGAAAAACCAGATCTCAGAATATTCGAGTTATATTGACGGGAGTGAACGACAGCGTACATAGAGTTCTTTCTCACATGGGAACGGAATCAATTATTGGTAAAAATAATATTTTCAATAATTTCAATGAAGCAATGCAAAAACTTTCAGTAGACTAATCAGGATTAAAAAGGCGGGAACAAGCTGCAAAGTCCTGTGCCAGAGGATAGGTTTGGAATTCGGATATTTGACCACTTCTCGCTTCTTATGATCAGAATAATACGTTTGTTGTTGTTTTTTACATCACGGGTTACCCCCTGTGAAATAAGGCAAAGTTATCTCGAAAACAGTCGACTGTGTTCTTCATTTCCAGCCCTTTGATTTTATTCGATATTTTTTTATAGAGATATCCATCTTTTTCATCGAACCCCCTTGACTTCAACAGTTTTTTAGCCTAACAGGAAATTAGCTAAAAATGCAGACACGCCGGTTTTGGGTGTGGCCGCAAAAGGTCGGCTGAATCTGATTGGAATCAACTTCTGGGTTCAACAAGGGGCAATGTACGCATCTTGGTGTACACAGCCTCTTTTTTAATGGGTGCCTGAGCACTGTAGCAACTGTCTTAGTAGGAGTTTTACGAGAATGGCTAAGAGCATTTATGTGGGCAACCTGCCCTGGAGCGCCACGGAAGAGGAAGTTCGGACCGCATTTGGAAATTACGGTGAAGTCGTATCTGTCAAGCTGATCGAAGATCGTGAGACCGGTCGTCCCCGTGGCTTCGGGTTCGTTGAAATGGAAGACCAGGAAGCACTGGCCGCCATTGAAGCACTGGACGGTACCGATTTCGGTGGCCGCTCCCTGAAGGTTAACGAGGCTCACCCCCGTACCGAACGCCGCCCCCGCTGGTAGCACTCGGATCAATAGAGACCTCAAGGCCCGCTGTCCTTATGGATGGCGAGCCTTTTTTGTGGTCTTTACTCTGATTAGATTGAGAATGCAGGATTCAGGAGTCTGCTATTTCCTTAGGGTCAGCGTTTACCGAGCTTGGACAACCGCTCCGGCAGATGAAAGTACAAACTCAGATACAAAAGCAAAGTCAATAGCCACAGGAACCAGATGTTGTAGACCACGGTGGGTACTGCCCTTCCCCACAGTTTCTTGGTCCCGGCTCCGAAGTGGGCCATGCCCCATGCGCTATGTGTTGGCGCACACACAAGGTCCGTCAACTGCACCAATCGATGTCCGGAAATCCGTATGGATTCCAGGCTCATGGCATTTCGCGCTGCCAATTCCACAGATCGGTTGGTGTAATCACGGCGAAGTTGCTCCAGTCCATTCTCTCCCAATTCATCCAGGCGCTGTGTCTCCAGGCTGGAGATTCGGTCATAGGACTTGCTCCGCTCTGTCCTGATCTGCTTGGCAACATCCTTCAGGAACTTTCGCAGTTGCTTTGATGCCTCTTGGTCAAACCCTGCGAGGCTGAACACATCCATCTCCAGGCCTGAATCCAGCCCCGTCTCCGCTTCCAGAGCCATGACTTCGTGGACCAGCACGGTCAGATAGCGCTCTGCCCTCGGCGCAAAGTCATCCGGCGGATCAGGCAGGAACAGGAAATCCGCCAGAGTTTTGAGCTCCTGCACCCGATAATCCAGCTCCCAATCCGCCTGACGCACGGCGCAATCATCCTCGAATTGCCCCTGCATCCAGCGGTTTTCGGCATATTGCCCCACAATCAGGGCCTCATATCCCCAGCGCGAGGGCATGACGTTGGCGTACCAGGGCACATGCAGATCGCCGGAATCGCGCGAGACCAGTTCGTCCATGGAGATTACTGATCCACCCAGCAGCATCTGCGGGATAAGCAGCAGCGGAATCAGGATGTACACGGCCACGGCCGAGCGCATGGCCGAGGACACATTCAACCCCAGCAGGCAAGAGCAGGTGCCGCACGAGAATAACACGGCCCATGTCGCAAGCGTCATGTCCGGGACCTGCAAAACGGCCTGCGCCACCAAGGTAAACGCCAGTGTCTGCACGGCGGTTAGCCCCGCTAGATAGGCGGTCTTGGCATTGACGTAGGACGCCCACGACAGGTTCAGGAAGGCCTCGCGTCGTAGAATCTTGCGATCGCGTACGATCTCCTCGGCACTGACGGACAACCCCAGGAACAGGGACACCACCACGCTCATGAAGAAAAACACCGCAACGTTCATGTTGTCGTGGAAGATATAGCTCTCCCCGGATGACCGTCGGCAAAGCAACCCCAGCAACAAGGCGATGAACGGTGCTTCCAGCAGGTTCAGGGTCACGTACTGCCGGTTGGCCAGCCGCGCCAGCAGGTTGCGTTCGAAAAAGATGGAGAACTGCCCCAACAGTCCGGGTCTGCGCAGTCCTGCGGGCACGTCTTTGGGCGGTGGTTCGGTTTCGGGCTGGTCCTGAGCCTTATGGTGTGCCAGATAGCGCTGGTGCCAATCCTCAGGCGAAACGAGTCGTTCGTCCGTGAAGTGTCCGCCCTCATCCACCCGGCGCATCTCGATGATGTTGAATATCTGCTCGGGGTTGACGTTGCCACAGGTGGGGCAAAAGCCCTCTCCCCCGCCTGCCGCATGAATGGCCGAGCGAAAATACGACACCGCTTCCAGGGGATTGCCCTCGAACACAGGCCGCCCACCCTTGTCCAGTAGCCACAAACCATCAAAAAGCTTGAATATATCCGAAGATGGCTGGTGAATGACAACGATCACCAAGCGCCCGGACAAAGCTTGTTGTTTGAGCAGACTCATGACGTTGAAGGAGTCGGCGGAACTGAGCCCGGAGGTGGGCTCGTCCGCAAAAAGGACAGCTGGTTCGCGGATCAACTCCAGAGCAATGTTCAGACGCTTGCGCTGCCCGCCGCTGATGGTCTTGTCCAGTGGACTGCCTACCTTGAGATCGGCAATGTCCAATTGTCCAAGATTGTGCAGCGTCTGCTCCACGCGCTGATCCAGTTCGTCGCGAGGCAGGTCCGCCAGACAGAGCCTTGCGCTGGAAGTCAGGTTCTGACGCACCGTCAGATCATCAAACAGCAGGTCGTCCTGTGGCACCAGCCCGATGACCCCATCCAGAGAGTCGCTCTCGGCATACAGGTCACGCCCATTGAGCAGTATCTGCCCGGCATCCGGTGGCAGTGTGCCCGAAAGGATGGAAAGCAGCGTGGATTTGCCCGTACCGCTACCGCCCATAACGCCGATCAGTCGCCCCGAGCCTTCGGTAAAGTTGAATGTATGCAGGCCGTTGTCACTGCCAGGGAAGCGGAAATCCAGCCCACGCCCCTCGAAGACAAGCTGGCTGCCAACGGCCTGATCGGTCAAGGCGGCCTCGATCTGCGAGGCGTAAATTCCGGTTCCGGTACTGTCGCGCAGCACGAATCCGGGCGGCAACACGTGCAGTTTACCCTGCACGGCCAATTGACCATTGATGGTCAGGTGTCCGCGCCCTGTGGGCACCAGGATCAGCGTTCCTGTCTCCTGAATGCGGGTCAGGGTCCACTGAGCCCTGAACCCGGGCATGGAGAGTCGCCGCGCTGGCACGTCGGCATGCAAATGCCCATCGTCCAGCACGAGGAACCGCTCATCCAACGCGGTGTAGTCTTCGGGATGCAGAATGAGCAGGCGCAGGGCATCGAAGTCCTTGCGGTCGATATCCAACGCTGCCGCGATGATGCCGTCGATGGTGGCGATGCCGGGCTCTGCTCCGCTGCCCGAGGTGATGGTCAGCACCGCAGCCAGGGCCACGAACTGCTCCTGACGCGGCAGCTTGCCCCTCAATTGGTCACAAATGCCCCAGGCAGCCTGTTTACGGGCTTTTTCATCCAGGGCCAGGGACAGGTCGTAAAACTCGTCGTACAGGCCCAGGTACTGCTCTACAGAGCCAATGCGCACCTGTTGGCGGAGATAAGCCTCGACCGAGGCATGGCATGCCTTGTGTTCTTCTTCACCCCTTGCGCTGGCAATGAGTGCAAACAGATGAAGCACGGCATTGAGAACGATTTCCGACATGGGCCTCCCAAACGGCAAGGCGGCCCGACGACATCTGCCGCCGGGCCGTCAGAAAGGATAAGTTCTGTTAGTTACCGTCCGCAATCACGGTCGCACGTTCACGGGCGGCGATGGAGGCAACGGCGCGAACCTGCTTTTCGGTGAGGTTGTCCTTCTT
Source organism: Desulfovibrio ferrophilus (assembly GCF_003966735.1). Classification (NCBI taxonomy): domain Bacteria; kingdom Pseudomonadati; phylum Thermodesulfobacteriota; class Desulfovibrionia; order Desulfovibrionales; family Desulfovibrionaceae; genus Desulfovibrio; species Desulfovibrio ferrophilus. Next base: position 1,063,722 of record NZ_AP017378.1, read on the forward strand.
GCTGATGATCATCTTGAGCAGCATCTTCAGCCAACCGGCGCGCTGCCCCTGCTCCAGGAAGTTTTCGTCATCCACGAACTTGGCGTAATCCTCGCTGGTGAAGGCTTCGTAGAAATCGAGCACCGGCTGAATCACTGGCGTGGTGTCTGCCAGCAGCGCGGTCAAGGTGGGGTCATAATCGGACAGAATGATGGCATTGCTGACCACATACAGCGCTTCCACGATAAAGCCGTAGAGGGAGTCTTCCACCACATCAAACCCGCCAGGGGCCTGCATCAGGATGGTGTAATTTTCGGTGTTGGCGGCGTAGGCCTTCACGACCTCTTCAAAACTGATCTTGTCCGGAGTTTTGACCAACTTTTTGAATGCGGGCGGGAACAGGGCCGAGACCTCAAGCTGACCACGCATATTCAGGCGATTCATCAATTGATCCTGGGCCTGCATGTATCCCGCAGCGTCCTTTTTACGGCCAAAGGCCACGGCATAGACCGCATCGAATTGATACATGCCCACCATGATGCCTGCGGATTCACCGGATTTGACGGTTTTGGCCAGTCCCGTGGGCAGAGCCAGATCCTTCTGGAAGGAAGCCCCCCCCTGTTTCAGGGCGCGGGTTACATCCATCATGGAATTGATGCGCTTTTCGGTCAGCAGTTTTTGTATTTCGCTCACGTAGTAGTCAAGGCTCATGGAAGCCAAGGCCGGAGTGGCAAAAGCGGCAAGCAACATCAAGGTTACAAAGACTTTGCAAATGGATTTTTTCATCACTCCATCCCCCCCAGGGAGTTGCGGTGGATCATCTTTTGGATGCTACTGAGTAGAATTCTTCATCATTTGCAAATGTAGAACAGGCGCGGCGATATTGCAACAGGTCTGGAACGTTTACCCAGTGACCTGCTACCGTGTAAAAACCGCTGGCCATCATGACGGAAAAGAAAAGAGGGAGGCGTTTTCCCTTGCCAAAGCGCAGGAAAGCCTTATATCTGATTCCGGTTCATTGACAGGGGGCGACCTGGTTTCGACGAGGATGGTTGAAGCCATGGTTGCAGGTCGGGGCGCCGCTGGCCCCGTTAAAAAGCGGCAGGCAAGTTAATTGCCAACGATCACGAATACGCTCTGGCTGCGTAAATAGCCTGTGTCCAACCTGCTGACGTCCGATAAGCGGGATTGGGCAACGACTTTCGGACTGGCTACCGGCATGCGTCCGCCATGCTCGGGGCGAGAAGTTTGTGGACTGGTCGTGCGTCCGCCTGTTCATCGACATGCGCACGACGAGAATTAATGATGAACTAAACCTGTAGACGCCATGAGTGGAGCATTCCCGGACGGGGGTTCGATTCCCCCCGCCTCCACCACCCCCCTGATAGATACAACCCCTCTGGGCCATGCCCGGAGGGGTTTTTCTGTGGGATGGGGGGGGATGGAGAAAGTGAAGAATGAGTATGGTCCTTTTAATTCATTAATGTTTCCCTCTGTCCCTACAATAATATCTATATAGAACGGCATAGACATGGGTCGCGTGCTGGGTTACGAATCAACCGTTTTAAAAAAGGTAATAGGTATCTTGTTCTCCATATAAAAAATGAACATTTGGAAATAGAGATGTCCCATGACAATAAAAGAATATTTGGAAAAAATTGAAATTAAATCGCAAGCTATATTTAAGAGGAGTATTCAAAATATTGAATACTTTGGATCTGCCAACCACTTTTCAACGTGTATCTCCGACTTTTCTAGTCAGATTAACGATATAAATGATAAGAACATGTTAGCTAAAGTATGTTCGCAGCTTGAGTATTCATACATTAATCTTGCGTATGGTATGTATCGACAGGCATTTTCTTCATTAAGGCTAGCCATGGAGATGGGCCTTGGTGCAGCATTTTTTTCTGTGCACAAACTCGAACAATATGAGTGGGTAAACGGTCGGGCTGACATCATTTGGTCAAAATTAACTGACAAAAATAATGGGGTACTTTCAAAAAGATACGCTCTTGCTTTTTTCCCCGAACTAGAGGGATACATTGAAGAATATAACAAAAAAGCAACCTCTGTTTATAGGCAACTTTCTGAGTACGTCCATGGCAACAATGAAACCTGGGGAAAAAATGGACTCATACTCACTTACCAACAGGATCTCGTTGATTTATTTTTTGGATATTTCAAGCAAGTTGCTGAGATAATTCTATTTGTTTTGTCTTGTCGGCACCTAAAGTCTTTTTCTGACATCCAAGCAGATGATTTACTTTTCCTCAGAGAAGAGATGAATCACATTGCCCCAATTCGCGAATTGCTGGGTGGGCCAAAGGAGTAACCTATGTCAAGCTACTATCTTCGCACAGAAAGCATTAAGTATGATGAAATATTGTCTTTTTCAGTCACAAACGACAGCGATAAAAGCATTATCGCTGCGCTTAATTCTCCAGAACCTTGCTTAATCGAGGGGTCAAGAGGTACGGGAAAATCATTTTTAATGAGAGTTGCAGAACTAGAGCTTGAGATGACAAAATCCCCGGTTTTGGCGGTATTTGTCTCTTTTAATATTAGTTCGTTGATTAGCACTAAAGATCCCTTGCAATTTTATCATTGGATGCTAGCTAAAACTCTTAAGACACTTATAAATAAACTTAGAAAAAAAGGGCTGCTGATTTCTCCTCATTCCGCAAATCTTTTAAGCAATGACGAGAGCGATGAGGGCCAAAACGTTGAAAATGATTTGAAATCAATCGTAAAGGCCTATGAGGCGTCCTATAAGGGTAAACAGAGTGTCAAGACAGATACACTGCCTGATATAGAGGATGTAAAAGAAGCCATTGAATTGATTTGTTTAGATAATTCTCTGGAAAGAATGTTTTTCTTTTTCGATGAAGCCGCCCATGTTTTTAGGCCTGAACAGCAAAGGCAATTTTTTAGCCTCTATAAAGATCTCAGGTCACCATACATCACTTGTAATGCTGCCATCTATCCGGGGGTCACATACTTTGGTGACTCATTCGAACCGACCCATGATTGTATTTTTAAAAAACTTGAAAGAAATATCAAAGATGCTGAGTACTTAAATTATTTTAAAGAAATTGTTTTCAAGCAGGCTGACGATAATACCAAGACAACAATTGAGAATCAAAAAGAGTTATTTAATACATTAGCTTTGTGTTGTGGTGGCAACCCGCGAATGCTGCTTAAGACTTTACAAGATCTACCTAAATTTAACACTCTGTCCATAAATCAACTCATCAAGGATTTTTACCGAGGTAGTATTTGGACTGAACACACGGAACTAGGGGAAAAGTATAAAGGTCACAAAGTACTCATCGATTGGGGTAGGGATTTTTTAGAAAGAACTGTTATCCCCGCCATCGAGTCATATAATGAATCACGGAAGACAAAAGGGGTGGAAGAGTCCAGTATATACTTCTGGATTCATAAAGATTCGCCAGAATCTGTTAAAGAGGCATTAAGGTTACTTACATATACTGGTGTTATACGAAAGATTGATTCCAGTATTCGTGCAACAAGATCAGAGCTTGGTGCGAGATATGAAGTTAAGTATGGATGTATTATTGCACTAAAGAGTAGCCCTATGAACATGTCTATGCCGTTTTTTAATTCTTTATCAATTAAGAAATTTCCTGAATTTGGCAAGAACCACTCTGCATATATCGACATTAAAAATGCTTCTGGAATAGATCTCGACGACGATCAATATAAAAAAGCATTATTGAATATGCTAAAGAAACCAATTGGCGTCCTTCAGCTTCTTACAGAGTGGCAAAAAATGAAGCTAATAAGCGCAGGAATCAATACAATCGAAGAATTGCATAATAAAACCGAAGAAAGCCTTATCAAAGAAATATACCTAGTAGGTCCAGTTCGAGCCAGAATCATGAAAAATGCAGCAACAGCTGAATTACTAGAGTATTTATCTGGATAGTTCACCTGTCAAAATCAAGAATTACGAATTAGAGGGACACCATACCTAATTTCTTTTCAGTCTTGGTTTCAGCCCCTGAGAATGGGGTCAGGTCTTTTATTTTAGCGTTTCAGCCACAGAATATCCTTCACGATGCGACCAGGGGGGATTCTTAAGGTATTTAAAAAGCCCTAAAATAAAAGATATAACCCTGTCCTCTCGTTCTCTCCCCTGCGGTACTATCGAACTTTGGAATGGCAGACGACCGAGCAGGCAACCATGGTCCCGCCGCCCTCTGCTTCGTCGATGTCCGAGACCTGAAAGTCTCCGCCAATCATCATCGCCCTGTGCGCCATAATGCTCATTCCCAGCCCACCTTCGGAGCGAGAGGCTGCGGATCTGCCAACGCCGTCGTCGCGAACAACAAGGGTTGCCTGGCCGCTCGTGGCGCAATCGAACGTAACAGCTATCTTGTTTGGCTTGGCGTGTTTAACGGCATTAGCGATAGCTTCCTGGGCAATGCGGTAGAGTTGCGTCACTTGCATATTCCGGCACGATTCACAGCCTCTCTTGTCACTGAATTCCATTGGGATTCCGCTTGACCGAGAGTAACGCCTGACCAGGTCCTCCAAGGACGGCCCCGTACTTCCGGCACCATGCTCCAGCGGCCAGATGCCGCAGGACAGGTCGTATGCCTGATCGACCAGCTCGTCCAAGAGCGACGAGAGTTGGCGCAATTCCTCGTCCTTGCCATTTGGCACGGGACTCATCCGCGACAATGCGGCACATCGCAAACGGGCTCCGGTCAATTGCTGGCACAGTCCGTCGTGGAGGCCCAGGCTGATACTCCGTCGCTCTTCTTCGCTGATGTTCACGATTTCCCGTTCCAACCGGCTGCGTTCGGCAATTTCCTTTTCAAGATTGATATTCCTGAGTTCAAGCTTCTCGGAAAGGTTTTCAACATCGGCAAAGGACTTGGAAAAACGCTGCGCCAAAGCCCCCGCCTGTGACATGACAAGCGCAAACAACCCCAGTGGAAGAAGACTCACCACATGGGTTTTGAATATCAAGAAATACACGTCATGCGTTGATGTAAAGCCGAGCAGAACGACCCCACATAGAAGAAGCAGCGACCCGCTGTAGCCGCGACGAAAACACATGAACAGCAAGATAACAAAACAAAACGTAAAGAGGATGGACGTCAGCGCAAACAACTGGAGAGCTGATTGGTAAACGACGCCAGGTTGAGACAGGACGATTGCAATGAAAATGAGTCCTCGTATATCAACGATATAGAGAAGAATACGCCCAAACTCTTTCGGGTATAATGACCTGTAAAATCTATACAACACGGATGTCGATATGGCGTAACAGACAATCACGACCTTGCTCACAGCCCCGAAGGGGAGACTTGGAAGGTATGCTCTGATCAACCAGTCGGAGGCATCATTCGAGGCGACCAAGACCGTCAGGATAATACAATACAATCCAAAATAGAGGGTCGAGACATCCTTCTTCCTCAAAATGAAGAGGATGAAATGATACAGAGCCATGATCAGCATGCAGCCCGCAAACAGCAGTCCCCAGCTTCGCGCATTGGCATGGGCCTGCTCCAAAGGCCCCGGCACAGCCAGCATGATCGGGTTCTGCACACCACCGCCGGGAAAGAAATGGTTGGATATCTGCATCACCAATTCAAGCGGTGTTCCATCGCTTGCGATCCGGGCAAGGACGATTGAGCGGTCTGGTTCTTCCGCTTCATCGCTTCTCCCCACCACGCCGCTTGAGGCGACAAGCTCTCCGTTGGCCCACACCCGGTAGGCGGCCCGAACCGAGAAAAATCGCGCTGTCAAAACATGATCACCAGGGGGCATCAGGGCTCGCAGGCGGAATGTTGCCTGTCCAGTGCCGGGCAATGGCTGCCCGTTGAGGTCATGCCCTTTCCAGTAGCCGGGGAGGTTCAGATAGCCGCTCTTGGGCTGAGCGTTGCTGTCAGCAGCGAAATCGTCCGGGAGTAGCAGGCGGTCCCAATAGAACTCCCACTGCCCATCCAGAGCGACGGGGCCATCCAGTGCAGGATTCCATTCGGAAAGATCAACCATGCCGCGCTTGGCGACAGGCATTGCATTTTCGCTTCCACGACACCCTGTGACAAAGCAGATTGATATCGAGACGCAGACGAGCAAGGCAAGCTGAAGGCTTTTCGACAGAAGGCTCGTCAAGGCAGGCACGTAGTTTTCCGGTTCAAATGAATCTCCATTTGTATTCAAGACCATAAATCAAATAGAACAAGCCGAGATTACAAGTCAATGAGGTCTGCTTCATAGGCATAAAAATCATGTCCCAGAAGATGATCATTACAGGCGTGGCAACGATTCAACTCAATTCTCGGGTCGTCATATTTGCAGGGATGTCGAACCCCGACTGCGGCACAGGGAAAGAACCATGCGGCGGATTATAGGCATGAAGAAAACAAAATCAGGGGAGACACCATACCTGTTTTCTCTTCTGTCTTGATTTCAGCCCCCCGCAATTCACTACGCTAAAATACATGACTTCACCCCATAATCATTCGGCAGGATGCCTTGACGGGACCGTCAAACCCAAGAATATTATTCGCATGACGTAGACGAGAACTTGTCTCCCCCCTGCCTCGTTCAAGCTATTTCCATAAGAACTTTCAAATGCAATCACAAATACATACAGCCCCTCTCGGGGCAATGAATTCGGAGTAAAGAATGCAGATATGGGTTGATGCCGACGCCTGCCCAAAAGCAGTGAAGGAAGTGCTGTTCAAGGTGGCTGAGCGGCGGAAGGTTCAGTTGATTCTGGTGGCGAACAGTTTTTTACGGGTGCCAAACTCATCATTCATTCAGACCGTACATGTGGCACAGGGTTTCAATGTTGCGGACGATCACATTGCAGAATCCATAACATCCGGCGATCTGGTCATCACGGCCGATATTCCCCTGGCCGCTGAGGTCATTGATAAAGGGTGCGAGGTGCTGACGCCGCGCGGGGACCATTTCACTGAAGATAATATCCAGGCCACCCTCACTGTCCGCAATTTGAAAGAAGAACTTCGCTCAGCAGGTATGATCGCCGGAGGCCCTCCCCCCTTCGGCCCCAAGGAAAAACAGAATTTCACGAACTTGTTGGATCGAAGGTTGACGGCGATGATGTAAGGGAAGGGAATTAAGGGGACACGGAATTGTATTAGGGGGACACCAGACCTATTTCTTCTGTATTAGGGGGACACCATACCTATTTCTTCTGCAATCCAGATTTCTTGTGGCGCAGGCAGATACGCTAAAAGCCCTCATGATTTCAGTGCAAAATAATTCCTTCAATCGCAAATCGCAAAACAAATCCCCTGCCCGCTTGAATGCGGCCAGGGGATTGATCTTAATGGTATGTTAAAAACGTTAAAAAGAAGACCAGCCCTCGTTGAGCCCTGTCACATTGCCTGATTTTTCAAGTGAATGAGTTTTTCTCTTATCATAATGGCTTCTTCGTTTTCGGGGTGCTTTGATAAAAGCGTTGTAATCGTCGCAAGTGCCAGATCACCATTTTTTTCTTTCAAAAAGAGCTTCGTCCGGTTCAGAAGGGTTTCTTCATCAAAGGGATCGATTTTTAGAGCATCTGCTAAGATCTCATGGGCCTGTTGATAATCATTTATAGTCATAAAACAGGCAGACAACTGATTGAGCGCTTTTATGTTACGTGGGTCCAACGTTGCTGACTTGGCAAAACAATCACTTGAAAACTCAAGTTGGTTCAGGCCATGTACGGCCTGTATACTAAGACCTGTATAATACCAGAGCCATGTGTTGTTTTTTTCTGTTTCAAGACTTTTTTTAAATAGTATTTCAGCTACTTCATAATCCCCTGCAAAGTATGCATCAAGGCCATCAGCAAAATTGAGCCATGCTGGCTTGAGCTCAAAAGATGCGAAAACATTTGGAAGAATATCCTCTTCATAAGGTGTCGTTAAAAACTCAGGGGCAGTGTAAAAAAGAGTTACAAGAAATCTATCTCTAATAATAAAATTCCATTGTTTTGCATTTCCCTGTTCATCATCTGTGCCTGGGATTGAATATTTGAATGTATAAAAAAGCACAGGTGTGTTTTCCATTAAATACACATTCATCTCACCCGGCTTAAATCCTGCAAATTGCATTTCAAATTGATCTGAAAGGTTGTTACCAAGAAGCTCAAGGTACACTTTTTCATCTTCTAATACATTTTCAGTGTAACTCAGATCTATCCCAAGGAAATTGAATTTGACATCAGGATTGACGATTTTGATAGAGCTGCTCGATGCCAACGAAACCTGCCATGAATCAGGCATTTTCACATTGAAAGCCGGTTCCATATTGGAATTGGCCCGTAAAACCATGTCCATATCTAGAGTATCTACGGGGAAAGATTGAGGGGGTTGCGCCATCTCCGGCATCTTTTTTCCGGGCTGGAAAGAGGCCAGAGCTTTTAAAAGCGGCTCTCGATAAACCGGATGATTTTGAGGATAAATGCCGACAACAATGACAATAAATCCATCATATTTCATAAAATCAATTTGACAGCCCAAAACGACATCACCGTGTTGGCCTGAATACTTTCTTCTTAAGGCCCGCACCTCTGTTCCGGGGTAGTCGAAAAATTCTGATGAATTTAGGTTTTTCATATATGGGATTCCACGTTTACGAGCGGTTGATTCCCATTTTTCTGCCAGCGCCTGAAGAGTATCAGGCGATTCTGTGCCGTAGTATATTTCAACCATGGAATTGTTGCCCGGGTCAGTGATTTGCCGAAGCATGTCATTTCCCAGGTTTGCATTGTCCTTCCATCCGTTTGGCACAGTTATAGTGTAGGACGGCAATTCTGCAGCTATGGTCAAGTTGCACGCGACAATAACAGTAGCAAAGATGAAAGCTAACAGCTTTATTCTCTTCATATGATTTCCTGCGATGAAGTTTTACACCATTCAGCCCATCTCTTTTTCAATTCATACTGTATCTTGTTAGAGGGCGATGTGGACACACTACTCCATACACACAGTTTTATATATATCGCCGTCATCAGAAACAGTCACGTATAATTCATTAAATACAAAACAGTTATAAAAACCATACCCCAGGTCTTTACATTCAATTCTTGTGTCTTTTTTTATCTTAGTCGTATCGTAATAGTCTTTCTGAATCAAAAATAACCACCTGTTGAAAAAAGCTTCTGCATCATCATTGTTTCTGATCTTTCTTCCTGATTTATACAAAGCTCCATCTCCGTACCCCCCAGGCCCGTCATTGCCTGACGCTGGATCAAAGAAGCAATCACAAGCAAGGAAAGATTCATGATAACGGGTACAGAAATCCTTTTCATAAACCAGTGTGTCTACCGGGTCCTTGTCGCATCCAGCAAGCAGAATGGTGGCAAGGATGTTAATCATCAGAAATATATGATTATTCTTCATTAACATGGCACTACCGATAGGGGCACATATTATTCGTACAGTGGGCATTGCCCACAAGGTAAAGTGCTATTCATATCATCAGAGCTAGTGCCCGCCGAAAGCAAACCTTCCCTGGTCTAAATTCGGGGGCACCAAGCATTTATTTGACCAGCTTGAAGTACATCGCTCTGCCGCCGGAGGTGTAGCACCCGCTCTTGAACCGTGTAATCTCATTACCTTCAGTGTCGGTTACAAATCCATCCGTGCAACTTCCGCCGCTCTTCACTACGTAATAGTTCCCGGATTTTGATATTTTACATTGCTTCTTCCGCGTCCCCATTTTCACTTCACCGGTAGCAGCATTTTTCTGACCATCTATAAATGTTCCATCTCCGTAATAATGGTACATTCGATAGTAATATTTTCCGCTCCAATAATCTTTTTTGTCCGCGATGAATGTTCCGGCTATCGTGGGAAGCCCACTTGTTTCTACTCTGTTGGTATAATTTTTAGAATTATCAATAACTCGACTAAAATACATCGGCTTACCGCCAGAGGTATAGCACCCGCTCTTAAATCGTCTAATCTCATTACCTTCGGTGTCGGTTACATATCCATCCGTGCAACTTCTACCGCTCGTCACCACGTAGGATTTTCCCGATTTTGATATTTTACATTGCTTCTTCCGCGTCCCCATTTTCACTTCACCGGTTTTTGCATTCTTAGTCCCATCTATAAATGTTCCATCGCCGTAATAGTGGTACATCCGGTAGTAGTATTTTCCGCCAAAATAATCTTTTTTATCCGCGATAAATGTTCCGGATATCGTTGGGAGCCCTCCCCCAGAGTTTACGTTCTGACTCGTATTTACGGAACTGCCTGATCCGAGCGGCAGTCCGCCGATTGTATTACTGGAGGCCTGAGAGGACACGCCTGGATAATACCAAGTATTCATGGCATGGCGGATCTGTTTTCGAGCTTTCTTGTTTCCCTTTAAAGACAGCCCCTGAAATACGTATTTCACTCCGTTATAGCTGGAGGCTACGAGGGAAGAATCAAACTGGGAACCGTTGTTGATTTGCCCTGAGTATACGCGGGTGACGGCCGGGTAGCCTGAAACTTGTCCTGGCTGTTCAGAGACAAGATTTTGGAAAGGTAATCCGCGCTGGGTCATTTCGCTAGCCCATGCATCAAGCAATTTGTCAAGCGGAACGTCCTTTCCAGGAGATGCGTATAGTTCTATAAAAGCATCTTGTGAAGGAGATATGCATTGTTTTATAAGATCATTACCTCTTGCAGATGTATTGTCATTCCATCCGGGGGGGCAATTTAGACCTTGGGACATGTCGTTTGCAAACAAATACGAACAAAAGACAAGTGATGTAATAATTAGTAATAGAATAGTTCTGCCAATTCGGTACATTTCGCACTCCTAAATGCCAGATGGTAAGTTTTCTTAGTAGCTATATCAAATCAACACATAGTTGAAATGCCATTTTCAACTTCATATAGATACAACTGTTTATTGGATATCAAGGTGAATAAAGCAGAGTCAAGAAGAAAGATCAGATGTAAACCTTGGAACGTTTGTGAAAAATCAAGAGCGTAAAGAATTGAAGAGTGAGGTCAGGACGTTTATGAAGAATTGAAGATAAGTGAATAAAATTTTCAGGTTATTTATTGCAGTGTTTTGATCGGATTTACGAACGGTATGGCAAGCAACCAGAAGATGGAGTTGTATTTTCTTTCCCGGAAGATATTCAGCCCAATGTTCATGGATTCATGCCCCTCTTCCGGCTGGTCCTTATAAGTCGTGAATATCCAATCCCACCAAGGAAAGCTGAAACCGAAATTTCTGTTCATCTCTACCCTGTCCGTTGAATGGTGAACCCGGTGCATGTCTGGCGTTACAAGGAACAGGCGAAGAAGCCTATCCACAGGGAACAGCAAGAATATGTTTGCATGATTGAACATCGCGGCACTGTTAAGGATGATCTCAAAAGCCAAAACCGCTTCTGGCGGTGGGGCGATAAAGACAACCACAGTTAGCTTAAATATCAGAGATAGGAATATTTCCAGTGGATGGAATCGCACTCCTGTCGTGAAATCAAGCGACGTATCAGTGTGGTGCATTCGATGCAGTCGCCATAAGAATGCCCATTTGTGAAAGGCTCTATGCTGGAAGTACATGGCGGCATCAAGAAGTACGACACCAAGGATCACTTGGAGCCCCCAGGAGATATGCAGTAATGGAAGCAACCCCACGCCTCGTGCTTGGACTGTCGCTGCAAGCAGGGCCGGAAGAATCGGGAAAAGTACACGCAGGGTCAGGGATGAGAGAAATACGACCCCGAGATTCTCGGTCCAGCGAATTTTACGATCAGGGTCTTGGGTTCGGCGAGGTGATAGGACCTCCCACAATCCTAGAACCATGGCGGTTGCCATGAAAACCATCAGCCTGAGTGATCCTTCATTTTCCATGACTATGGGTTTATCTTGCAAAGTGTATTTACATCAAGTCGCAAAGCAAATCCCCTGCCCGCTTGAAAGCGGCCAGGGGATTGATCTTTATGGCAGGACAAAAACGCTCAACCAAAAGTCTTGCTTCCAATAGCACCCTGCCTCGGAACAAACCTCTAATGTTCTTAGTCGGATATTCTTTTGTGAATGTTTTGCTTGTAGTAGTCCCCCAGGGCCTCGTGCAGGGCATTGGCGGCCAGCCAGGCGCAATGCTGGTCGTCCTCCGGAAGGCAATCAGGGCCACCCAGGCCTTCGAGGACGGCTTCCCCGGAGATGGCGGCAAGCTCATCGCAGTGCTTGTTCAGGGCCAGTTCGGCAGCCATGGAGCCACTGATCATGCTGGAGCCGCAGCCATCGGTGAGAAACCCGGCATCGCAGACCCTGTCGTCTTCAATGTATAAAAACAGTTGGATGGTATCGCCGCAACTGCCGGTCGAAGCGCCCTGGTAATTGGCCAAGGGGGGCTTTCCCCGGTGGGGAGTGTTGCGCCACCGCTCAAATCCTTCTTCCCCGAAGGCCTCAATGGTTTCCTGGTTAATCTTGTCTTGTAATTCGTTAACAATTTCATCAAAAGTGGCCATTATTCCGTCCATATGTTTGTTTCTCGGTGATTGGTTTCATGCTGGTTTCTATCGTCTCGAAACAAGCGCTTTCGGTGCTGCTATCATTCTTTAACTACCCCACGCAATTGGTAGAGGTACGACCTCTCTCGCTTTTTAAAATATCCTTGGCATCACTGTTTGGCGCTATTGGTCAATCATCTAATTCAAATCGAGCGATGATCCAGGCCGTCACAAAATCCACCCTGTCTGTAGTTCTTTGCGCCACTATGATTCTGGCGGTTCCTGGCATGTTGGAGTAAACCGATGACCGAGCAGGCAGTCGGGCATCGTCTCGAACTGCATGAAGCACAGTATTCGAATTTCGCTCAGCCTTTATCGTATTGACATTCTTGGAGAAGAATAATGAACGTGAAAACCGTCAAGACCATCGTATTTTCCCCTACTCGGACCACCAAACACCTTGTTGCCGCCGTTGCTGCGGGTTTGGGCGCCGAGTCCGTCAAGGCTTGGGACCTGACCCTGCCGGACGCCAAAGTGCCGAGCTTTGGCAAAGGTGCGGGCGACGTAGCCGTAATCGGTGTACCCGTCTATGCCGGACGCATCCCCGCCGTAGCTGCCGAACGCCTGCGAGCCATGCAGGGCTGGGGCTCTCTGGCCGTACTGGTCGTGACCTATGGCAATCGCCATTACGACGATGCACTCATTGAACTGACCGATCTGGCCGAGGAACTGGGATTCACCCCTGTGGCGGGTGGCGCTTTCGTGGCCGAGCATTCCTTCAGCACGCCGGAGCTTCCAGTGGCCGAAGGACGTCCAGACATGAGCGATACGGACAAGGCCACTGCCTTTGGTGAACAGGTCGCCACCAAGATTACCGAGTTGCCTTCGGCTGCAGATTGTGCACAGCTCGAAGTGCCCGGCAATCGTCCCTACAAGGAAGGCTGGAACAAGCCCCCCATGTCGCCGACTCTGGATGAAAGCCTGTGTACGGGCTGCGGTGAATGCGCAAGCGTCTGTCCTACGGGGGCTATCAGCATCAACGGGAAAGCCACTACGGACAGCAGTAAATGCATTGTCTGTGCTGCCTGCACCCGCGCTTGTCCAGAACAGGGACGTAGCTTCAAAGGCACCCCTATTGCAGATCTGAACGTCAAGATTCACGAACTCTTCTCCGAACGTCGCGAACCTGAATTGTTCATCTAAAGAAAGCATTGCCCCTCTGAAGGAGGGGCGCACGGATTATAACAAAAGCCTCACTCCGGCAATCGCGGTTGCGATACCAGAGTGAGGCTTTATGGTTTTTTACATTTTATTTATTCAACAATGAAAGTGGGATGGACAAAACACTTGAATGTCTGCTTGAAGTGAGCGGAGTCATGAGAAATCCCCTGCTCCATTCATCAGTCCAGCACGGCCAAGGCCGTTTGGGAGCGCGCCGCCACCCGCTGAATCTGGTCCAGATAGTCCTGCACATTATCCAGATAGAAAGCCAATGAACCGCTGAAATGCTTGCCCACCAGGCCATTGACCAGCATCACGCTGATCTCCTTTTCCCGTTGCAGCACATACTGCGAGAGCAAGAAGGTCCGGCGTTCCTCGGGCGACATGTCTCGCATCATGGAAGCCATGACCGATCTCGCACGGGGTTGGTACATCCACATATACATGAAATCCAGAGCGTTAACGATAACGATTCGTTCCAGCCCCTTTTGTTCGGTGGACAGCGTTTCAATGAATGCCTTGGGCATTTCCAGGAGTTCGATCACATCGTCCTGAGGATACATCATCTCCAGTTGGGCATGGGTGTCGAACATTTGCTTGATTTTCTGCTTCAGATCACGCCTGCGCAAGGCAATATACTTGCTGCGATCCGCCAGACCTTCGATCACGCCAGCGATGCAGTCCGAAGCGAATTTGGAGATGATGGCCGCCCATTTTTGCAGGATGGCATCCACACCCACAACGCCGTTGAACAGCAGCAATTGCCCCACCATCCCGTTGAACATGAAGGCCAGAGGGATGGAAAGCATGCTCCGGAACAGATTGCCGACAATAGCCGAACGCGGCAGGCCGCGCACAATGTTGTGGCCCGAGATGTACAGACCGTTGACAATGGCCATGATGGTATAGAGCAGCAAAGGGTTGGTGCTGGTATTGATGCCCAACCCCTTGTCCAGCAACTCCATTTTGACCAGCCAATCCAATAGCGGCACGGAAAAACCCGTGAACAACAAAGAATCCGAGAGCCGATCCCAGCTGACCAGGTCCTTCCACTTCAGGAGCCGGGAGCGGCGCAAACCGCCACAGCCCAGAACGGACTGGATGATATTGCGAAAGCCCGTGATGGTGAACCAGATCAGAGCACCGAACCAGGCCAGCAGCCACCAGTCCTTTGTAAAATAGAAGGACGCCGCAGCCGGGAGCAACCCCAGCAAAATCTTGAGGCTGTTCTTCAGTTTGCTGTTTAAATAGCTCCATTGCAGTCGTGGGCGTCCGCCTTTGGTCTGTGTGGGGGACGTTTCCACAGGGGGTTGGTTTACCTTTCCCCCCAGGGCATGAAGGTTGCCTTTTCCATGGCGAGGCAGGCTGTATCGCCCCTTGAGCCAGCAACGAGAGGTATCTGATGTCAATAGACGCCCGCCGGGAAGGCGTTGCAGTAAGGCATCCAACCGGGAAGGCGAGGGACGAGGGCTGTAGGTCACCTGCTGCTTGACGCTCAGGAAGAGCGGGAGTGCTTCGTGCCTTCCGTCTTTGCTCTTGCGGATACAGCGTTGGGCGCGGGGCGGCAGTGTTTCCGCCACCACGATGCCCATCCCGTGGCGCAAGGTGGATTTGCCCGTGGAATCCGTTCCCGCACGTGAGCGCAGGGGCCTCTTGCGGTACAACCCATAGAAATCATGCAGTTTTTCGCGTAGCTTCAGCAGGCGTTCCCGCTTTTGCTCTTTTTGCGGTGCCGTGCCGTCCCGCAGGTCGTCCATGACCTTGTTCAAAAAACGTTTGCAGCGGATGGCATTGGCGGAGTTGAGCATCTCTTGCAGCTTAATTGCCTGCCGGTAAATATCCCCGGAACCGGTAGCGTGAGCTCGAAGATTCAGGGTTTCCAAGTGGGTTACCGCGGCATTGCACTCCGCCAGCACGATGGTCATATCAGCAAGATCAAGGCCTTCGGGGTCCAGGGTAATCCAATTGTGAGGATGGATGCTCCCAAGCATTTTGGTCAATGAGGCCGGGGTATGGCGCAGAAGTTCGGGCACATCTTCATCTTCGGAAGGCACAAAAGGGTTGGGGATGTCCGGGTTTGCCGTCGGGGCCAGCCATGTGGACAGAAGATACTCAGAGTCCAGCTGGTCGTGAAATTCAGTGCCCATCAGCAACGAGAGATAGTTGGCCAGCTGGTCAACCGATGGTTGACCAGCGCCGAGGAAGCGGGAAAAAGCGTTGAGATCGATTTCGGGGACGTCAACGCCCTCTTTGCGAGCCATCTCGAAGCGCAGTGTCTTGTTGAATTTGTCCACAAGACGCCACACATATTTCTGTTGGAAAGTAGAGACTTCCCGACCCTTGCGCATCAGTTCCTGCACCGAGGAGGTTTTCAGGAACCCCATGAAATCTTCGGCTTCCGTCAGGTCCCGAGGCGTCCAGAGCAGCTTCACATAGCGCCCCATGTGCCGGGCACGTAATTCGACGCAGATGCGCACGGAAAGCCCCATGATTTCAGCCGCATTCAGGACTTCCCAAGCCACTTTCGTGGGAATGTGATTGTAATAGATCAGGGTCACTTTGCGCAGTCCCTTGATCCATGCATCCATCACCAGATGCGAAGGTGTCTTGCGTCCCTTGCTATAGGCATCGTGCACGTGGTCATCAAAAGCCAGCTGCTTCCGGTCCTCGTGCATCTCAAGCAGGTGGTATTTCTCCAACTGGTCACGAATCATGCGGGGCTTGCCCGAAACACAGAGCCGGAAGTCGTGGGCAAGCTGCAACTGCTTGAGATCATTTCCCTTGGAACGCACAAGCTCTTTCATGATCTGAAGCAGAACTCGTGACGTATTGTAGCGCATGGCGCTTTGAGGCGCGGTCAGAATTTCGTCACGCAGGGTTCGCAGTGCTGCCAGTCGTTCAACGGCCTCACCCGACTCCAGAGAACCGAGAAGGTTGACGACCGAGTAAGCGATGCGCAGGCCAAAGGTGGTGGCCATTTCCTTGATACCATTGGGATGGAGATACGGCGCCAGGAGTTTTTTCCAGCCTGCGTAGCCTCCACGTTCCAGCACATCGTTTACGATGCGCAAAAGCTCATAGTCTTGCCTATCGAAAAGCAGGCGGCGCTCCCAGATATTCTGGGGAGCGACATCGTCCAGATTCATTTCACTCTTGGAATTCATACTATTATCTCACTGTGGCTTCATTGTAATATTCATGAGAATAATTTCACGAGGATTCAAGGGAGTAAAGATAAAAACAAAATATTCCGTATTTTTTTTTCGAATAATCAGATATTTTGATCAAAATATAGCACACGTCGTCATAAACGAAAATGCTTTGCATCATGCAGGGAGGAATTCATCCCCCCTGGTGGCTCTTGCGGCTGAGGTGCAACGAACACGGGTCAAAGCTCAAGCCCTGTTGACCCCTCAGGGCAATTCCACTATTTGATGCTGTTGCAGGAGAATCACTATATGCGCGACTCAAAGACAATTACCCAAAGCAGGGGCCGGAATATTCCCATCGAAGATCTTCAGAGCTTTGTGGGCGATTTCCCGGCGCTTCTCTGGCGTATTGAAATCGCCAAGTCGCGTATCGAATTCCTCAACGACTACCCTCTCGCACCTCTGGGTGAGGACGCCCGCCTTTTTTTGAAGAACAAGAATTTTCGCAAGCAACTCCTGCTGCCTGAAGATGCTCATCTGCTGGACGCCTTCATGGATGCCGTGAAGGAAGGTCGCACCATGGCCACTGTTTTCCGTGTCCATGCCCCGTCCGGCGGCGTGATGTGGCTCAAGCTTACTGGTGCGGTCAACACCTCCGACCCTCGCTATTATTATGGCTATTGCCTGGACATCAGCGATACCGTTGAGGTGATTCAGGGTATTCAGCAAAGCGACAACAAGGCGCGGCTGCGCATCGATAATGTCCCCACTCCCGTGATGCTGGTGGACTTCAAGACACGCCGGCTGAAACAGGCTAATGCCGCTGCTCGCGACCAGTTCGGTTTGCCCCGCTCCATGGGGGGCAAGCGCCCCGAGTTTGCAAGCCTGTACCCGTCCTCCGTGACCAAGGCCGTTGATCGTATCCTGGATGATTTGCCCTTTGAGCACTCCTGGAGCGGTAGGCTGGAGTTCAAAAACGTGCAAGGCGACACCTTTATGGCCGACAGCACCCTGCGCTATGTGGGCTGGAAACAACGGGCATTGGTCAGGATCTCCATCATTCCCGTCGAACAGAAACAGCAGCACAGGGCCGAACCCTCCGCCATATCCCAGTGTGGGCCCGGAGATATGGATTGTCTGTCCAAGGAGTTGCTGAAAGACGCTCCTGATCTGTCCACCATGTTGGATCGACTGATGGATCATCCACTTATTCAGGAAAATTGCGACGCCATAATGCTCTCCGACATTCATATTCGTAAGAACAAGGTCATTGTTTACGGTGCGGGTGAGGTGCTGGAAGGTATGACAACAGGAGAGGAATTCTCCTACAAAGGCACTGTGGCCGAGGATATCGTGCGTTTTGGGCTGGACCATCTTGTGGTCGATGACACCATGGACAGCATCAAACCCATCGACTGGGCCTTGTTCATCCCTCGGGGCATTCGCTCGTATTTTGCCAAGCCTTTTTATGAACGCAAGGTGCTTCGCACGGTGGTCATTCTTTGTTCCACCGAGCCGAACCGGTTCACTGGGCTTGGATCTGAAGCCTTTGAATCCATCCTGGGCACCCTGAATTCCGCCACGCGCACCTGGCGTCGCAATACCCGTACGCGCTCTTCAAGCTCGTAGCCCTCTCTGTCCAGCTTCTTCTTTCAAACCCACAGACTCTGATCATTTTTGATGATCAGGTTGTTGGAATCGTGTCGCCATTTTTGTCTATAGCTGACGCATGATTCTCTCTGTTTCCTCTTCCTTGCATTCTCTTTTTTTCCTCGCGACCAAGTAATAGCCTTGCTTCCTTCGCTTTTCACCCTGTGTGGACTGACCAACTAGTCAGCGCACTTTTTGTTTGATTGGCTCAACCAATACTGGAATCGGTCTAAAAAAACCCCTATTGTGGCCTAAGTTCAGAACAAAATTGAATAGTATTTGTCATTGTGTTCAAACTCTCGCTAATTGGTAACTCCAATACGTGCTGAAAAAAGCACAGAGGTGTGGGATGAGCAAGAAGGAACAGGCGCTCAAGCAACTTGGTCAGATCATCATGGATCTGGAACTCAAAGCCGGAGATCGTCTGCCGTCCGAGCGTAAGCTGGCGACGAAGCTGGGTGTGAGCCGCAACACCCTGCACGGCATCCTGCATTCTCTGGAGGCCCGCGGCCTGTTGAAAATTCGACCAGGAAGCGGCTGCTACCTGCGGGTCCGTATCTCCGGGCTTCAGGATAACCCTCTCGATATCACCCTCAGTCCCGAAAAGGTCGTGGCCGATCAGCTGGAGGCTGCTTACATGCTGCTGCCCATGGTCGCCGAACACGCCGCAAGTCATATCGGCGAACGGCAACTGGACGAACTCAAGCGCTGTAGCGTGGATATTTCACGCAGTATCTTTCAGAAATCTCCTGAACTCGTCTGGAACGAAAGCCTGACCTATTTCCGGCTCATGGCAATGGGTACGGGCAATGATTTCCTGGTACGCACTGTGGAGCAGATCTGCTCCTGCGACATGGCCGCCTACGACATCTTCTTTACCCTTGAGCGTGAAGAACGCGAGGCCATCTTTGCCGATCACATCAAGCTTTTGCACGCCCTGCGGGCCCGCGACGAGGAATGGGCCAAAGCCATCACGGAAAATTTCTTTCTCAGGATGTGCAGTATCCTTGAGGAACGTGAAAATATCACCATGACGGATGTGGTGTATCGCGCGCTACGAGAGCGGGCTGAGCAAAACGGCGGAGAGGACGCATGACGATCCTGACGCGCAGACAGCTCTTTCGGGGAGCAGTCAAGGCCGGACAGCGCATTGCTGACACGGCCACCGGCAAGGAAACCAATAGTCAGACAGATCAGGTGGACCTGTCTGCGGAGTTGGAAGCCATTGCCGGGGATTTCCCCCCTGAAATGCTTCAGATGGAAGCAGAGAGGCTGGGGCTGGACCCGGATTCCCCCGACCGCACAAAACTGCTGACCGCCGTGTATGAAGCCATGGCAGCAGCAGGAGGGCCGAGGGCACCCGGGCAGTAACCGAAGGCCAGGCGCGGGGGGTGAGGCCCCTGCACCCGGCAACCACCTTCCGAAGAGGAGGTTTTTATGGAACGGTACGGTGAAGGATACTTGGAGGAGCGAAAGCTCGTCAAGCGTTGGTCGGGGCCAATCCCCGCCTTGGTAAGCTTGGCGCTGACGCTCGGTGTTTTCTATCTCACGTGGTGGATCTTCCAGGACCCACGCGGCTTGATGCGCATGTATACCCCGTATGTGGGCTACATGTACTGCCGTTGGTGGCTGATCATGATGATCTGGATGGTCTACATCTTCAACTTCTGGCCCTTCAAACGCAAGTGGCTGGAGAACACCCACCCGCTCACAAAAGGCGTGGTGCTGACTCTGGTTTCCACGGTCATCCTGGTAGGACTCATCAAGGGCTTTTTCGAAGGCCTGATGGGCAACTACGGATTGGCCTACTTCAACCCCGAACAGCTTGAGAAACTCCCTGGTATTACAAGCTTTTTCGCCATCGAGTATGCCTCGTTGGCGATCTTGATGTTTGCTGCCATCGCGTCCTGGCTGTCACCGGCCTGGGTCGTGGCCTTTGAAGAAGCCCCGTGGGAAAAGATGAAGCAGCCTGGCAAAGGCTTCTCCATTCTGATCATGACCTTCTTCCTGTCCACAGTGGTCTACTTCGTGACCATGCACCCGCACATGGGCATCCTGTATCATCCCTGGCAGTACTTCACCTCCATTGCTCCGCCCTACTGGGAGCAGTTCGCCAACACGGTTTCGGGCAATTTCCACGTGTCCTGGATCATGTGCTGTACGGTGGTGGTCTGGCTGGTGGAGACCATCTGGGAACGCTATCCCTTCAGTCTGATCAAAAACGATTGGGCAAGGCGCTTTGCCGCTTTCTTCGGCATCATCGCCATTGCCCTGGCTATGCACTTCTTCCTGTATTTTGCGCAGGAACTGACCTGGGGCGAAGCCATCCGTGGTACCCGCCGAGCCTTTGCACCTGACTGGCGTTGGCTGCACGTGGGTGAAATGGCCATCTTCTTCCTGGTGCCTGCCCTGTTCGTAACCTTCTATTGCGACAACTGGCCCAAGAAGTATTCCCTGCCTGTCAACGTGCTGCTGCGCACCATTGCCACGACCGTTGGCGCCATTGCGCTGTACATCGTCTACTACAAGACGTCGCATGACTTCCTGGGCACCCAGAAGGGCTTTTCGCATCCGCAACAGTTCCCCATGATTCCCATGATCTGGCTGGTCAATATCTGGCTGGTGCATCATTGGTTCATGGATAACTGGCCGGCATGGAAGATGGTTCCCAAGACTGTTGAGGAAATCGAGGCTGATCACGCCGCCAAGCTTGCCGCCATCGAGGATGTGCGCCTGAACTCCAAGTTCGGCGTGGGCCTGGGTGCTGGTGTGGCAATGGGTGTGGCCTTCTACTTCGTCACTGTCTGGGCGCTGCCCGCGGTGTACGCCGCCGTTAACATCATCCCCGGCAAGTAGCCCGGAACAGGAGACTCGCATGTCTGACAACATCAAGCGTCGTGACTTCCTGAAGGGGGCCGCCACTGGCGTGGGTATTGGTCTGTTGGGGGCCATGGGGCTGTATTCATACTCTCCCATGCGCAAGAGCCATTTCCAGAAGGCCGAGCGCAAAATGGCCGACATTGGCGTGTGCAAGAGCATCAAGGTCACCAACATCTCGGAGACCAGCTGGTTCGAAAATGCCGTCCTCATGGGCGACATCAAGGGCGCGGGCGGTTTGCTCGTGAACCAGTATGACTATAACTGGCCGCCATTTGGTAACGGCAAGGGGCTGGGCAAGGGGTCTTATGAAGACGGCATGGCCAAGATCAAGCATCTGCTCCCCGACCGTCTGGATGAGGCTTGGAAGATCATCGAAGCCAACTGCGTGAACGTGGACAATGCCGGTGGCTATGCCGCTCTGATCGAACTGGAGCAAATGGACGGTGCCAAGCGCAAGTTCCTGCTCGACTCCGGCTGGTCCTATAAGTGGACCGAAGAGTGCTTCAAGCGTGAAGGCATCGACAAGATGCTGGAAAACAAGGAGATCGAAGCTCTGTTCTTCTCGCATGAGCACTTCGACCATTACTGGGGGTTGCCCGTCACCCTGAAGTACGACCCCGAGATCACCATCTATATCCCCGAGGGCTTCTACCCCGAGGGCCTGCAATACATCAAGGATTGCGGACATAAAGGCAAACTCATCACCGTCAAACCCGGTCTGCAGAAGATCATCCCCGGCATGTCCAGTTATGTCTTCGCCATTCCCATTATCTGTCGCGTGTACGGCGAGCAATCGTTGTACTTCAACGTGGCGGACAAGGGGCTGGTCAGCGTGACCGGCTGCTGCCACCAGGGCATTATCCGCTTTGCGGAAACGGCCTACAACGAGATCAAATACGAAAATGACAATTGCCACGGCATCTACGGAGGCCTGCACATCTCGCCCTTCGACGACTGGGATCCCAAGTACGATGACCTGGTGATTTCACTGGGCAAGTATGGATTCGAGCGCATTGGCTGCAACCATTGCACCGGTGTGCTCTGCGCCAAGAAGTTCATCACCGCCGGGTACCCGGTGATTGAAGGCACGGCGCAGTATCGTTCCAAGGATAAGGCCTATCTCGGCAACGGTGACACCATCACCTTCGGATAATCAACACCACCATCCGTATAGGTCGGCCACCCAGATTGTTGGGTGGTCGGCCACCCCGGAGTATTCATCGTGCAGACAAAATTACAAACACTGCTGCCCCCCGCAGTTCTGGAAGATCCCGAAGTCGCTGCCGCAGAGTTGCCACGGGCGCTGATGGCTCGCACGAATTTCATCCCCGGTGTGCGCCACCGTCTCGGGTGGCGAGGCATGCGCGATTGTTCAGCCACTCAGAACGGATTGACAGTGCGCGTCACAGGTAAGTCCGGCGTGTTCGGTCTTGAAGCCGAGTCCGCGTCCATGAGTGACAATGTGGGCCGGGCAGCATTTCGATTGTATTATTTCCCTGACCCAACGGAAGAGGTGATAGAGTCCTACAGCGTGCAGGCGGGCATCATCGCCCATGGCAGGGACTATTTGGATCGTGTGCGAGACTTTACTCAGCACGACGATTTGCGCGCTCTGTTTGGAATTGCCCGGCTTGAATCGACGTATGTCCCCGACACGTCGGGAATATGTTTGACTCTCACTGCAGTCAATTGCGACGAGATACGTTCTCTGGATGGACTTGTGGTCCAGACCCCGGAGGGACCGGTTCAAGCGATCGAACCTGGTGGTGTGGATCAGAATCTGCCCTGCTGGGAGACAGCCTGGCCTTTGTTTCAAGCTCTTGCTGCCTCGGCCAGCTATTGTCTTGGCGTTAGCCCGGATCGTTTAGAGCAATACACGGGCCTTGGAACCTGTCGTGTGTATGGAGCGGGCCTGCCGTTGCGTTGGGAACAAAGCGATACGGCCCATATCCTCAATCTCAGTCTGGGATATTCCTTTGAAGAGCCTTTGCCGGTTCCTGATGGAGATGGGCAAGCTGAACTGGTCTGGAAGGCGCCATCGCCCATCCCAGAGGCCTTTGCGAACGCCCCCTGGTGGGACCCGAACATTCCCGGAGCAAAAAACAGCTTTGACAAACGCACCATGGGCATCACCGACAAGCCGAGACTGATCGTTCTGACTGGATTCCTGGGGGCGGGAAAGACCTCGTTTCTGGCACGATTCATCGAAAATCAAGCATCCAAAGGCGGTTTTGTCGCCGTTATTCAGAATGAGATTGGCCAAAAAGGTCTGGATGGGAAACTTCTCGGTCAGCATTTTGCGGTTACGGAAGTGGACGAAGGCTGTGTGTGCTGCACTTTGGCGGGTAGCCTGCGCCTTGCTCTGGCCGATATTCTATCAGAATTTCAACCCGACTTTGTTGTTCTTGAAACGACAGGATTGGCCAACCCATCGAATCTGTTGCAGGAAATCGCCGATTTGGACGATATGTTGGACTTTGCCTCGGTGACCACGATATTGGACGCAGTGAATGCTCCCAATGCCCTGGCAAACCATGAGGTGGCGCGAAGCCAGGTCCGGCTGGCCGATGTTCTGCTGCTGAACAAGATCGATCAGGCCAACGAGGCTGACCAGAATGCACTCTGCGCTCTGGTGCGAGAGTTGAATCCGTCAGCCCCCATGCATCACACGATGCACGGCGACATCTCACCCGCCATGCTCTACGGCGTTAATTTCAGACAACGCGCCTCCCGCCCTGCTCCTCAGCTTTTTCCCATGGGCAAAGCTCCTTCCCATCAGCAGGACGACATTTCCAGCGCCGTCATTTCCTTTGATGCTCCCCTGGACCGTGCCCAATTTTCGCATCAGGCCGAATCCCTCCCCTCGCATATCCTACGCGTTAAGGGTGTCGTCGATTTTATCGATGCCAGTGCTCCCGAAGTGTTTCAATACGTTCCGGGGTCTTACAGTCTTACTCCTGCAGACGCAGATACTGGCGAGCGTTTTCTTGTTGTCATTGGTCAGGATGCCAAAAATGCAGCTAAGGGACTGTTTGCGGCTCTACAATCATGATTTTTGGTCACATATTCTTGAAAAACTACCCCGGTCAGCGTCAACCTGTCCGGGGTTACATTTTTGTAGGTTTTGTGCAGTTCGTCATCATGACACAGACCAATTAGAGGACAAGCTCCTTTGTTTCGCGGATGGCCTCGGTGACGTGGCTGGCAAATCTATCTACGATTTCAGGTTGAGCTCCTGCGCTGAGGTGCAGGCTCATGGTCACGGCCGGTAAAGGGGGCATTCCCTCGGCGTTGCCATAGATTCTGCAGCCAGGAGCAACGATGCTGCGTGTCAATGGCGCAACGGCCAGTCCGGCTCGGACTGCCGCCAACACACCTGCAACGCCAGGACTGGCATAGGCAATGCGGTAGTTTACCTTGGCCTTTTCAAGTGCTTCCAAAGCCCACCGGCGATAGGTACAGCCCTCGTGAAAAACGGCCAGGGGCAGTGGTTCATCACTTTGAGAGAATCCCCGCTCAGGACCTATCCAGCACAGAGCCATCTTTCCTACGGACCTCCCACCCTCCAGCCCATGAGACGATGTGCACAAGCAAAGATCCAACTCTCCCGCCGTCAATGCCTCCAGAAGCCGAGGGCTGGTGTCACAAAGAACATCCACACGTACAAGAGGGAACACCTCGGCAAAACGCTTGAGAATCACTGGCAGATGGGTTGATGCGTAATCTTCTGGCGTTCCAAAACGTATGACCCCTTTGGTTTCTGGCGCACTCAATGAAGCCGCAGCCTCATCATAGAGCCTCAGGATACGCAACGCATAGCGATACAGCGTTTCTCCGTCCGCAGTCAGCACCACACCCCGGGCTCGTCGCTCAAAAAATACGCAGCCAAGTTCATCCTCAAGTCTTTTGATCTGCATGCTCACTGCGGATTGTGTCCTGTTCACAAGGCGCGCGGCACCAGTGAAACTGCCCGAGTCCGTGGCTGCAACAAAGGTTCGCAATAAATCCGGTGACAGCAGGTGTGAATCTTTTCCATCAAACATTCTTATGGATACTATGAATTAGATTCGTTTGTCGAATGTCTTGAATGTGACCATGATGTTTCACCTCAAACAAGGAGAGAACAATGATCGAAAGCCAAGTTGAATTGAAACAGAGTATTGCCAATGGATTCGAGCTATACAAGAAATTGATGCCCGAGATCGCTGCCGCTTATGATGAACTGCCTGCGGAAACCTATAAGGATGGCGCACTGACAGGAAAGGAAAAACGTCTGATGGCAATGGTTGCAGCGCTTGTGGGCAGATGCCGGGCCTGTATCATTTACCAACTTGATTATGCCATTGAACTGGGGGCGACACAGGATGAAATCCTCGAAGCCTGTGCCGTCGCTATTTCTCTTGGCGGGACCATGGCCGCAGGCGAAGTGACACGGGTGATGCATTATCTGGATGAAACAGACCTGCTGAATAACCAAAATGTCTAAGCATGAATAATAACATGATATTATTATACTTTTCTTATGACGATCAGTGCATCTTACCTAATTAAAAACTGGTTGGGGTATCCTGAATCTGGTATTGATTAAATATGAGACAATTTTATGTTGCTGTAGTGACCCTGTTGATGTCCTTATTTTTCGTCATTTCAGCATATGCGGAAACCAACAACCAGATACTGATTATCGAAAGCTATCACCCGGTGTTGGAGTGGACTCGGCTATGCGAAGAAGGAATTAGGGAAAATCTACGAAATAATTATGAATTCCACACCTTTTATATGGACACAAAGCGCATTGCCCCAGAGAAATTTCAAGAACAGGCAGACCGTGCCTGGGAAATGTATCAGGAGATAAAGCCCGATCTCGTCATATTGGGTGATGACAATGCCTTGCGCTTCTTGGGAAAACGGTTTGCCAACACCTACACCCCTGTCGTTTTCTTTGGCATAAATAATAATCCCCGTAATTATTTCGATGTTTCACCAAAAAACATCACAGGCGTCTTGGAGCGCACCCCTTTGATTCCCTGGCTAAGGTATTTACGGGAGATATTGCCCAAAGCTCAAAGAGCACTTGTCTTGATGGACAGTAGTCAGTCCTCTACGTCGATCATCAACGTCACTTTCAAGGACCGCACGGAAATCTCCGTCAGTGGCATGCATGTGGAATACAAGATCGTATCAGACTGGAATGAATGGCAAAACACGATCAAGCAGCAAGCCGAATTTGACCTGATAGTGTCCCCTACATTTCATTCCATCAAAGTTAAATCTGGTGGGTATATAGATGTGGAAGACCTCATTAGATGGACCTCGAAAAATAGCGATGTCCCGTTCTTCACCAATCAGGATTATACGGTGTTCCCAGAAGGAGCGGTTGGGGCATATACTTTGGATGCCAAGGCTCATGGCGCCCAAGTTGCAAAAATGGTGGCATCAATCCTGGAGGACAAGATTGTCCCAAGAAATATGATGTACATTATGGACCGGCAGGGACTTTTTGTTTTTAACGAAGCTCAACTCAAGCGCTTTGGAATCTCAATTCCGGAGCCTATCAATTCTAAAGCGACCTGGCGCTAGTTATCATTTTGGACTTTCCCTACCTTCATAGCATTGTTAATGAGAGCTCTGCCGTTGCAGGGAGCTAACAATTGGGCTAATTTTGATGTTGCATATTCAGTCATTTTTATTTTCTTTCCTCATGCTCTCTCGCCCCTACCGCTAATGCTCATTCTACAAAAACGTACTTTTTTGGCTGATCAAACAAGTTGAATTATCCAAAAATGTAAAATAAAAAATATACCCTCAATGAGAGTTCAATGATATTCGTTTGAAATCTTGAGATATTTTTGCTGTGGCACAGCGCTTGTTATAAGGGGATCCAGTTGATTGTTAAAATATATCATTGCCCTTATCGGCCCACTGAGCCACAAGCAGTTGAAACATTAGTGCAAGGAGAAACTTCATGAGCGGTTACCAGTCCCGTCAGGACGCCATTAAAGCGGTCACCAGCTATCGACCGACCCACGCCCCCCTGGACTTCACCGAGACCAGCGCCAGCGAAATTTTCGGTTGCAATGTGTTCAGCATGAAGGTCATGGAAGAGCGGTTGCCCAAGTCCATTTTCAAATCTTTGAAAAAGACTGTTGATAATGGTCAGCAACTCGACCCCTCCATTGCCGACACCGTGGCTGCAGCCATGAGAGATTGGGCCGTATCCAAAGGTGCAACTCACTATACCCACGTGTTCTATCCGCTGACCGGCCTGACCGCAGAAAAGCACGACGGCTTTTTGGAGCCCGACGGTAAGGGCGGTGCCATGGCCGAATTCTCGGGCAAGCTGCTGATTCAGGGCGAGCCCGATGCCTCCAGCTTCCCGTCTGGCGGCCTGCGCGCCACTTTCGAAGCCCGAGGCTACACCGCCTGGGATGTAACCAACCCTGCCTATATCACCGAGAATCCTAACGGGACATTCCTGTGCATTCCCACTGCGTTCGTTTCCTGGACTGGTGAAGCTCTGGACAAGAAGACCCCTCTGCTGCGCTCCAATCAAGCCATTGACGAACAGGCTCAGCGCGTTTTGAGGCTGTTTGGACATGATACTGGCGAACGGGTCAATTCATACGCTGGTCCCGAGCAAGAGTACTTCCTGGTTGATCGCAATTTCTATTTCGCCCGTCCTGACCTGATGCTGACTGGCCGCACCCTCTTTGGTGCCAAACCCGCCAAAGGCCAGGAATTGGATGACCATTACTTTGGTGCCATTCCCAATCGTGTGTTGTCTTTCATGTTCGAGGCTGAACGCGAGTTATACAAGCTTGGCGTCCCGGTCAAAACCCGTCACAACGAGGTGGCCCCCGGTCAGTTCGAAATTGCCCCGCTGTACGAGCAAGCTAACCTGGCCACAGATCACAACCAGATCATCATGACCACCTTGAAAAAGGTCGCCAAACGCTATGGTATGGCCTGCCTGCTGCATGAAAAACCCTTTGCAGGCATTAACGGCTCCGGCAAGCACCTGAACTATTCCATCGGCAACAAGTCCTTGGGCTCCCTGTTTGATCCCGGTGATACCCCACATGAGAACATGCAGTTCCTGGTGTTCTGCGCCGCCGCCATTCGCGCCGTCTACAAGCATGGCGACTTGCTGCGCGCCGTTGTCGCCACAGCTGGTAACGACCATCGTCTGGGTGCCAATGAGGCTCCTCCGGCGATTCTGTCCGTCTACCTCGGTGAACAGTTGGCCGACATCTTCGAACAGATCAAAACCGGCAAATGCAGTTCCTGCAAGACCAAGGGCATGCTCACCGTGGGTGTCGACACCCTGCCCCCGCTGCCCATGGACGCTGGAGACCGCAACCGCACCAGCCCCTTCGCTTTTACCGGCAACCGTTTCGAGTTCCGCGCTGTTGGTTCCAACCTGTCCATCGCTGGCCCTCAGGTTGCTCTGAATACCATCATGTCTGAATCTCTGGACTATATTGCCACCGAACTGGAAGCCAAGACCAAGGGTGACCCCAAGAAACTCAGCGCGGCGGTACAGAAGCTCCTGCAATCAATCATGAAGGAATGTGGTTCCATCATCTTTAATGGTGACGGTTATGCTGACGCCTGGCAGAAAGAAGCCAAGAAGCGTGGTCTGCCCAACCTGAAGACCTCTGTGGAAGCTCTGCCCATCATCACCAAGAAAGAAGTGGTGGCGATGTTCGACAAATACAAGGTCCTCTCCCCCCGCGAGCTGGAAAGCCGTGAGGAAGTCTACTTCGAGCAGTACATCCAGGCCTTGGTCACCGAAGCCCTCTTGTGCGTCAAGATGGCCAAGACCACCATTCTGCCTGCAGCCCTGCGTTACATGGGGCAGCTGGCTGACACCTGCGCCAGCATGAAGGCTATCGGTATGGATTACGAGATGATTGCCCTGGAAGACGTGACCGCCAAGACTCGCGGCCTCAAAGCTGCCATGGCCGAACTGGAGAAGCTGACCGAAAAGGATCATAAAACCATGAAGGCCCATGCTGCATTCATGTGCGACAAGGTTCTGCCTGCCATGCTGAAGGTCCGCAGCTTTGCAGACCAGCTGGAAGAGGTTGTGGCCGACGACCTGTGGCCCTTGCCTTCCTATCAGGAAATGCTGTTTATCAAGTAGAGCAACGCCTCCACTTGTTCAGACCTACGATAAAGGCCCGCTGTCCTCACGGATGGCGGGCCTTTTGCTTGTATTTATGGCTCAATATTCAGGAAATTACATTCTCAATGTTTTCTTGCCTTGCGGATATTGTATACGGCCCGCCCTTCGGCCAGTACGCTCTGAGGCTCGCCTTTGGCATAGACTTGAACGTGGGCATTGCCCACGCGGTTGCCATGGAGCTTGATATGCCCTTCGGCCACCAAGTCGCAGCCAATGGCGGGCTTGAGATAATCCACCCTCAAATCAATGGTGGAAATACGGTCGGCTATCCCCGAAGCCGCCCAGACAGTAAATCCACCGCACGTATCCACAAGGGTGGAGATGACCCCTCCATGAATCGCCTTGCGCCGTGCGTCACCGACCAAATTATCTGAATACGGGATGCACAGCTTGCACATCCCCGGTTCCAGGGCAAGAAGCTTCATGCCGACGTATTTGTTATATGGAATTTGATTTTCAATCAGGTCTTTGAAAGCGTCGTAATCGGTCATGCTGGAAACTCGCGTAGTGTGAGAATGGATAATTGAACAGGATAATCCATCAGAGGCATGGAGGCATGCTTAGGCGAAACGGGTCACATAGCGGTACATCACCCAGAAATGGGAAAAGGTCCCCATCATCACAAAGATGTGAAAAATTTCATGAAATCCAAAATACTTGGGCCAGGGATCAGGCCTCTTCAAAGCATAAATGACTCCGCCGATCGTATAAAAGAGTCCACCTGCCAGCAACCAGCCCAGAGCTGCGGGTGGCAGTGTTTGGAACAACGGATAGACACCGACCACCACAAGCCATCCCATGAGCAGATAATTTGCTGTAGACAGCCAGCGCGGAGCATTCATCCAGAACAGTTTCAGTATCAGACCAACCAGGGCCAGCCCCCAGACTGTTCCAAACAAACTCCAACCCCAGGCACCCCGGATAGGGATCAGACAGATGGGCGTATATGTCCCTGCAATCATGAAAAAAATCATGATATGATCCAGTTTGCGCAATCGGGGCGTTCGTTTTTCGTCGTAGGGAATCAGGTGATAGCAGGTACTGGCCACATACAGACCGATCATCGTGGCCCCGAACACTGAAAAGGTAACGAGATGCCACGGCTTGACCGGTGACGAGGATTCAACCAGCAGGAGCACCAGACCGACAATAGCCAGAAGAGCACCCAACAGGTGCGTCAAACCACTCACTGGGTCGCGTAGGCTCTTGTACAACGAGATCATCTAGTCAGCTTCCTTGGAGAGATGTTCCTCTCCAGAGAGATCGGTTTCCATGGAGCTATCAGCAAGGCGAAAACTGTTTTTCCCAGCCTTCTTGACCGAATACATCGCTTGGTCAGCCTTTTCAAGAAGATCGTCGACGGAAGTTCCATGGTCAGGATAGACACTGGCACCAATACTGGCAGAAATTCGGCACGCCTGCCCTGCGCATTGATAATCCCCTGTGAGAGTCTCCACAAAGGTCTGTCCCAGCGTGCTTACGGTCTTGATCCCTCGGACATTCCAGAGCAACACCGCGAATTCATCGCCTCCGAGTCTGGCCGCAACATCGGATTGCCGCAGCCGCCAACGCAGGCGATCAGACACCTGGACAAGGAGATCATCCCCCGCCAAATGGCCGTAAGTGTCATTGATCTCCTTGAAACCATCCAGATCAATGAAGAGAATACCCACCTGCTCACCAGAGCGTTTGGCCTGAGCCAGCATATGGCGACAGGTTTGACGAAGCTGTTCGCGATTGGGCAGTCCGGTCAATGAATCCGTAGCAGCCTTGCGGCGCAGTTCATGTTCAGAGGCCTTGCGCTCACTGGCATCCGTGGCGACACCTTCGATAAAATGCAAGGTGTTATCCCCAGAAAAAACACCACGGACATGAAGTTCAATCCAAAACTTCGAACCGTCTCGGCGCAAGCAGCTCGCTTGGAAACCAGCCACGGACTTCTCCGTACGTACCCGGTCCATCAAAACAATTCTGTCCTGAGGGTTTTCATACAACTCCATGCCTATATCGTTGACCTCACGCATGAGGGCTTCTGCCGAGTCAAACCCAAACAATCTGCCCATGGCGGCATTGGCATTGAGATATCGACCATGGGGCGTAGCAGTAAAGATACCTTCTGTCGCATTTTCGAAGATGGTACGATAGCGCTCTTCAGCGCTCTGCAAGGCCAGCTCGAGCTTCTTGCGTTCAGTGATGTCCCGTCCCACCCCCAGCACGCCGAGAACTTCTCCCTTAGCACTGATCATGGGGGCTTTGACCATTTCAACCAGGATTGGGTCCTTGCTGAAAAAACTCTTTGTTTCGTAGCTCAGAGGGGCCAGAGTCTCCAGTACGATTTTATCTTTGGCAACAATCTGTTCAGCGAACCCCTTGGGATAAATTTCAAAATCTGTTTTGCCGATGACATCGTCAGGGTGTAGCCCCGTGCTCCCGGCGTATTTTTCGTTGCAGCCAAGATAAACACCGTCTGTATCCTTGAAAAAGATGAGTTCCGAAGCCGACTCGAACAGGGTCTTGAGTTGAGCCCTCTGCGCGTCGATCTGTCGCTCCTGACGTTTGATCCGGGTAATGTCGGTAATGACACCCATAAGGCCTTCAACCCGCCCGTGGTCATCCAGCACTGTCTGCTTGCTGAAAACCACGTCACGATGGCCTGAGGCACCAACAACGACAGACTCATAGCGCTGCTGGGCCTGTCCTTGAGCCTGGAACAGGGCCTCATCCATTTCATGATAGATCGCAGCTTTGTCCGGGGGAGAAACATCGTACACGGTCTTGCCAAGAATGGCCTCGGAAGTGGTATCGAGCATGCGCAGGAAGGATTCATTGACCAACTGATACTTCCCATCCGTTGTCTTGTAGAAAAGCGGGTTGGCCATGGCGTCCAACAAGGCTTGTAAGAATCGGCCTTTATCTGCCAAATTCTTCTGGATGACCCGGTAGTCAGTCACATCGACAACGCAGCCTTCGATGAATTCTTCATCAGAATACAATCGGGCAGTCATTAACACGTCGCGAAACGAGCCATCGACACGAATCAGCCGTATTTCCATATTATGGATGAATCCAGTGGCCTTAAGCTCTTCCACCATCCGTTGGCGGGACTCAGAATCTGCATAGATATCCACAGGGCTGACGTTGTCGACGAAATCCTGTACAGATTCATATCCGTACATATTGGCTCCTGCCTGATTCACTGCCAGATATCTGGAACCGTCCAGCGAACTACGAAAGATCGCCACAGGTGCCATTTCAAACAGCCCCTGATATTTCCTTTTGCTCAGACGCATTGCATCCATGGCTTCATCGCGCTCTTTAAGTGCCTGCCGCAAGAGCGATCCACGAAACCGAAGAATCACGAGTTGAATGATCAGAGCCACAATCGATAGCACCAGCAATCCCACAACACCGTTCTCAAAGGTGCCAGACAGGATTCTGATTCCATCGTTGGCAAGGGCAGCTGTACTCAGAGAACATAGTGCTGCCACTATCGCGGTCGCAACAATGCGATTCATTCACCTTCTCCACAGG
The DNA here is from genome assembly GCF_003966735.1 of Desulfovibrio ferrophilus. NCBI lineage: Bacteria > Pseudomonadati > Thermodesulfobacteriota > Desulfovibrionia > Desulfovibrionales > Desulfovibrionaceae > Desulfovibrio > Desulfovibrio ferrophilus. The sequence continues at coordinate 1,096,783 of NZ_AP017378.1, forward strand.
GTGATAATATCCAATTCAAAACCAATCTTACGCCAAAACAGGACATTCTGCCAATCATGAGTAAAGATTAATTATCGAATCAAACAGGAGCCGAAAGCTTGAAGCGCAATCGCAATACACCCTCTTCCCAGGAATGCGAGACCAGGCGAAACGCTCCAATTTCGGCAGTATTGGAGACATGCTCCCCGATGCACGGACAGGCATCGTACTCACCCACATGTACGATCCTCACAACATCCACATCAGGATCCGGCAAGCGAGACAAATTAAACAACTCCGCGGCTTGATTCACGGGCATCATCTCTTCTATAACAGCTAGGCCTGAGGCTAGGACATCGTTGACTCGCATTTCAACTTCAACGGCCTCTTCATCGGTCATGGTTCGATCAAAATGGTAATCGCATTTTGATTTCTTGGAATTGATATGAGCACTGAAGCAACGATCACTCTCCAAAACACGAACCATGGTCTGGTTCAAAATATGTTCCGCGGTGTGCATTCGTGGATAGGATGGCTTGGACATGGGGGTGGCTCCTTGATAAAAAATCAAATACACGGCCTCTTACATGCCGTAAAGCTCACCTGGAGCCCGTATTTGGAGGATGAGATGGATTGACAGAGACAACGGGCAGCGCTAGTTGCATTGCGCGGCAGCAACCCAAGTGGTACACCGCCTGTGTTGATAACGATCCGGAAACAATCACGCAATTTGCGAGCTTTCAATGACTGAAGATCAAATACAAGAACTTGATTGGTATTCCTGCCTGCATTGCGGCTGGACCTTCAAACCTGAACGCGGCTACCCTGAGATGAACCTTCCCAAGGGGACGGACTTCAACACTGTCGATGCCGACTTCAAATGCCCGAAGTGCGGCGCTGGTCTCAAAGATTTCGCTCTTAGAGATAAACCTTATTAACTCGGCAGGATAAGCAAGATGAGTAATGGTCCTAGCAAGTACGTACTGCACGTCGGATGCGGCGTCAAAAAACCAGGACGATTACATTCCATGTTTACTTCGTCTGAGTGGAACGAGGTACGGCTGGACATCAATCCCATGGCACGGCCCGATCTCATTGCCTCCATTACGGATATGCGCATCGTTGCCACTGCATCCATGGACGCCCTCTATTCATCCCATAATCTTGAGCATCTTCTTCCACACGAGGTCACCAAGGCCCTTGGTGAATTCCAACGTGTGCTGAAACCAAAGGGCATGGCGCTGATCGCTGTTCCCGATCTGCAGGCCGCTGCGGCGCTGATTGCACAGGACAAACCTGATCAGGCCATTTACACCTCTCCCCTTGGCCCCGTGACTCCCATGGATATTCTTTATGGTCATTCCAAGGCTTTGGAACGCGGCAACCTGTTCATGCTGCATAAAACCGGATTTACGGCATCCTCGCTTGGCAAGGCATTGCGTATTTCCGGGTTTTCCAAAGTGGAGGTCACCCGTGACTCCGGGAGCGTCGCCCTCTGGGCCAAAGCCTATGTATCAGACCAGACAGCCCCCTCCTCACCCAAGGTATCCTCCGGTCCCTTTGGCAATTAGACCTTTCGGGACCATCTACGACCTCATTTACTTGAGCGGTTGTACAAATGTACAATCGCATAACAAATGATACCAAGATGTTACATATTAAGCGTTTCTGAATTCTCAGTACTGAAAAGCCTGGCAAACCCAATTCACACAGAAGCTTGCGTTTTTTCCATGGCAAGCTATTATATTCCCATTCACAGAAACACTACACAAGAGTGGAGGATAGAATGGACAAATGGGAATGCCCTTGTGGCTACGTCTACGATCCCGAGGAAGGCGACATCGAAAATGGCGTCGAGCCTGGTACTCCCTGGGAGAAAGTTCCGGAAGATTGGGTCTGCCCCAAGTGTGGCGCTGAAAAAGAATATTTCGAAAAGCTTGATTAATACGAATCTGACCGGGGGGGATCCGGTGTAAATGCAGGGCCCGTATGGAAATCCATGCGGGCCCTGTGCTTTGCACATCAGCCAAAACTCTTTTTGTTCAACCGACTGCGCCGGACTGCAACATCATCCATGAAAAGATGTTTATGAGCTGATGTTTTTGGGCTTTTTGGCCAGGATCAAAGAAAAGTATTGAGGACCATCGCCATTGGTTGAACAGTCCTCTGCTATCCGTTCACCCTGCTGCCCGCAGTTGGACACAAGCACTGATGATTTAAGCATCCCGATATCCTCCAGACTTTGCTGGATATCGTCAAAATGCTTGTAGGCCTTGAGCACCACGACACTGTCGGCCATTTCAGCGGCCTTGCGCAGATTTCCCCCGCCATTGGCTCCAGACACCACAGCCAGAGTTTCCTCGGCCTCCACCAGGATGGTTCCTGACGCGGCCGCAGCGGCATTGTAAGAAGTGATCCCCGGCACAACTTCCACAGGGGCCTGTGCATCCAGCTCGTGCAACGTTCGCCACAGATACCCGAACGTGCTGTACGTCATGGGATCTCCCAAAGTCAGAAACGCCACGTTCAATCCTTGGCGCAGATCATCCAGAACCCGCTGAGCATTGGCTGTCCAGGCTTCACCCAGGATATTCTTGTCACGGGTCATGGGAAATGGCAGTGACTGGACATCCACCCCCTCGCGCAGATGGGGGCGCACGATACCATGGGAAACAGAGTGAGTATTCTTGCTGGAGCGGGCTGCATAAACCCTGTCAACACTGGACAGGACCTTCACAGCCTTCAGGGTCAACAAATCCGGATCACCCGGACCAGTGCCCACTCCATAAAGGATTCCGTAATTCATTGAGGGTCCTTCTGGTTACACATTATCTCTGGATGCAGAAAACCTGCGAGATGCTCAACAGCATCCACGGCGCGTGGGCCGGGTCTGGAAAACAGGCTTTCGTCCACAAGTAGTGTCCGATTCTGCTTCACGGCTCTCAACTGTGAGTATAAAGGACGCTTGATCAGTGGCAACGGGTTGCGATTCATGGCCCCTTCCTGAACGACATAGACATCCGGGTCCAGACCAATCAGCCCTTCTTCACCAAGGCGTACGATCTTGCGTTCTGACACGACAGCGTTATCGCCTCCTGCCCGTTCAATAATATCATTGACGATGCCCCCTCTCCCCGCAGCCAACAGGCTGGGCGAACGCACCTCGAAAAAAATTCGTGGTCTGTCCTTCAATTTTTCCAAACAGTTAGCCAGAGCTGACAAGCGCAACGTCATATTATCTATGAGTAACTGTGCTGAACCCGGCGCTCCGACCAACGTTCCCATGGCCTTGATGGCCTCAAACAATTCCCCAAAGGTCGTTGGATTAAACACTGCCACATTCAGGCCGTGCTTGCGCAAGGCATCCACCGTTTGCACGGCTTCCTTGCGTCCTGCGAGTTGAATCACCACGTCCGGGCGAAGCCCTACAATCAACTCCAGACTCGGGCGCATGTGCGTCCCCACGGAGGGGAGATGAGCCAGTGTCGGTATCGACGCATCGGCTTTGGTTCGGGCCACAAGGCGATCGTTCTGCCCCATGGACACGAACAACTCACTGAAGGCCCCGTACAGACATATCACGCGCCGGGCAGGAGCCTCCAAACGGATGACGCTTCCCTGTCCATCCACGATCTCTACAGGATCAGCGAATGCCGGCGTCCCGAGCAACAGCACAAGTGGTACTGCCAGGCACAAAATGAGCCTGAGGAACTCCTGTTCCGGGGTGCGGTCCCACCATGACTCTGGTTCCGAATATGTGGCTGAGAGTCTCTTCATTGAATACATCCTGAGTGCAGCCATGTGCAGCTACACGTCCGTCTTTCAAAAAATACAAATGATCACAATACAGAGCGGCAAGATTGATGTCATGAACGGCAATCAGGGCAGAGGCACCCTCTAGAGTCAATTCACGCACCAGATCAAACAGGACCACGGTTCCAGCCAGATCCATGCTCGCCGTAGGTTCATCCAGCAGGAGCGTTCCAGCCTCCTGGGCCAAGGCCCTGGCAAAAAGCACCCGTTGCAGCTCTCCACCGGATATCTGATCAACAGGCCGATCCCACAAGGCTTCAACCCCAGCCTGCCGCATGCAGGCCCGGGCGACACCCCGATCCTTGGAATCGTTTCCGCCCCACCACCCGGTCTGATAGGCCCAACGCCCCATAAGCACCACCGAAGAGCAGCGCAAGGCAAATGTCGTCTCGGCCCTTTGTGGCACGCAGGCAATACGCTGGGCACGCTCACGGGAAGTCATGGCATGCACATCGCACAGGTCCGCCCCATGCTCCACCCTGCCCGCTACGGGGGGCAGAATCCCTGCCAAGGTTGAAATCAGAGTCGTCTTGCCACTGCCGTTGGGCCCCAGCAACCCGGCAATCTCGCCAGGTCGCAGACTCAAGTTTACATCTTGTAATACTTGCCGCCCTCCATGGGCACAGCCCAGTGTGGTCGCGCGGATCATAAAGATTTTCCGCCTTTGCGACGCAGCAGCAAACAGAAGAACGGCCCACCCAGAAGCGCCGTAATGACTCCCACGGGCAATTCCTGCCCGCCCGAAAGGATGGTTCGGGCGGCCACGTCAGACCAGATCAGCACAACGCCACCGGCCAGAGCTGAAATACACACAAGGGGTCGATGCTCGGCACCGATCACCAGACGTACAAGGTGCGGCACCACCAGCCCCACAAAGCCGATGACACCGGACACGGAAACAGCCGCCCCTGTCATCAGGCTGGCAGCCAAAAGCAATTTAAGGCGTGACCGATCAGCATCAAGCCCCAACAACCGGGCTTGGGAGTCTCCCATAGACAGTAGATCTATCTCACGAGCCCAAAGTACAGCCGCCAGGCCACCGAACAGCATATAAGGCCAGGCAAAGGCCACATGCTCCCAGCTTCGGCCCTGAAAACTGCCCATCACCCAGAATACAATACCTGCCACGGATTCCTCATCCAGAGATTTCAGTAAGGAAATCAATGCGGAGAGGAATGTTGCGACCACGATACCGGCCAGAACCACGGTTTCACGGCGCAGGCGACCAGCCACACGGCCCAGAGAAATGACCGCTGCCAAGGCCAAGACTGCTCCCACCATGGCAGCCAGGGGCAATACCCCCATGCCCAGCCAGATCGGAAGCGATGCCACGCCCAGAAAGATGGCCAATGAGGCGCCAAATGCTGCACCGGTGGACACGCCAATGGTGAAGGGATCGGCAAGAGGATTTTGTAAAATCCCCTGGAATACGGCTCCTGCAGCAGCCAAAGACGCCCCGACCAGCCAGGCCAGGCAGGCCCGAGGCAGGCGAATATCATTCACCACCAGCCCCATGGCCGCATCGAGGCTTTGCCCTGCATTGAATCCAAACAGCGTTCCCAAATGCTCTGCAACCTGATCAGCAGGAATGGACAGGGGACCAAACAGACAGCCCGCAAATACGGACAGGATCGACCCCAGAGCCAACAACCCTCCAAGGGCTGTCAGCCGGGTCTTGCGTCCCGATTCCGTCATGGCGTGACTCCTCATGTCCCCTGTCCTCTTGTTCTAATTCAGGCGCTCAAAGGCGCTCTGCAAATGGTCGATCCAGATGGTGGAATAGACGTCATATTCGGCGGTCCCCTTGAGCACGGCCTCCGTCTTGTATCCCTTGGCCGTCAGGATCGAAATCCAGGAATCGTCCTCGGGGCCAGCCATGTCGTTGCGGGCATGGTCACCAGCCACGGACATGAAAGGCATCAGCCAGACTTTCTTGACCTTGTTAGCCTTCAACCCTGCCAGGACGTCGTCCAGGCTGGGCGTGCCTTCCACCGTGCCCACATACACCAACGGGGCGGCCTTGGACAGGTACCACTGCAACCCGGGGTAGTAGATGTTGCCGGGATGGTGAGTGCCGTGGCCCATGAGCACGACGGCTTCGCTGGCTTTGCGATCAGCAGGAATGGTGGCCTTGATGGCTTTGACCACTGCTTCCATGTCTTGGGGCGTTGCCATGAGTGGTGCGCCAACGCTGATCTGAGCCATGGATCGGAATCCTTTGACGACTCGTAGCAGCTTCTCATGAAATTCTTCACCCGGAATGGTGTGCAGGGATTGCACGGCGATGTGCGTAAAGCCTTCGTCGATCATCTTGGACAGGGCGATGGGCACGGAATCGTACACTTGGCCCTGTTTTGCCAATTTTCTTCTGATGATATTGGACGTGTATGCCCAGCGCACCGGAGTTCCGGGAAGGCGTTTGCCGACTTCTTCGCCCAGGTGCGTAAAGGAAACCTGCGCGGCAGGCTCGGAAGTCCCGAAGGCTACGAGCAGGATGCCCTTTTTAGCGGCTGATGCCTCGCCGTGACCGGCATAGGCGACAGAAGAGAACAACAGAAGCAGCAGCACCAAACACAGAGTGCGTGGTGTGCGGCGGCCATGAACGAAACGCATAGGACAAACCCTCCAGCGTTCGAACAGGTGGGCGGCCTGAAAATGATGTGACGAAAAACCGGATCCCGGCGAAATACCGAAAACCGGGGCTGTACCGGACGCATACTTGTCACGTCGGACCCGCCAGACAAATGCCCTCGTTGCCCGGGCGGCGAGTACAGGTCTTCATGGCAGGTCTTCTGGCTCTTCCGGTTTCCGGCTCCCCTTCCCGTTCAGACTGCGCATTGCACACAACTAAACAGTGGGTCTTGTGAGCGGAAAACTTCCTCTGCGGGAGCAAAGGCCGGAATCACAGCGGCGGGGCCGCCCCGGATTCACACCGGGTTCCCTATTATCGTCCCTGGAGAACGACCATCAAGCGAGGGCGAAATTACCTCATTCCTTCTTCACTGTCATCCCTTTGGTCAGCCTGAATATGAGGCTGGCATTCAGCCCATCTCCAAAAGCTTCTCAACCTCGGGTAGTTGCCCCTTAGTCCGATCTCAACTTCGTTTGTCTAGACTCTTTCATGATGGTTTTTGCTCCCGATTTTTCCTCTCGAAAGAGTCAAGACCTTGTCGCGACGCTAAACCTGCTCATTTCGAATCAAATTTACCCTCGTTATTTCAGACAAAAATCAACATGGCCCATCCGTTGCAACTATCTTCGAAACCCTCTGAGGGACAAGATTATTCACATTCTGCATGACAAACTCTAACGATTGTCGAGAGGATTCGATGCGTTACACTCTGTTGCTTCTGCCTTTGTGCCTGGTCCTACTGACTGGTTTCACGACTCCTGCAGCCGCCCCCGGCCCAGTAACGGCCAAACAGGTCTCCAGTGTCACTTCCGTGACATCTACTTCGACCTCCCAAGCAAGACTTGTGAGGCCCGCCGGGCAAAGCACAATCCGCATGAAAGCTGTCCCCACCACTTACTCCCGCCGATACAAGCAGAGCAGGGAACTCAAGCCTATTGGGAACCTCTCGCGTCCGCGTACTTCCCGAGCAATCACTTCGTCAGTCAAAAGCATAAAGTCGCCGACACTCATGGTCGATTCAGGGCCCTCAATGATGCGAGCACCATTATCTCTTGAGCGCATAGCACCGGATCACACCCAAATTGCCAGTCTCTCAGCCAAACGTCTCCTGTCGTTAGCCCAGCGTGACCTGACAACTCCGTGTTTCCCCATGCTTATTACGGTCTGATGCACTCACTCTGAGCTACAGAACAGCTGATTCAACCCTCCGGTTTTTCTTCAAACCACCGCACTCAACCACTGGTTGATCGTTCTTCGTGCCGATTTTTGCCAAACTCCTGCCCTGTCACCCCGCTCTTTTCTTGACTTTGCACCTCATTTGAATAGTCTGACTTCCCGTTTCGAAACCGCCACCCATTAGTATAAGGACTTGAAAATCCAATGAGCGACTATAAGAAAACCCTGCACCTTCCCGGCACTTCTTTTCCCATGAAGGCGAACCTCGTCCAGCGTGAGCCAGAAATGCTCAAGTTTTGGGAGGAAATCGACGCCTATTCAGTGATGGTTGCTGCTAATGAAGGTCAGGAGCGGTATGTGCTGCATGACGGCCCGCCTTATGCCAACGGGCACATCCACCTCGGCACGACCCTGAACAAGGTCCTCAAGGATATCATCGTCAAGTCCCGCAACATGAGTGGCAAGAAGGCCGAATATGTTCCGGGTTGGGACTGCCACGGCCTGCCCATCGAACATAAGGTTTCTTCCGAACTGCGCGAGAAAGGCAAAACCGATTTGCCCGCTCTGACCATTCGCAAGATCTGTCGCAGCTATGCCGAGAAATGGGTTGATATCCAGCGCGGCGAGTTCAAGCGCCTGGGAGTGCTCGGAACCTGGGATGACCCCTATCTGACCATGAAGCCGGTCTATGAGGCCGCCACGGCCCGCGAACTGGGCAACTTCATGGGCAAAGGCTCGGTAGTGCGCTCCAAAAAGCCCATCTACTGGTGCTATGATTGTGAAACCGCCCTGGCCGAGGCCGAGGTGGAATACGCCGATCACAGCTCGCCTTCCATCTACGTGCGCTTTCCCTTGAATGACCCCAAGTTGAAGGACATCATTCCGCAGGCTGATCCAGCCAAGGCCTACGTCGTCATCTGGACCACCACCCCTTGGACCTTGCCATCCAACATGGCCGTATCCCTGCATCCCGATTTCGACTACGTGCTTGTCGAGGTTGGCGGTGAACAGCATCTGCTGGCCGAGGGACTGCTGGAAGACTGCGCCAAGAAATTCGGCTGGGCCGACTACACCGTGCTGGCAACGGTTAGCGGTGATAAATTTGAAGGCCTCAAGGCCACCCATCCCTTCTACGACCGTGAGTCCACCCTTATTCTGGGCAATCACGTCACGCTGGAGTCGGGTACCGGTTGCGTCCACACCGCCCCCGGTCATGGTCGCGAGGACTACGATGTCGCGCTGAAGTACGATATCGAGGTGCTGTCGCCGCTGGATGACCAGGGCCGATTCCTGCCCAGCGTCGAATTCTTTGCCGGAATGCGCGTGGATGAGTCCAATCCGCATGTCATTGCCAAGGTCAAGGAGTTGGGGCGTCTGCTGGCTCAGGAGAATATTTCTCACTCCTATCCCCATTGCTGGCGCTGCAAGGAACCCGTTATCTATCGCGCCACCACACAGTGGTTCATTTCCATGGAGCGCAACGACCTGCGCAAGAAGGCACTCAAGGCCATCAGCAACGACGTCCGCTGGATTCCCAGTTGGGGCCGTGAGCGCATTTTCAACATGATCGAATCCCGCCCTGACTGGTGCATCTCTCGCCAGCGCAACTGGGGGGTGCCCATCGTGGCCCTGCTCTGCAAGGACTGCGATGAAGCATGGTTCGAGAAGGATTGGGTCATGGGCATCGTGGACAAATTCGAAACCCACGAGCGCGGCTGCGATTACTGGTTCGAGGCTACCATGGAAGAGGTTGTGCCCGAGGGGCTGACCTGTCCGCACTGCGGCGGCAATCACTGGGAAAAGGAAGACGACATCCTGGACGTGTGGTTCGACTCGGGCACCAGCTTTGCTGCTGTGGCCGAGAAGCGCCCAGAGCTGCGCTTCCCCACGGACATGTACCTTGAGGGTTCCGACCAGCACCGCGGTTGGTTCCACTCCTCGCTGCTGGCGAGTGTGGGCACTCGCGACTGCGCCCCGTACAAGTCCGTCCTGACCCACGGCTACGTCGTTGATGGCGAGGGCAAGAAGATGTCCAAATCCATCGGCAACGTTGTAGCCCCACAGGAAATCATCGCCAAGCATGGCGCGGATATCCTGCGCATGTGGGTCTCCTCGGTGAACTATCAGGACGACGTACGCATCTCCGATGACATTCTCTCACGTCTGGTGGACGCTTACCGACGTATCCGCAACACCCTGCGCTACCTGTTGGGCAACCTGGGCGATTTCGATCCGGCCAAGCATGCCGTCTCCCCTGCCGACATGTTGCCCCTGGATCGCTATGCCATGACCCTGGTCTACGACATCCACAACCGCGTTCAGCGCGGCTATGAGGAATTCGAATTCCATCGGGCCTATCATGCCCTGCACAACATGTGTGTCACCGAGTTGTCCGCGTTCTATCTGGATATCGTCAAAGACCGTCTGTATGTTTCGGCTGGCAACTCTTTGGAACGCCGCTCGGCTCAGACAGCCCTGTGGCAAATCCTGATGACCTTCATTTCCGACATCGCCCCGGTAATGACCTTCACTGCCGAGGAAACGTTCCAGCACCTGCCTGACTCTGTGCGCCCGGACGTGAAGACCGTGCTGGCCATGCGTTTTGCCATGGACCGCGATTACCTGCTGGACGAAGCAGCCCGCCACCAGTGGGAGACCGTGTCCAGCGTACGAGACGAAATCAGCCGTGCCATCGAGCCCGTGCGCAAGGCCGGAATCGTTGGTCACAGCCTGAATACTCAGGTTACAGTCTATGGCCGAGAAGATCTGCTGGCCGATCTCAAGGCACCGGGCGTGGATCTGGAAGAGGTCTGCATCGTGTCCAAGGCCATTCTGGCTCCACTGGCGGATGCCCCTGAAGATGCCTTTGTCAGCGATGAAATCGATGGCCTGAAGATCGCCGTGGCCGTGGCTCCCGGCGAGAAGTGCGAGCGTTGCTGGAAGTTCAATGAGAACCTGGGCACCGATGCCGGGCACGCAACCCTCTGCCCCCGTTGCACGGGCGTGATGAACGCCGACAGCACCGAGGCTTAGGCCCTGGAGGGCAAGACACTTATGCGGTCGAAATACACGTATCCCATGATCCTGGCTTCCATAGTATTAGGGCTGGATCTGGTGACCAAGCTCTGGGTGGAGTCCTCTGGACTGCGCTTCGAGGCCATGCCGGTCATCCCAGGATTCTTTGATCTGGTTTTCGTGCTCAACAAGGGCGCAGCCTTTGGATTTCTGGGGGATCAATCCATTGATTGGCAGCGACCGTTCTTCATTTGCACGTCGCTGCTGGCTTGTGGGGTCATCCTCTATCTGCTCAAGATCGGCTACGGCAGAGAGCCCCTTGCCTCCACTGGGCTGGGCCTGCTCCTGGGCGGTGCCGTGGGCAACCTGATCGATCGCATTCGCATCGGATATGTCGTGGACTTCCTCGATTTCCATTACGATGGATGGCACTGGCCAGCCTTCAATGTTGCCGACATCGGTATTAGTTGTGGCGTCACCATCCTGTTGATCTCGTTCTACATCACCGAACGGCGTACCCGGCGAACCGGCACCCGTCACGAAAGGGAGGACTCCTAATGGAGATGCTCGCCAATCTGCCCCACTGGTTCATGGGCATCCTGGCTCTGACTCTGGTTTGCTTATCCATATCTTTTTGGGCTATTTACCATGCGTATTGGCGAGAATTTCCTACTATCCAGGAAAAGATGATCTGGCTGGTCGTAGCCGTCTTCGTCCCCTTTATCGGTGGTTTTGCTTATCTGGTTTGGGGACGCAAACGAGGAAGGATATCCGAATGAAACGCATCCTGATTGTTATCATGGCCTGCATGGCCCTGACCGCCTGCGTCAAGGCTGACGATGTCCGGACACTGGACAATCGCGTCTACGAGCAGAAACTGCGTCTCGACGGGATTGAAGGTAAAGTTGAACAGTTGACGAGCGTCGACCCGCAAAAGGCCGATACCTGGTCACAGGTCCAGAGCATGCGTCAGGAACTGGCGGATGCTCGAAATGAGTTGGACGCCCTGAATCGTGAAATTCAGACCCTGAAGGCAGACAGCGAAGCCATCGAAGTTGTGGCCGAAGACGTCAAGGACCTGAAAATCGGATGGCAACGCCTGAATTCCCAGCTGGGAACCGATGTAGATCTGATGGCCATTCGTGCCGAGCGGACACCGGTCCCGGCCTTGCCTACTCCAGATACAACAGAAGCCGCCGATGCCGTCACCAGTGAGGCTACAGCCGCAACTGACGCAGCAAACGTAGAGACACCTGCAACTGATACGCCTCTCCCCGCAGCTGATCCGGCTGCCAGCACTGAAGCTGCTGCTGTTGCGCCTGCCGCAACCCCGGCACCCGCTGCACAGCCCGCTGTTGCAGTCAATGCTGACGCCGCATCGACCCTCTACAAAAGTGCCCGTGCAGCCTTCGAAGCCCGAGATTATCGTCAGGGCATCGCCCTGTGGGACGAGTTCGCATCCACTTTTGAAAGCCACAAGCTTGTTCCGAACGCCCTCTTCTGGCAGGGTGAATGCTATTATCAAATGAAGGATTACGCTCGTGCGGTACTCAAGTACCAGGTCGTTATCGACAAGTATCAGAAGAGCCCCAAGTATCCCACAGCCCTTCTGAAACAAGGTATTTCCTTCATGCGTCTGGGGCGCGTAAAGGCCGGGAAACTCCTGTTGGCCGATGTTGCCAAGAAGTTCCCAAAGGCTGCCGAAGGCAAACGCGCCGAAGCTATCCTGAAAAAAATGAACTAACTACGGGCTCCGGGTGCATCCCGGAAAGTCGGAGATTCTCATGGCCATTACCAGCAAGACTCAGCGCAAGGTCGTTTATCTGAAGTTTCCACCGGAACGTTCAGGGCGCCCTATCATGTGCAACCTGACCAGGCTCTTTGATTTGACCTTCAATATTCTGTCGGCGCATATCCTGCCGCGAGGCGAAGGCCGAATGACTCTTGAGCTGACCGGGACGAGTGACAATTATAAAAAAGGCATTGAGTACCTGAAAGACCAGGGAATCAAGACCGAAAACGTTGCCCAAAAAATTTCACGCGACGAAGAAACCTGCATTGACTGTGGACTGTGCACGTCACTGTGCGCAAGCCAGGCTCTGTCCGTGAACCCTGAATCCCGAAAGGTTGAATTCGACTCCGAAAAATGCACGGCCTGCGGCATGTGCACTCGGGTCTGTCCGGTCAATGCCATGAACGTTGAGCTGGAAAACGGCGATTAGAAACGGGAGATGATGATGCCAAAGCAGGATTTCTCACGAGTGCCAACCAGATTACGGGCTTATGTGCGCCCAGCGGCCTCCAAGGATTCACTGCCCATGGCGTATGACAACCCTGCCCTGCAGGATGGTGCTGAGCAGCCTGACCTTACGGCAGGGGGCTTGTCCCAGGCCGTGAACGACTTTCTGCTGAAAGTTGATGCGAAGTTGGACACGGTGATCAGCCTGCTCAACCAGAAGCGCCTTGAGGATGAATTCACCTCTGATTTGGAAGTGATCGAAATCGGTGGTGATGGGCTGCGGCTGATCGAGGGCAGCTCCTTTACACCGGGTGATGCCCTTGAATTTGCCCTTGTGCTGAACCAGTTTCCGCTGCGCATCGCATCGGCAGTGGGAGTTCTGGCGCAGGACGACAGCGCAGAAGGACATCCCGTGACATTCACACGCATCCGCGAACCCGATCTGGAAGCCATCGTGAGCTATGTCTTCCAGGAACAACGCATGCGCATCCGCGAAACAAAATGGTCCGATTAGCCTCGCCTACGACCTACGAAATATCCTGAGGGGGAGAATTCATGACTTCGTCCGACAATCCGAAACTCGAGCAAATGGTCCAGGACATCACGACCAAGGTGGTCGAAGGCCTGGATTCAATACTGCTCGAAACGGTGCAGGCCGAGATTTCCAGCGCCCTGTCCAAATCCCTGTCCAACGCCCTGAAAGACGGTGAATTCTTCCGCAAGGTCAATGATGATATGCGCGAAGGGCTGGAGCAGATCTACGGCGAGATCAAAAAGGCCAAGAAGGATGCTGCCAAAGGCCTCACCCCCGAAGACACCAACGAGCTCATCAATCAGGCCTCCGATGAACTGGATGCCATCCTTGAGTCCACCGAGTCCGCCACAGTCAAAATCATGGACATTGTGGAAGACCACCAGGAACGCGTTATCAATGCGGGCACGCTGCTTCAGACCTTTCGCACCGGTGGTGCAAGCAAGGACAATGTCAACGAACTCATTGAGCTGAATCAGAAGAACCAGCAGGACCTGATGGAGATCATCACGGCACTCTCTTTCCAGGATCTGACCGGTCAGCGCATCAAAAAGATCATCACCGCCCTGAAGAAGATCGAAGAGATCGTGTTCAATGTCTACATGAGCACGGGACTAAAGGTCCGTGCTCGTGATCAGGAACCTGGACGCGACGAGAAAGAGATTGAAAAGTTGGCCACAAAGACCGTTAAGAAGTTGTCCAAGGACAAGATCAAGGGCTCCAAGCTCAAAGGCCCCCAAAAGGGAACCTCACAGGATGATGTAGACGATTTGCTGGCTCAGCTCGGTCTGTAATAACTCTGGACCAACACAGAAGCTAGTAAGGCGTTTCCCACGGGAGACGCCTTTTTCTTTCGTGTCTTTCAACAAAATGACCGCTTTCCAAAGGAAAGCGGTCATTTTGATTTTCTGCTGATATTCCGGACATTAAGCTTTTTTGTAGCAACAAAGAAGCTGGCGGCTTGGGGATAACCTAGAGCAGGAACATATTGGCTAGTCCCAAAAACAGGAAGAAGCCCATGGTGTCCGTGACCGTGGTCACGAAGATGGATGACGCCTGAGCAGGATCACGTCCCAACATCTTCAGGATGATGGGGAACATGGCTCCCGATGCATTACCCACAATCAAATCAAGGGCCAGGGCCACTGCCATGACACCAGCCAGCAATGGTTGATGGGTCAGCAGGAACACACCAATAAAGATCAACAAGCCCATGACCAAACCATTGACGACACCAATCTTGGATTCGCGCCACACGGCGTACCAGGCTCGTTTTGGGTCCCAGCCTTCCATGGCCAACTGGCGAATCATCATTGCCAGGGACTGGTGCCCTGCATTGCCCGCCAGGTTGGCGACCATTGGCATCAAAACGGCCAGAATGGTAATTTGAGCGATGGTTCCCTCGAACCGATAGACCACCAGTGCCGCCACGATGGAGTTGGCGATGTTGACGATCAGCCAGGGTAAACGGAGCGCAACTGAACGCAGCCAGGGGGTATCAACGGTCTCATCCTGACCGGCACCCACCATACCCAGCATATCCTCACTGGCCTCCTCATGAATGATATCCATAACATCATCATGGGTAACCACGCCCATCAGACGGCCTTCATAGTCGACAACAGGCACAGCAAGGAAGTTGTAGTGGCGCAGCAGGTGTGCGACGTCCTCTTTGTCGGTGTCGTAAAGGGTCGTCACCAGTTGCTGGTTCTCCAGCATCTCACGCAGGGGCTTGCGTGGCCGGGCCAACATGAGGTTGCGCAGGGAGACCACACCCACCAGCGTTTCAACACTGTCCACAATATAGGCGTAGTAGGGAATTTCGGATTCTTCAGCTGCCCGGCGAATGAGCGTGATGGCCTGATCAGCGGTGAGATTTTGATCCACCACCGTGATTTCGGTGTTCATGACACCGCCAGCCGTATCCGGATCAAACGTCATCAGCGTTTCGATCTCGGCGGCTTCCTCACTTTCCACGCGATTGAGCAGTTGCTGCTTGTGGGCATCATCCAGATCGTCCAGCACGTCTGCAGCATCATCGGGAGACATCTGCTCAAGGATATCGGCAGCGAGGTCAGGAGCAAGAGAGCGCATCAGTCTGGCGCGATCGTGCTTCTCCATCTCTGAGAGAAATTCGGCGGCATCCTCAAGATCAAGACCTCTGACGACCTCTACCTGGTCGGCCAGGGGCAGGTCTTCGATGACGTCTGCACCGTCGGCTGGGTGAGCGTATTCCAACTCAGCCAGATGGGCTTCTGTCCGCTGGATTTCCTGCTCGTTATGAGCGATAGTTTCGTTCTTCGACATGGCGCTCCTGAGGTATACCAAATGCTTTGGAAGGTCAAAACCTACCGTGGCTTGACGGCACAATGGCTTTGCCGTACCCCCGGTCCACAAAACCTAGCGGAGCAAACAGTTTCAAGAGTTCCGCTGTTACGAACATCAAGGCCCGCCAACCATGACCCAGATGAATTTTTCAAGCTTCTTTCAAGGTAAAGCTTTTGAGTATCTCCAACAAGCCTTACGCCTTGCCCTTGACGAGGATGGACAGGATCTTACCAGTGACGCCCTGTTTTCTCCAGAAGTCATGGCAGAGGCCGAAATAGTTGCCAAGGAACAAACCCTGGTGGCAGGATTGCCTTTGACTTTTATGATTTTAGACATGGTTCAGGAGCATTGCGGGCAGGGAACCACCCTGCTGGCAGATGAAGGCTCTTTGGTTGAACCCGGAACCATCGTCGCCACGATCAAGGCCCCGGCCCGGGTCATTTTGAAGGCTGAAAGAGTTATCCTTAATTATATCTGCCACTTGTCTGGAGTCGCCAACCTGACAAAGACGTATGTTGAGCGCATGGGTGAAACCAGCACACGTTTGCTGGACACCCGAAAGACTCTGCCCGGTTTACGTCATGCCGAAAAATACGCCGTCTTGCTGGGCGGAGGCAAAAATCATAGGATGGACTTGGAGCAGATGCTTATGCTCAAGGACAACCATATCGACCGTGCCGGAGGAATTACTCCTGCGGTGCAGGCCCTCCGGGCCGCCTATTCACCCTGCCCTCCCATCGAAGTGGAGTGCCGGACACCGGATGAAGTCCAAGAGGCGGCTTCCTTATCCGTCACGCGGATCATGCTCGACAACATGCCCATCAGCAAACTGCAAAAGGTCCTGTCCCTGATTCCAGAAGGCATTGAAACCGAAGTCAGCGGAGGCGTGAACCTTGAGACCATTACAGCAATCGCCCAGGCCGGACCGGATTTCGTTTCCGTGGGCCGACTGACTCATTCCGCACCTGCGGCGGACTACAGCATGCGGATTCGCATCGCATAGGACAAACAAATGAGCGAAAGTCACTCCAAGATCATTACCAATATCAAGGCTGAATTGGGTAGCAGGCTGACCATCATGGGCCATCACTACCAAAATGATCACGTCATCCAACATTGTGATCTCCGTGGTGATTCCCTGGAACTGGCTCGCAAGGTTCCCGGCTTGAAATCCGAATACATCGTCTTTTGCGGGGTCAGCTTCATGGCCGAGACAGCAGCCATGCTGGCCTCGGATCAGCAAAAGGTCATTCTGCCCGCACCCGAGGCCGGGTGTGTCATGTCGGACATGGCCCCTTGGGCCCTGCTGGACGCCGTGATGCGTAAACTCACCGCTGATGGACGCCGGGTCACCCCTCTGGCTTACGTCAATACCGAAGCCGCCATCAAATCCGTTGTGGCGAACTACGGCGGCTCGGTCTGCACTTCTGCCAATGCCGAGACCATGCTCAAATGGGCACGCGAGCAAGGTGATGGCGTGTTGTTCCTGCCGGATGCCAATCTCGGGATGAACACGGCAAATCGCCTTGGCATCCCTGAATCAAAATGGGCACGGTTGGATGTTTCCGGCATGGCCAAGAATCTAAATCCAGAAGATCTGGCTGATAAAGAAATGCTTCTCTGGCCGGGACTGTGCGTCATTCACAAGCGCTTCAAGGCTGAACAGATTGATGAAATCCGACACAGAGACCCCGATGCCCTGGTGGTGGTTCATCCCGAGTGCCATCCCGACGTGGTTGCCAAGGCTGATGCCGACGGTTCTACCTCCTTCATCATCAAGTATGTGGAAGAAGCGCCCCCTGGTGCAGCCATCTACATCGGCACCGAGATCAATCTCGTGGAGCGTCTGGCCAAACAGTATCGCAACGAAAAACTTGTTCGGCCTCTGTATCCCAGCCGCTGTCTGAACATGGCCAAGACGACCGAAGAAGTCCTGGCAGCGACGTTACAAGACCTTGATGGTATCGACGCCGTGACCGTGCCTGGAGACGTTGCCCACAAGGCAACGGTGGCTATCGAACGCATGCTGGATATCTGCAGTTGAACCAAGGGACCCACATGAACAGCTATCGCTTGAAAACTCAGGTTTTGATCATCGGCACGGGTATTGCGGGAAGTACCGCTGCCCTGACCCTTGCCGACGCGGGCCTGGAAGTTACACTCATTACTGCAGACGACAAACCCGATGGCGGCAATACGACCCTGGCTCAAGGAGGTATTGTCTACAAGGCTGAAGACGAAGACCCACGCGATCTGGAAAAAGACATCTTGACTGCGGGCTGGAAGCTCAACAACCCACGGGCCGTACGCTACCTAGCCAGAAAAGGGCCTCAGGCCGTTGAAGAAATGCTTCTGGAGCGACTGGGAGTGAAGTTCGCCCTCAGCGAGGACGGAAGCTACGATCTGATCCGTGAGGGCGGTCATGGCAAGGGGCGCATCCTGCACTGCGCCGATTACTCCGGCCGGGCCATCATGGACAAACTCATGGCCGCCGTCCAGGAACACCCCGGAATCAACCTGCTTACACGTCGAACCGCTGTAGACCTCCTGACCAGCCACCACCACGCCAACAGTCTGGAATTCAAGTACCAACTGACCAATCAGTGCTGCGGAGCCTACATTTTCAACCAAGAACTGGGACAGGTGGAGACCATCCTTGCCGATTATACTCTGCTGGCCACCGGCGGCATCGGCCAGATCTATCTGCACACAACCAACACTTCGTCCAGTATCGGTTCGGGCATGGTCATGGCCGCACGAGCCAAGGCCAAAACCATCAACGCCGAATACGTCCAGTTTCACCCCACTTCACTCTTTCACCGCGCGCACCGCAAATTCCTGGTTTCTGAAGCCGTTCGCGGAGCGGGAGCCAAGCTCATCAACTCCAAGGGCGAAGCCTTCATGCAGCGCTATGATTCCCGAGCCGACCTGGCTCCACGTGATATCGTAACCCGCGCCATTCAGGAAGAAATGCTTAGTTTGGGCGACGACTGCGTGTATCTGGACGCTGTGAACCACGTCTCACGAGACCTGGAAAACAGCTTCCCGACCATCAATGCCAAGTGCCTCGAGATCGGTGTGGACATGACCAAGGAGTCCATCCCTGTGGTGCCAGCGGCACACTACTTCTGCGGCGGCATTCTGACCGATGTGCGTGGCCGTACTACTCTGTCGCGTCTGTATGCAGGTGGCGAATGCTCCTGCACCGGAGTGCACGGAGCCAATCGTCTCGCCAGCACCTCCCTGCTGGAGGGACTTCTGTGGGGAATCTCGGCAGGCAAGGATATCGCTGGCCGCTACAGCAAGAAGACCACCCTGTCCCGACGCTTGGCTGATTCCATCCCTGACTGGGTAAACCCGGGTGACGTCAAGAACGAAGACCCGGCGCTGATCGCACAAGACTGGGCAACCCTGCGCCACACCATGTGGAATTATGTGGGCATCACCCGGACCGACGCCAGACTGCACCGGGCCTTTGATGATATGCGTAGTCTGTATAGGCACTTGCAGGACTTCTACAAGTCTACCCCCATGTCGAAAGACATCATCGACCTTTTCCATGGAGCCTACGCAGCCTATATTGTGACTCTGGCTGCATTGCGCAATACCGAAAGCAATGGCTGCCACTATCGCATTCAACAATAGTCCGGTCGTTTTGAATCCTGTCCTTTGAAGCGGTGCCTACGGTGCCGCTTTTTTATTTCCTCTCTTTTTTTTGCACCCTCCATTTCAATCTGTCTTTTCCCTTTCATATTATGCTATTCTTGGAGAACATATTAATCAGGAGGCAAGCCATGAAACAATGGATCAAGGTAATGATGTTGATCGCTCTGTCGATCATCTGGACAGGTTCGAATATGCAGGCGTCAGCGGAGCAAATACTCCCCGAAGGTTCATTCCTCGTGGCGCAGGACGACACCCAAGCCGATGAGGATTCATATCGCCAGGAGAGAATGGAAAACCTACAGAAGCAACATAAACAGGAAGCAGAAGCTCTCAGGGCAAAACATAAAACCGAAATGCAGGAACTTCGCGACAAGCACAAAACAGAAAGGGAAGCTCTGCACAATGAAATCAAGCAGGACAAAAAGCAGATGCGTGAACAACGCAAGGAAGAAAATAAAGCCCAAAGGGCCTTGAAAAAGGAAGAACGGAAAAGTTCAAAAAAGATCTCAAAGGGTAAAAAGACCGATTCGGATGATTAATCCAGGTTATCCTCTCGCAGGTTCTTCCATTGAATCAGATTTTCCCTCAAAAAGACCCCGGCCCCTTGAACAGGGGCCGGGGGGAGGGTTTCGCAGGATTCCTCGGGGGGGACGAGGAACCCCTTGAGGGGCATATGGACTGAGGAGGAGTGTCCTATCGAAGGAGTTTGCGTTGCCTTCGTTGCAAGACATATTACAATCGCCGTGCCAAAAACTATCCTATTGATATTTATACATTAAATAAACTTAAGTGTTTGAAACAGACTCGGCTTGTGCAGCATTATGCACAGCAATGTGCAGCAGTCCGTGCCGCGTATTGCACATCTTGCACATCTTCACAAAAAAGCCCCGGTCCATTGGACCGGGGCTGACTATTTGAATTAAAAAATGAAATTATTCCGAGTTCTTGAACAAGGCTATGATCTTCCACTGCCCTTCGCAGTCACGCAGCAAATACCAAAAACGCTGCTTTCCATCAGCACGAGTCACTTCCTGTACGACTTCCATATCCTCGGCCACGATAACCACCGAGGCTCCATCGTAGACAGACATTCGCTCGCCTTTGAACAACGTGGGGCGAACAGTCACAATGTTGTGGTCTGTCCACTCACCGAGGCGCCCAAAAAAGGCTTTACGTTCGACCAAAGGCCAGGAGGCGGGGAAACAACGAGCCGCATCCTCGGCAGTCTCTGCCGTTGTATATGTTTCAACGGCAGCCTTGGGGTTTGAAAACTCCCATCTGGCGGTCACATCACGCCAAGAGCACCCCGATGACACCAGCGCCCCGCACATGACCGAGGCGAACAATATCCAGCGAAATATGATACGCATTGTTGTTTGCATTGGGTTTCCATACTTCATTGCTGTCACACTCTCAACAGGCCGTTTCGCCTCTTCTGACCAACGAAAACGCCCGGCCCCGCAGATGCGGAACCGGGCGATATCTATCTATTATAACCAACAGTTAGGCAACGGCAGGTGATTCGGTCTTCTCTTCCTCAACGCTGCTGGGGCCAAATCCAAGCAGGATCGGGCTGGCCACGAAGATGGAGGAGTAAGTACCGACCAACACACCGATGAGCAAAGCAAAGGCGAAATCATGGATCACGCCGCCGCCGAAGATGAACAGCGCCAGCACAACCAGCAAGGTCGTACCGGAGGTGAGCAACGTACGGGACAGAGTCTGGTTCACGGAGATATTGATGATCTCCTTGAAGCTCGGACGCTTCTTGCCATGCAGATTCTCGCGGATTCGGTCAAAGACGATGATTGTATCGTTCAGGGAGTAACCAATAATGGTCAACAGCGCTGCCACGATGGTCAGATCGAATTCCTTGCCCAGTAGCGAGAAGACACCGATGGTTATGATGACGTCGTGAATCAGGGCCACGACGGCTCCCAGGGCATAATTCAAGCGTAGATACCAACACAGTCCCAAGGTGATGCCCAGAGCTGCAAAAATCAACACGCTCATGGGCACGTTGATCAAACCCAGCAGGTACACTCCCGTTGACAGGCCAGCAGCCATGATTCCAGCGGTAAACCAACGGGCCTCGAATCGTCCAGAGATGTAGATTGCAATGAGCAGCACCGCGAAGAACATGGCTTCCAGAGCTTTCTCACGTAGATCTGCACCGACCTTGGGACCAACCATCTCCTGACGTTGGATCTCGAACTTGCCGTCAGGCACCTGCTCCAACGCGGTCTGAACCTTGCCCCGAACCATATTGGTGGTCAGGCCCTTCTCGGAGATGCGAATCAGGAACTCGTTGTCCTCGTCCAGTCCCAGGCGTTGGACGACAACGCCATCCAGACCGGAACCGTCCATGGCACCCTTGAGAGAATCGATATCCACATCGTGATCGGCCTTGACCTGCACGGTGATACCCCCGGCAAAGTCAACGCCGTACTTGGGGCCACCCTGCACAAGCAGGGAACCGATACCAATCAGAATCACCAGTGTGGAGACGACAAAGGCGATCTTGCGACGACCAATGAAGTTGTACCTAGTGTTCGGTTTGATGATGGACAGACCTGAAACAGGCTTCTTGATCGCCGGGAACAGATCAAACAGGATGCGGGAGACAAAGATGGCCGTAAACATCGAGGCCAGGATACCCAGAGTCAAGGTCACGGCAAATCCACGAATGGGGCCGGTACCGAACTGATACAGGATGATGGCAGCAATGATGGTGGTGACGTTGGCATCCAGAATGGTCAGCGTGGCGCGGCCATATCCTTCGGCAACGGCCTGTCCACGTGACAATCCTCGCCGCAATTCCTCTCGGATACGCTCAAAGATAATAACGTTGGCATCAACCGCCATACCAATGGTCAGGATGATACCGGCGATACCCGGCAAAGTAAGCGTAGCCCCGAAGGCCGCCAATCCTGCCATGATCAACACAATGTTCAAAAGCAGCACGAGGTTGGCCACAATACCGCCGAAGCCGTAGTACAGGGCCATGAAGACCAGAACCAGAGCAAAGCCCACCATGGTGGACTTGATGCCCTTGTCGATGGATTCCTGCCCCAGGGAGGGACCGACGCTGCGTTCTTCAAGGATGTGCACCGGCGCAGGCAGAGAGCCTGAACGCAGGATCACGGCCAGGTCGTGGGCTTCTTCGGTACTGAAGTTGCCTTCGATCTGGGCACGACCACCAACGATCTTGGCGCGGATGACCGGAGCCGAGTACACTTCACCATCCAGAACAATAGCCAGACGGCGCCCTTCATTCTCGCCCGTGATGCGGGCAAACTTGCGACCGCCAGCGGTATTGAAGGTCATGGTGACATAAGGCTGACCGAACTGGTCAAAATTGGTACCCGCGTTGGCGATGTACTCACCGGAAAGCAAAGCTTCCTTGTACACCACGATGGGCTCGGAGCTGTATGAGCCATCAGCTTTCAGCACTTTGCGCTGAAGAACCTCACGGCCCTTGACCCTGGCCTGAGTCGGGCTGACATCGTCATCCACCAACTTGAATTCGAGGTGCGCCGTGCGTCCTATGAGTTCAATGGCACGTTGCGGATCATCAAGACCGGGCAACTGCACCTGGATGCGAGAGCCCTGTTGTTTGCGGATGTCGGGTTCGGCAACACCAAACTGGTCAATACGGTTACGCATGGTCTTGACGGCCTGATCAATGGTCAAGCGCTCGACGTTCTTGCGATAATCCGAAGCCATGGCAAGCACATATCGGATGGTGCCGTCGGCCTGAGGCTCTGTCAGTTCAATATTGAGAGCACTGCCATAATGGTCGTCCAGATAAGCTTCAAAGCCTTCCTGCATACCTTCGCGGACAACGGAGAGCTGGAGCTTCTCACCCGGAAGGACGGTGGTCTTGGTGACCACGATCTTTTCATCCAGGGTTCCGGCTTTGATGTCCTGACCCATCTGGCTCAGGGTGTACTCCACAGCCTTGGGTACATCCACCTCAAGGGTCAGATGCACTCCGCCCTTCAGGTCCAGGCCGAGATTGATCTCATCGGCGGGCAGGACATTCCTCAAGGGGGAGTCCTTGCCTACAAAGGACGGCAGGGCCCAGGCAAGGCCCAAGATGCCCACAAACAGGGCCAAAATAATGCGGTAACGCAGGGTGCCTTTCATTGGTTCTCCTCAGATCCGGTCACGATACGTGGCGCGGGGCTTTTCCCCACGCAATCGACGCCAAAAAAGCACAGGATGAATACGCCTTATGAAAAACGAAGGCAAGCGACCTTGCCTGCGCTATGCGCGGCTTGGCAGGCTTGCCTTCGCCAGGTCCGCGCACATATCTGCGCGGGGCGATTCAGTTACTTGTCGCCTTTGCTGGGCTTGGCGCTCTTGGGAGCGCGGTCGGCCAGGCCGGAAACAAAGCTGCGATTGACTTCGACGATCAGGCCGCTGCCCAGATCAACAGAGATGACATCGCCGTCAATGGCCTCGATACGACCATACATGCCACCACCGGTCAGGACCTTGTCGCCCTTTTTCAGAGCACCGAGCATATCCTTATGCGCTTTCGCCTTCTTCTGCTGCGGACGAATCAGCAGGAAATAGAAGATAACGAACATCAGGATGAGCGGCATCATGGACATCAGCGGGTTGCCGGCATCGGCACCAGCGCCACCTTGGGCGCCCATGGCGTAGGCTACGTCTGCAAAAAACATTGGGCCTCCTAAACGATTACATGGAAGGGCCGCCCCGATGGGCGGTATCATTTCCTTAATATAAATACCTAGCCGAAACCAGGCGGTATGCGGCAAAACGCCGCATCGAGTCCTGTTAAATCGTCCTTACTCTTTCGTCAACTCTAATCACCCTGTTCAGCTCTTGCTTCCTGTTCTCAAAGCCCTTGACTCTATGCACCCAAAACCATTGTTTTTTACCATTTTTGACAGCAATGAAAATTATAGCTTTGCATATTTGTAAAAAAATAGGTGCCTTCAACTCTAGACGAAAACAATCTATTACTATAAAAAGATTTCCCCGTTTAAGGTCGCCAGTGCTTTCTGTGAGTTTTCACAGGGCAGCCGGACCTTCCTGGCGAAGATGCTCACAGGCCTATGTCTTTATAGCACTCTTTGCCTTCAGTTTGATGGACACGCCGCCACAAGCGGTGACGCACGACAACCACTTGCAGCAGGGAGACAGACGACGATGTGCCGATTGTTCGCGCTCACCAGCTCTGAACCCGTCTCACCCATGCGGGCCGTCAAGGCCCTCGACGTCATGCGCGAAGGCCATGACGGTTCTGGTGTGGGACTGTTCCTGACCGGACTTGGCGGTCCTTTCGAAGAGCTTTCCGGATGCCCTATCCTCTCCGGTATTTTCACCAAGAATGGCGAGAAACGCCTCGTGACATACATGTCCGAGCACGGCTTCAAACTACGTCACCGCCTGTCCTGGGACCTGGCTGAAACTCCCCCGGAAGGTACCCCCAGGCGTGACGTGTATCTGGTTGCAGCCTATGACATCCCCGAAGACTGGAGGCATCTGCCGCAGTCGGAAATCGAACTGCGGACCATGCAGACCCGTTTGGATCTCAAACACATGGGCCTCGATGCCGAAGACATGACAGTGTTCAGTTTCTGGCCCGATGTGATCATGCTCAAGGAGATTGGCGATCCCATGCACGTGGGCGAATATCTTCAGGTTGATCGCGAGGAGCTCCGTGCCCGCCAGATTCTGGCTCAGGGCCGACAAAACACCAACTACGCTATCAATCTCTATGCCTGCCACCCTTTCTTCATTCAGGGTATTTGCACCATGACAAATGGTGAGAACACGGCATTTATCCCTATTAAGGAATATCTGACGGGCCTGGGCATCCCCGGTTACGAAGGCTATCATTCCGATTCTGAAGTTTTCACCCATATCCTTCATTATGCGACCCGTCGGCTTGGTCTGCCCATCGAGGCCTACAAGCACATCATCACTCCGCTTTCCGACGAGGAAATGCAGGGACATGAAAACGCCCCCTTCCTTGCAAACCTGAAAACTGTCTGCCGCAAGATGATTATCGATGGCCCCAACTGCGTCATCGGCTGTCTGCCGGACAAGACCATGTTCATGGTCCAGGACCGCAAAAAACTACGCCCCGGTGTTGTCGGCGGAGCAAACGGCATCTACGCCTTCTCCTCGGAGATCTGTGGCCTGGATGCCGCCATCCCCGAGCGGGACAAGACCGCCGACTTCCAACCCATGCATTTGGACACCGCCATAGTCACCCCTGACTGTCAGGAGCTTAAGATATGCCGTCAAACGCAGTCATTACCCCCAGTACGCTAAGCATCAAGGATCTGCCTTGGCAGATCAACTGGAACAAGGATAAGTGCACCCTGTGTGGTTCATGCACCACCGTTTGTCCGGTGCAGGCCATTGAACTGGGTGTTCATAGAAAGCGCGAAATTAAAGTCAAGATGGGACTGAAAACCGAGTCCGAGAATGATTATTCCATCTATTATGGTATTCGCCAGAAGACCGACCCCGCGTTTTCATGCATCGGTTGCGCCATGTGCACCCAGGTCTGTCCCAACGATGCCATTATGCCCATGCATAGCGACGAGCAGTCCAAGCTTGCCATGCACAGCAACCGTGGAGGCGCAGCCCGCACCCGAGGCGGTCGCCGCAACGACACGGGCAGTCTGCTGGATCAGATCAAGTTCGTACGCATCTCCATGCTCACGGATCCAGCCCTGGACGCCGGGCGCCATGAATTCAGCATGAACACCCTCATTGGCCGCATTCTCCCCCCCGAAGAAGGCATCAAGACCTTCAACGAACAGGGTTGGATGCCGCCGGTACGCGAAATCTATCCGCTGATGATCGGTGGCATGAGCTTCGGTGCTCTGTCTCCCAATATGTGGGAAGGTTTGCAGATGGGTGTGGCCTACTTGAACGAGGAACTGAACATGCCGGTGCGCATGTGCACCGGAGAGGGTGGCTGTCCGCCCCGCCTGCTTCGTTCCCGCTTCCTGAAATACGTTATTTTGCAAGTCGCATCAGGCTATTTCGGCTGGGATGAAATCATCCAGGCCATCCCCGAGATGAAAGTCGATCCCTGTGCCGTGGAGATCAAATATGGTCAGGGCGCCAAGCCCGGCGACGGCGGTCTGCTCATGTGGCACAAGGTCAATAAGCTCATTGCCGCCATTCGTGGCGTACCCACGGGCGTGTCTCTGCCTTCGCCTCCGACGCACCAGACCAAGTACTCCATCGAGGAGGCAGTGGCCAAGATGATCCAGTCCATGTCCATGGCCTGGGGATTCCGTGTCCCTGTCTACCCCAAGATCAGCGCCACCACGACCTCGCTGGCTGTGCTGAACAACCTTGCCCGCAACGGTTACGCTGCCGGGTTGGCCATCGATGGCGAAGATGGTGGTACTGGTGCGGCGTACAATGTCTCCATGAACCACATGGGACATCCCATCGCTTCAAGCATCCGTGATTGCTACCTTAACCTGTGCAAGATCGGAAAACAGAACGAACTGCCCATCATCGCAGGTGGAGGTACCGGCAAGAACGGCAACCTCGCTGCCAACGCCGCAGCTCTGATCATGATGGGTGCTTCTGCCGTTCAGATTGGCAAGTACATCATGCAGGCTGCTGCTGGTTGTGTGGGCAGCGAAGGCGACCGTTGCAACGTCTGCAACATCGGTGTCTGCCCCAAGGGTATCACCAGCCAGGACCCGCGCCTCTATCGCCGGCTGGATCCTGAAAAAGTGGCGGAGAGAGTGGTCGACGTGTTCACGTCCTTTGATGCGGAAATGCGCAAGATCCTTGCCCCGCTCGGACGTTCCACTGCCCTGCCCATCGGCATGTCCGACGCTTTGGGTATCTCGGACAAGGCCGCGGCCGACCGGCTGCAGATCCGCTACTGCGTGTAAGGGAGAGGACATATCATGGCCAAAAGCAACATTATCAAAATAAGCGGCCAGGACAACGGGGAGCGCATCGAATCCCGCATCCTGGAGGAACGCATCCAACAGGCCGTCAAGGACGGAGCCACCACCATCGAAGTGCAGGCCTGCGGTCAGCACGGCATCGGTGGCCGCCTGTGGATCAACAAAGACGTCCCCGTTTCCGTGAAGGTCACGGGCTCCCCGGGCCAGCGCCTGGGGTCCATGGGCTTTCCCGGAACCAGCATCGAAGTGGACGGGCCTGGCTCCGACGACATCGGCTGGCTGAATACCGGCGCCGAGATCGTGGTGCGTGGCAATGCCTCCAACGGCATCTGCAACGCCATGGCGCAGGGCAAAGTCTACATCGGTGGACACATCGGTTCACGCGGCATGACCATGACCAAGCAGAATCCTCGCCTGACTCCACCCGAACTGTGGGTGCAGGACGACGTGGGTGATTACTTTGCCGAATTCATGGCAGGCGGCATCGCCGTTGTCTGCGGGCTGAACCCGGTCAAGCCGGACAACGTCCTTGGCTACCGTCCCTGCGTAGGCATGGTGGGCGGCAAGATCTTCTTCCGCGGTCCGCACAAGGGCTACTCCACAGCCGACGCCAAGATTATTGAAATCAGCGACGAGGATTGGGCCTGGCTGACCGAAAATCTTGAGATTTTCCTGAACAAGGTCGGCAAACCCGAAGAACTGAAGAAATTCAGCAATCGCGAAGAATGGCAGCTAATTACAGCCAGAAGCCCGCTGGAGCGTGTTTCCAAGAAACGCCGCACCATGGCCGAGTTCCATAGCGACGTCTGGGACGCCGAGCTGGGCAGAGGCGGTCTGATCGGCGATCTGACCAGCCTGGACCGCTCCCCCATCCCGCTGATTACCACCGGCGAAATGCGTCGCAACGTCCCGGTCTGGGAAAACCGCAAATACGCGGCCCCCTGCCAGAACTCCTGCCCATCGGGTATTCCTGTGCGCGAGCGCTGGGGCCTGATTCGGGCCGGAGAGCTGAACAAGGCCGTTGACCTGGCTATGCGCTACACCCCTTTCCCGGCTACGGTCTGTGGGCATCTGTGCCCCAACCTGTGCATGGAAGGTTGTACCCGCACCACCCAGAAGATGGCTCCTGTGGACGCCAAGGGGCTTGGTCAGGCCGGTATTGATGCCAGCGACCCTGAACTGCCTGCACTTTCCGGGCACAAGGTTGCTGTGATCGGCGGTGGCCCGGCTGGTATCTCAGTGGCGTGGCAGCTCAGGCTGCTGGGACACGAAGCCACCATCTTCGACCGCGAGAAGGAGTTGGGCGGCAAGATCACTTCCCAGATTCCCGAAGGCCGCATTCCCACGGATGTCCTGAAGGCTGAACTGGAGCGCGTACGCCGGATTTTACCTCATGTGCAGGTAGAGAAGGATCTGACCAAGGCCGACTTCGAAAAGCTGAAGAACGACTTCGAGTTCGTCGTTTTGGCCACAGGTTCCCAGAAACCGCGCATTATCCCCATGCCCGGTAAGGAACGCCTCGTTACCGCGGGTGATTTCCTGCGCTCCGCCAAGGATGGCTCCGCCACCCCCGGCAAGCGCATCGTGATCATCGGTGCAGGCAATGTGGGCTGTGATGTGGCCTCCGAAGCCGGGCGCCTGGGCGCCGAGGAAATCACTTTGCTGGACGTGCAGGAACCTGCAAGCTTCGGCAAGGAGCGCGAGGAAGCCGAAAAATACGGTGCCACATTCCGTTGGCCCTGCTTCTCCAAGGAAGTCACCGCTGAAGGCCTACTCCTGAACACAGGGGAACTGATCCCGGCTGATACCGTGGTCATTTCCATCGGCGACATGCCCGATCTGGACTTCCTGCCGGAGACCATCGACACCGACAGGGGCTACGTCACCGTCAATGAAGCCTTCCAGACCACCGACCCGCAAGTCTTTGCCATCGGCGACGTGATCCGACTGGGGCTGTTGACCCAGGCCATCGGTGATGGCCGCCGTGCTGCTGTGGTCATGGACGGTATCTTCTCCGGCGCCCGCCCCGTGGGCGACCCTGCCGAGATGACCGCCGACCTGCGCGCCCGCCTGGACTATGTGGACGACGAAGGCAGGCTCTCGGAAATGATCGACTACTCCCGCATGAGCCTGGAGTACTTTGATCCGCGCAAGGATAGCTTCGACTCGGTGCAGGAATGCGCCACCGAATGCTCGAGTTGCGGAGCCTGCCGCGACTGTGGACTGTGTGTGACCGTTTGCCCTCAGGGTGCCATCAGCCGCCAGGAAAAGGACGATGACTTCGAGATGGTCTCCAATCCGGACAAGTGCATCGGTTGCGGTTTCTGCGCCGACGCCTGCCCCTGTGGTATCTGGAGCCTGATCAAGAACACGCCCATCGGTTAATCACCAGGGCCTGACACACATTCAAAGGCGGTTGTTCCAAATGGAGCAGCCGCCTTTTCCTTTGCCCGAATCCCCCAGACTCTGTCCTGATCCCGTTTTCAGTCTGGAATTGCCCCTATCGTTTTAACGATCAAAAAACGATTTTGCTTTGCGATTCATACGATTTTCCTTGTCATGTTTCGTTCTTTTTGGGCATTCTATATCCTGATACGTTTGCGTCGGAGATCAACGGCGCCCACAACCCAGAACAGGCAGGACCGATCATGAGCAATCAACGGCTGTATAAATCGATCTACACGATCGCCAGTGTCATCAATTCGAGCCTGAACCCCAAGAAGGTCCTGGCCAGCATCGCCGAGCAGGTCACCCAGGCCATGGATGCCAAAGGCTGCTTCATCCGCCTGCTGGACCCCTCGGGCGAAATCCTGCTGCCTGACGCCTCCTATGGCCTGAGCGAACGATACGCCCAGAAAGGCCCGGTACAAGTTGCAAAAAGTCTGCTGGATCAGGATGTTTTACGCGGAGATGCCGTGCTCATCCCTGACGTCCGCACCGACCAGCGTTTCCAGTATGGCAATGAAGCCGCCGAGGAAGGCCTTGTGTCGCTGGTCGTCGTGCCCCTGACGGCTCGCGGAGACAAGGTCGTTGGTGTGCTCAGAGTCTATTCCGGTGAACCTCGCGAGTTCAGCGCCGAGGAACAAGAGTTCCTTGGTTGCATCGCCAATCTTTCAGGCATCGCTCTGGAGAACGCCCGAATGTTCCATGCCCTGAAGCGGGCATCCGAACTGGCAGAGGCGTATAATTACCAGACCTTTGACGACTAGCGTGGAGTGCACAGAGAACATTATCTGCGTTGTTGCTGCGGCGAATCCGAACCCTCGCGTACGTGAATCGGATTAGCCTTGCACCTCGCATCTAACGCCCTCTGCACCCTCCATCTGCCAGTAGAATTTTCAAAACGAAAAATAATTAATTAAGAACATTGAAAGAGAAAGATTCGAGCCAACAGGCGCCAGACGCCCGGAGGATAGCATGAAAAAAGCCAGAATCGGCATCAACGGTTTCGGTCGCATCGGCCGCCAAGTGGTCAAAACCATTTGGCAGCATCATCGCGATACCATGGAGGTCGTGGCCGTCAACGACCTGTTCGATGTAAAAACCAACGCCCACCTGCTGCAACGTGACACCAATTACGGGACCTTCCCGGCCGAAGTGCGCGTTGAAGGTGACACCATCCTGGTTGGCGATGATTTTTCCATCAAAAGCCTGGCCGAACGCGATCCGCGCCTGATCCCCTGGGGAAAACTGGACGTGGATGTAGTCATCGAGGCCACAGGTATTTTCCGCACCGGCCCCACCGCCTCACAGCATCTGGATGGCGGCGCCAAACGCGTGGTCATCTCCGCCCCGGCCAAGGAAGAAGACATCACTTTGGTCATGGGCGTGAACCATACGGACTACGACCCTGAAAAGCACTTCATCATCTCCAATGCCTCGTGTACCACCAACTGCCTTGCCCCTGCGGTCAAGGTCATGCATGAGGCCTTTGGGGTGAACAAGGGAGTGATGACCACCATCCACTCCTACACCAATGACCAGCGCATCCTGGACCTGCCGCACAAGGACCTGCGACGTGCCCGTGCCGCGGCCTGCAACATGATCCCCACCACCACGGGCGCGGCCAAGGCAGTTTCTCTGGTGCTGCCGGAGATGAAGGGCCGGATTGACGGCTATTCCGTGCGCGTCCCCACCCCGACGGTGTCTCTTGTGGACTTTGTGGCCGTTCTGGACAAGGAAACAACCACCGAAGAACTGAAAGCGACTCTGAAGGCTGCCACTCAGGGTGAGTTGAAGGGCATCTTGGGTTACTCTGAACTCCCACTGGTGTCTTCGGACTTCATCGCGGACCCGCATTCGGGCATCGTGGAAGCCGATTTCACCATCGTTCAGGGGGGCACCCTGGCCAAGACCTATGTCTGGTATGATAACGAATGGGGCTATTCCTGCCGCATCGCCGACCTGATTGAATACATGCGCCAACAGGGGCTGTAATTCCGGGGACAAAAGGCCTGGGGACTGAAGACCGTTACCAAATCAGTTCATCTCAATTCTACACAACAAAAGGGGAACCGCGCAGCGGTTCCCCTTTTTCAATCCATCCCCGGAGAATATTATTTTAGGCGTATTCGATCTGCAGCCCGTCTTCAAACAGGGCCGTCAACTTGACCTTCTTACCACTGGACTCAAATTCGTATTCATTGGCAGGGAACAGTTGGACCGTAGCTGTCCACTCGTCCCCGAAAAAGACATCCTTGGCCTCTCCGTTGCTTTCAAACCGTACTGTCTTGCCATCGTCGAATTTAAGAAATTCACCGTGACAAATCTTGCACGGAATGTCGGATTGCTTGTACTCGGACATGGCGACCCTCCTACTGGGTTCCGGGGTTTATATGATATCTAACACACTGTCAGAAAAAGACAACCGAGTAGGAAACTATGGATTCTGCATATTACTTATAACCCAACGCTCTAAGCGCCGCCCGTTCCGCAAGTTGCCGTTCTGTCTCGTTGCTCACGCGATTCGACTTGATAATCTGAAGCGGCGTCATCATAGGCCCGGCTGGAAAACCCTCTGTCAGTTCCAAGCTCTGCGCCCAGACCAGAACAGCTGCGCGGACTTCGGGCTCGAGCAATAGCTTATACCCCATAAACTGCTTGGTATAGGCTCCGCGCCACATGCTGGGCGGTTCGTTGAAAATACGATTGGGCAATACATTGGTTACAAACTCGTTCCAGCTTTTTTCTTTTTCCGGTTTGGCCTTCGAGGTAGCCAAAGCCATGCGCACATTGTCCAGAGCCGAAGCCGGACGCAAAGAGGCCAATTCCTTATCCGAAAGATGAGTCACATAAGCACAATAGGCCTCGGCACGATACCCGGGAATAGCCAACAGATACGCTGCGACCTCTTTCCAGTTGCCTCTTGCCTGGGTCAAAACCCTGTCAGCGTCATTACGGCTACAGGCCATCTTTCGCTGCGAGGCCATCCAGGCCAATGCCGAACCCTTGAGTGCCCTGTCCTGCTCCTCACGCCGCCTGTCTGCCGTCTCACGCGCGGCCAGGGGCAAATCGGAGGAATCCATGGCGTTTACCAATTGCCATTGCCCATCCCAGTATTCAACGAGTCCAGCTCCATGGCCCCCTAGACGTGCAGGAACACACACGGCGCGCAGAGCACAAGTCAACAGCACCGCCAGTTCCTCACCACTCCCCTTGGAACAATTGACCGTGTCCACGGCAGCGGCCACGTACTCACGCGAAGGCTCAAAATGGGCCTGTTCGTATGTCCACAGACGAACCGCACGAACAGCTTCAGAAATGGAACCAAACTGCCCCAAACGAGGGGCGAGGTCATCGTACAAAGGCTTGCGCCAGGGGCGGAACATCTCGTGCCCCACGCGGTGCGGAACCACATAATTCAGGAACAGATCTTCGGACAACAGCGATCCCCAGGGCATGGTCTCGCGCGATGCATAGGCTTGCTCCAGATTGTCGACCAGTTCATTGATGTTCAATCCCGCCGCGTCGGCCAGACACATCTGTTGAACCTGCTTGGCAGCAGCATCATATTTGGGTGTCCCTTCTTCATAATTTTCGATGAAACCGCGGATCTGCCCACCGTTATTGCCGGCAGCCTTGACCACACGGGAAAGGGGCTCGGGCAGGCCTTCCCATATCTTGGGCGGTTCGGGGGCTTTTTCATCCACCATGAGCAACGTGTTCACCGTGCGGTTATCACAGGCACATAGCAACAAAGCCAGCATCAGGACCACAAGCAGAGGAGACAATTGTTTCAGATTCATGGAGCTTTTCTATCGTCCCGAAGCCAATACGGCAAGCCTCGAAACAAAACATTACACTCCATTAAAAAAGCCCCTCCTAAGAGGGGCTTTGATATGCAATTCGATTCATCTGCAACCATCGGCTGCGATCGTGCGACGACCTATTCCGCCTTGGGCGGGCGTTTGTGTGCCGGGACGATCATCACGAAACGGTGCCGTGCCTCGGACAGGAGTCTTTCCACTTCGCTGGCTTCGGCATCCTGAAAACTGGCTCGAAGCTCCTCGACATAACCGGCGAGCAGCCCTTTGACCTCTTTAAGTCCATCATCACTGATAACCTCAATAGTGACATCTGCTCCAGTGGCCAATCGACGGGTCAAGGCAGCACGCGTGAACCCGAACTCCGGGTACAGACACTGGAACACCACGCCACCGGTCATGCCGGAGCACAGCCAGGGGCCCGGGTCACCAAGGACAACAGCACGCCCACCAGTCATGTACTCGAAGGCAAAGCCTTTCAGATGGGCACGGGCCGCAATATTGCCCAATTCATCCCGAACGGGACTCGTGATGCGCGCTCCAAAAATGGCATCAGCGCCGGACATGCGAATACAGGCCCGGGAATCAGCATAATTCTGCACCATCAGGCGCCCGCCAATAGCTCCGTAGGCAAAGCTCTTCCCTGTAGAACCATCCACGCGTCGCCCAAGCAGGTTCGCGCCCTTGAATACACCGAGCGCCCCACCGAAGCTGCCTTTGGCCGTGCCATCCTGTGTGCCTCCGTCCACAATGGCCTCGATCCCCGGGATATTGAAGGCACACAGGCCATTGCCCGGAACGGAAGCGTCAAGGCGCAAACGTGCCGTACGTCCACCCTCGGAGCCATACTCGCGGACCATGGCTCCAGCCAGATACGTCCCCACGGCTCGGTCGACACTTCGCACATACTGATCCGTATAGCGGACTTCGGTGACTCCAGGATTTGCAAATTCTCCCAAGGCAATGTCTGAAATAAGTTTAGTCAGGTTATTCAATGGTTTGCGAAGACCACGAATGGCCCCGGCAGGGCCTACCGACCCGTCGATCGCCGGAGCTTCGAGCAAGGGATGACAATCAACTCGCTGCTGGTCGGAAATCTGCTCCAGCAGATCGGTTCGTCCGACGGCTTCGCTGACACTGGCAACGCCCAGTTCAGCCAGAATGCTACGCATCTCTTCACCAATGGAACGGAGCAAACGCGACAGATTGCCGGTTTCTTCACCAATCTGCACAACGCTGAAGTTCTTGACCCCACGCGCCTCGGCCTCGGCCTTGGTTCGCAGCTGGGTGGAAATCCCCTTGGGGCAGGTATCGAGATGACAACGCTGGCAACTGATACAGCCAACTCCCATCAAGGCAACGGTACCCATGCCCACGCGATTGGCGCCGAGCATGATCATTTTCAAGGCGTCCGCGCCGCTACGCAGGCCTCCATCGCACCACAGCTCGACCTCATCGCGCAGGCCGGATTCGATCAGCGCACGATGTGCTTGTGACACACCAATTTCGGCGGGCAGTCCCACATATTTCTTGGCATGTTCCCGAGCCGCGCCCGTGCCGCCATCGAATCCAGAGACGTTAACGATATCCGCCCCGGCTTTAGCGACGCCCACGGCAATGGTTCCCACACCGGAGGTCACCGGAATCTTGACGGAAACCTTTGCCTCGGGATTGGCGGTCTTCAGCTCCGTGATGATCTGGGCCAAATCCTCAATGGAATAAATGTCATGATGGTTGGACGGTGAGATAAGCGCAATACCGGGTTTGCAATGACGAGCGGAACCCACCATCTCGGTCACCTTCTGACCGGGCAGATGCCCACCCTCACCGGGCTTGGCCCCCTGCCCTACCTTAATTTCAAGGAAGTCGGCAGAGTTCAGAAACTCCATGAAAACGCCAAAACGGCCCGAGGCGATCTGTTGTCCCCGATTATGACGATATTTGCCCATCATATCCGGGATTTCACCGCCCTCGCCGTTCATGCAAATGATGTTGCACTGCTTGGCGGCCTCGGCATAGGTCCTGAACGAATTCTCGCCCTGAGAGCCAAAACTCATGGCCGGGATAAGCAGGGGCATATCGTGACGGCCAATGGACAGATCCACATCGCTCATGGCCAGCGGCTTGGCCTCTTCAGCTTTCTTAAAGCCCAACAAATGCCTGAGGGAAACTGGATTTTCCTGTTCTAATTCGCGCAGGCCATCGGCCATTTCGCGGAAACCGGCCTCGCCCACGGCAGCACGACGCAAGATTCGCCCAACCTTGGTGTTACGAGCGGGGTCACGCCAGAGTTTGGCGTCCTTGCCACTTGCCGCCAGTTCCACACGTTTTGCCGCCCGCTCTTCCAAAGAGGCAAAGGACAAACCGATCTTCTCCGCCTGGCAGAAGTTGGCACAGGCAAAGACCTTGGTCAGATCATCAGCCAGACCAATGGAAGCGAAAATGCGCCCATATCCACATAATTCGTGGATGCCCATGGTGGACATGACCTTTTCGATACCCTTTTGCAGCACGTCCATGGTGGTTCGTATCACCTGCTCGGCAGGGCGGGATTCCGTGGCGTGTTCGCGGGCCATGCGCCAGATCATATACGGGTTCAGGGCATCGGCTCCAAGCCCAAGCAGGAACATCACGTCATGCAGATTACGAATCACCGCGGAGCGGACCACAAGCGAACACTTGCGACGGATACGACGCTGAGCAAAAGATTGCTCCACCCAGGCCACGGCCAAACCGGGATCGACATAGCAGCGTCCGTCCGAAAAACTGCGGGAGTCGTCCAGCACCACGACCACGGCCCCATCAGCAACAGCCTGCGCGCCTTCATCGGCCAGAGCGGCCAAACGCTTCTTGAGCTGGCCTTTGCCCGGCTTGAAGGTGGCGTCCAGAATGGCCACCCGCGAGGCGTCGCGCCCCTGTGCCGTGAAGAAATTGAGTACATCGTCGATGGTCTGGGTCCCAAAGGCCCGAGCCAGCTTGGACAAGGCACTGCCACAGACCTCGGCATCCAGACAGCCGCCGAGCAACAACGGAGTCTTGAGTTCCAGGCCAACGGCAGCAGGTTTACCCTCTCCGTCCGCGGACGGGCGATCGCCCAGAATAGCGCGAGTGGTAAAGTGGTCGGCCTCGCGTTCCCTATCAATGGCCGGATTGGTGACAACAGCCACGTTTTCCTTAAAATATTCGGAAATATTGGGCATTCCCTTATTCAGACAAGCCAGAGGCCCCTGATATCCCATGGAACCGATCACTGCCCGCCCGATGGTTGCCGTCTTCTTGCGAATGTCGACATCGTATTTCTGCCAGCCAAAAGCCGCCAAATAGCCGGGTTCGGTCAACTGTGCCGTCGGCACCCGCTTGCCTTGGGGCAAAAAGGATTCCAACCGGCGCTTGTCACCCTTCTGGTCCGGGATCGATTGATACAGTGCGTCCACGCAATCCAGAGCCTTACCCCGCTCGGCCATAAGCCCGGCAACACGCTTCTGGAACGAAGTGTAGTCAAAAACCACGGCGCGGCGGTCAGGCACTGACAGGATGGCGATCTTTTCGCCGGGAGCCAAAGGTTTGGGATCGGAGACGGTGTCTTCGATATCCACCACTCCTTTTTCAGAAGAAAGATAATAATCATAGTCGCTTTCACCAAACCACAAAGGACGCAGCCCCAAAGCGTCCACACTGCCCATGCAAACCTGGCCCTGACGGGCAATGACGGCCGCAGGCCCCTGAGCAGAAGGCGGGAAAAACCAGCGGAAGAAGCCGTACGCCTTTTGCAGGGCCTCGGGATACTGCTCCACTTCGGTATGTACAGCCGGAAAGACCATGGCAAAGGCCTCCAGCGGGTCAAACCCATAGAGATTGATCAGCCCTTCCAGAATACGGTTCAGGTCTTGGGAATCCGAGCCGCCTGGCACGGGCTCGATATCCAGCACGCGGCCTGAACTGCGCAGGCGCTCGATGGTATTGATTTCGCCGTTGTGAGCCAGAATGGAAAAAGGCTGAGAGCGCTCCACGGTGGGCAACGTATTAGTAGAATATCGACTGTGTCCCACGGTCATGCGCGAGCGGGCTTCCTCCAATTGCAATTCAGGATACACCCGAGGCAACAGGTCCGCGAGACCGCGAACCTTGTACACAACGCTATCGCGCGAGAGCGAAGCGATATGCAGGTCCTTCTCCGCACGCTCCAGCTGCATCTGAACATGGAACAAGCGCTTTTCGACGGTTTTCTTGCTGCCTTCCACCGGTGCAAGTCCAGCGACCTGCCAAAATAAGGGAGCCTCAGAACGGGCCATGGGCCCCAGTTCATCATCACGAGTCTGTCCCGTGAGTTCGGCCAGAAGTTCCACACCGTTCTTGGTGAAGGTGTCCCGAATCATGGCCAGAATATCGTCAGTTCGGTCACGAATGCTATGGGGCAACAGGAAATGCCCAACGAAGAATCCTGCTGACTCGGCCAGGTGCCTCGACAGCCCAGCCTCTTCAAGACGATGCCCCCACACCTCGCGCGGGATATCCGTCAAGATGCCGCAACCGTCACCCTCGTCATTGATGTCACCGGAACGGTGGGCCATCTTTTTCAAGGCTTCGATGGTCTTGACGATATTGGCGTGGGTCGCGTGTCCGCGCTTGTCCACGTAGGCGATAATGGCGCAGGCATCCTTTTCCTGGGCAATAAGCTGGCGAGTCATAAGCAGTCACTATCCTTCGACGATCGCAGTTTGTTCAAGAAATCCCAAGCCCCTTAAGACGGGAAAATCCACCGCAGCGGTCCTCGCCTGGTGGATAAGCCTGGGGGCGGGCACCAGCCGACACCAAGTCGGCCAGTCCACACTAGCATTTCAAAGCGGCAACGACGAACAGAGAATGTCATCGCCTGTGAGTAATTAATTACTCATTCCGTATCGCCTCGTCAAACAGAACCTACATTTTTTGCAATTTTGGCATCCAGCACAGCACAAAAATGTATATCAATAGTTATTTCAGATTATTAGAGCACCTATCAGGCGATATGAAATACCCCACAAAAACACTCAAATGCTATAGGCACAAGCTAGATATCAAAGACGAATACTCTTCTCTCCCAACGCTTTCCTTTTATAACTCATTGTGAGATATAGAATAGCAAAGTCATATCTTGAAGTCATGAATCATCACGTTCCAGGGGGGGAGAGATCATGGGGATCTATGAAAAGCTACTTGAATTGTCGGATGCGCAGGGTGAGCCCGCGGCGCGTACAATTTCACAGGAAAAAATAATCAAATACGCCTGCATGGTCACACAGCTCTCCCAAGATCTGCCTGATCAAATCATCCAAAAGCTTCAAGCAGACAGCGAAATCCGCACCGATTTCTTTACGCTGGTGAATGGCTGCACTCCAGACGATGACACTCAAAATGCCAGATCCCTGATGAAAACGTTGCAGAACACATCCCTGGGCAAGGCTCCTGTCATACTATCGATTATCATCACTTCAGGTTTCTTTCTCGTCCTCATTCTGGTCATCCTCTCAGCGACCCTGAACTTGAACCTCGGGGGCAACAAGGAGCTCGTATACCTGCTTGTGGGCACCATGACCGCCGGCTTCACTCAGGTCCTCAATTTCTGGCTGGGCTCCTCGAAAGGCAGCTCGGACAAAATGAGTCTGCTCTTTCACCAGTTTTCGAAAAAGCCCAAGACGGATCAATAATGCAACCTCGTTGACGCAGAGAAATATCCCCTGCGACAACTACTTTCACTAAAATAAGGGAGGAGTGATCTATGAGGAAAAAAGCCGTCATTGTGCTGATCCTTTTCATAATGGCAATCCTGTCTGGGTGCGCCATCGGCACCACCAAGCGTGATGATGGCAGTATCGTCCAGCATTATTTCGGATATGTCAGAGTCGTCACCCCTCCTACTGCTCCTGAGTCTGCAGATATCGTCGTAAACGATATCGAATGCTTCGGTCTTCACGCCTACAAAGGGTTCGGCTTGGGATACGTGCATCGTAGAAATGAAAGCATACCGGTCGATTGTAGACTTGTGATCAAAGTCAGCAATGAGGAACAAATAAACCATGTCATGTCTGTATGGGGACCTATCCTCAAGGAGGGACTATGTGCCGTAGTCGAATAACTACCTTTGTTTTACTCGTTCTGGCCTGTGCCCTGTTTTCAGGATGCAGCACTCCGAAACACACCAATACCCTGATGTTCGGCACAAACACCAAGGTCGGTTTCGATATTGGTTACGATGCGGCAACGACCTCAGGAAACATCCTATTGGGATACGATAGGCAGGAGGCTGTGTGGCTGCCCCTGCTTGCCAATAGAGACAAGGATGGCAACAGCTCGGCAAACACACAAATGCTCTTCAAAGGTGAAGAAGGTGCAAATAATAGAGATACCTATTCGGTTCTTGCTTCATTTGGTGCTGACTTCAATGGCAAGGGCGCTGCCACAGGCGTAGAATCGGGATCAGGCCTAGCCCAGTACTTTGCCACAGGCCTCGCTGCACGCACCTTGGCAGACAAAGGCGGTGCTGATCTGGTCAAGGTTTCTGCAAATGGGGTTACCCAAGAAATCAAGGACGCCGCGACGGCCCAAATTGCTACTTGGAACAAAAGCGTCAGCCGTATTATTGCCTTTGTACAGAAGGGAGGAAACGTCGATGGTGAACGCCTCGCCTTGTTGCTCCCAAACACAGGTCTTGGAGATAACTTCAAGGACAAGTACGCAGGAAACCCCATCGACAAATTCAAGAAGGACTTGAACGGCAGATATCAATCCAATATCGAGGCTCTTGCAAAAAACATTCAGGAGTAAGTTATGAGCTATATCGTCGTAGATGTCTTCGAAGATCAGCAACAAGCCTCAGTACGCGCCGAAGCGTATCGTCAATCGGGCAAAAACGTGGTTCTCGAGACCTCAACTGAGGGCATCACAGCTAACGACTGCCGGACAGATCCATGCACAGCCAAACTCGATGCAGATGGAGCCCCACTCTACATCATCATTGCAAGTGACTAACCTCAAAGTCCCTGAGCGGCAAACTCAGGGACTTTTTTACATTAATTGCCGACTTCTCTACCCCACAAGCCACGCCAAAAGCGGCGCAAAGGCCAGGGCAGGCAGTAAATTCGTCAGGGGAATGCGACGGACCTCCAGCAGGCTCAGACCGATGCCAAGAATCAGCACCCCACCCGTTGCCGTCAGTTCCGTCATCATGGATTCTGTCAGCCACGGCTGAAGCACGGTGGCCAGTTCAGTCAATCCGGCCTGATACAAAAAGACGGGGATACAGGAAAAGATCACCCCCACCCCCAGCGCAGCAGCAAAAGCCACGGAGGCGAATCCGTCCAGAATGGACTTGGTGAAGAGAATTGTATGGTCACCGCGCAACCCCTCGTCAAAAGAGCCGAGGATAGCCATGGAGCCAATGCAGAACAGAACCGAGGCCGTGACAAATCCATCGGTAAAACGTGCATCTGAAGATCCCGAACGGGCCTTCAACCAGTCGCCCACGCTCGTCAGTCGGTCCTCCAGACGAAGCAACTCGCCCGTGATGCAGCCCAGCACCACACTGAAGACCATAATCAGTGGATTTTTCGTAATTAAAGCCATCTGCATACCGATGACCAACACACACAGCCCGAGTCCAGTGAACACGATGGAGCGCACCCGCTCGGGCAGGCGACCACCCGCCACGAGCCCAATAAGTCCGCCAACCACAATGGCAGCCACGTTGACCACTGAGCCCAAAGGAAAGACCATGATAAACACTCCTTCTCGATAACTGCACGGACAAGGCCCCGGCAGCATATACCGCCGGGGCCTCGGAAATCCAACTATTCGTTCGAGCTATTTGCCAAGCATCTCATTGACCTTGGTCATGACCTCAAAGGCATCGGCCACGTACAGCACGTCTGCCTTCCCCTGAGCCCAACCGCAGTTGGGGTCCAGGTTCACAGCGCGACGCTCGGTAATGAAACGCCAGCCAACGACATGAGGCTCTTCGCCGTGGCAACAGGTTGCCAGCCCCTTCTTGTGCCGCGGGGTGGCTCCGGTTTGCCCCACCTGATGCAGGTGAGTCATGAAGGACAAGACTTCCTCGCCTTCACCGGACAGGTCCACCAGCGACTTGGACGATCCCAATGAGGCCTTGGAACCTTCCAGGAAGCCCAAAATGTGCTGTTCGGCCTGCTTCATGTGTGCAGCACCATCGGCCTGCTTCTTGGTCCAACCAGCACCAGCCACAAACAAGATCTCGGCCTCGGGGCGGATCGTCTGTTCGTCCGCGGAAGGAGCTTCCACGCCCACCACTTCAGTTCTGGTCGTAACATTCACGGCGACCTCGGTCAGGCTGGCGCTTCCGGCACAGCCTTCCTCAGGCATGAAACAGCAAGGAGCCACGGTAATCACCCAGGGGCGCTGGGCGCGGGTCTGGGCACTCTCCATGCGCTGACGATAATACCAGCGATTGACGACAACTTCGCCGCCGTCCACGGCAAGGCCGGTGCACTGTGTATCCGTGCGGCCACCCAAACGAGCGGCAACACCAGGCAGACAACGAGAGAAGCGCGCCGTGGCCGGACCAACCACAAGGTTGGCTCCAGCCTGCTTGCAGATAGCCTCGCAAGCGGCAGTATCAGTTGCGTAGCGGGAGACGGCATAGTCCGCACCCTGTACGGCATAAAAATCAGTGGCACCGCATCCGGCGACGGAATCGGCAGCAGCCTGTACGGCTTCGCCCACCAAACCCACGGCAAATCCACCGCCCAGGCCCTTGGCCAGTGACTTCACGGCAGACAATGCTTCCAGAGCGGTCTTGGAAAGGGAGCCATCAGCCTCGGTATGCGCAAGATAGAGAATCGTATCCATGTCGGCCTCCCTTAACTCTTGATCCAATCGACGATCTCACGGGCGATATCCTCGACCGGAGTATCCTTGACGATACGTGTGTCACGACGCACCTTGGGCAACTCAACACTCTTGTAGGTCACGCCTTCGGCACCCACGGCAGCGGGTTTGGCCTGCTGCAGGGCGGGCATTACGAAACGCATGTTCTGCATGCCCACCTGAGGGTTATTGGGGGGCTCGGGCAGGTTACCCGTGGCCCAGCCCAGAGCAGCGGGAGCGCCAGCACACTTGCTGCGCAGGTAGCTACCACCTTCGATGCGCTCGATGACCTCAAAGGAACTGTCAGCGGCGGGAGTAAACTCGTCCACGCCCTGGAACTGCTCGGTCACACCAAGCAACTCTCCAAGAATCTGCATCACGGCACCGGTGCCGCGAGAGGCGGACTGCCAGCCACCGAATAACAGCATCTTGTCCTTGTCCAAGGTGGCGATACCGTCGATGGCTTCCTTCAAGGCGGCAGCGGTGTCGGCGGCTTCAATGAAACCGCTGGCAGGACCATCCATGACCACCAACTCAAAGGGGACCTTCTGGGCAATATTCATCATCACCTGCTGCAGCTTGGCCTTGGGGCCGATGCTCACGAGCCAGACTTTGGAATCCGGCACGTTGGCGGCAAGGTTGGCAGCTTCAAACAGCGCATGCCCGGCCCAGGGATCGAGCACTGCAGGCAGCATCATTTCATTTTTCAGCGTCGGTCCCTGCGGACCATCCATGGGCTCCAGGGTCTGGAGCGGGTCCGGGACAATGCTCCCGCAGACCACGATATGATAGCTCATATAATCTCCTCAATCTTCGGAGTGATACAGTCGGCGAAAAGAACGCCGAAGACTTCCATCTCTAGTTTTCAGCCGAATGCAGACCACCGGAACCGGCTCTGAATGCGACGTTGGTCGCCTCAGGGTCTTTGGGGTCGGCCTTGGAACAGTTCCACAGGCAAGCCCCGCAGTGCACGCATTTTTCACGATCAAACAGCGGCACACCACCTTCGGGGTTCATGGCAATGGCCTGACCGGAACAGGCTTCGATACAGATTTTTTCATTACAGGCTTCGCACACCGAATGATGCTTGAAGATCACATGGTCGGCATAACCGGGGTTGGCCTGTACCTTGCCGCCCATGAGCAGTGCATCCTGATGCGAAATAAGCATCTGACCATCCAGGGGGATCTCGGGCCAGCCCACTTTATCCATCAGGGCATCATGCAGCCCCTGGCCTTTGGCCGTACAGTCCTTACGGATTTGTGCAATCTCCGACGGGGTGATTCGGCCCTTATAGAATTCCTCGATGCTCGGGATGCGTTCATAGGGCCGCTTGATGGCACTGCCCCAATTGAGCTTGCCACCGGACAGACCCGACATGGCCATGCCGATCAAACCCTGCACAACGCCGCTCTGGAAGCCATCGCGGGCCTTTTCCGCCACGAGAGCTTCGGACTCCACCCAGGAGGCACGGCGCTTGGCAACATAGGTCCGTTCCAGGTCTTCCTTGCTGAAATCGCTGCCTTCGCGCAGCAGTTCCAGCACGGCTTCACCCAGCAATATGCCCGTGGTCCAGGCCTCATCAACGCCTGATCCTGTGAGCACATTGGTCGAGCCGGAGCATTCGCCGATGCGGGCGTAGCCGTCACCAGCCAGGAACGGTTCGCCATGCTTACCGGACTCGCCCAGAGTTTTGGCACCCCAGGAACGCAGGGTCCCGCCCTCCAGCCAACGCCAGAGGTAAGGATGCATCATCCAATGTTGCAGATAGCGATAGGCCGTACGAACCGGGTTGTCGAACCACGAGGGCACGAAAATGCCCAGAGAGGCGGACATGTCAGGATAAACATACATAAAACCAAAAATCTCAGGTTCGGGAAAACCAAGAGTATGCAGCACCGTGCCCGGCTTCAGGTCACAGCCCTCGGGCAACTGCACGACCATCTTCATACCCACGGCATAATCGCGCTGGTGCTTGCCCTCCGGCAGGCCCTTCTCCTGGTCCACAGCGTGGCTCACAGGTCCCACGGGGCCGTCGCCAAGGATGGTCAGAGCAGCTTTGATATCCATGCCGGGCATAAAACCGGCT
Organism: Desulfovibrio ferrophilus; assembly: GCF_003966735.1. Classification (NCBI taxonomy): domain Bacteria; kingdom Pseudomonadati; phylum Thermodesulfobacteriota; class Desulfovibrionia; order Desulfovibrionales; family Desulfovibrionaceae; genus Desulfovibrio; species Desulfovibrio ferrophilus. The sequence goes on from NZ_AP017378.1 coordinate 1,141,320, forward strand.
TCGGGTTCGCCCTGCTTGTTCACGCCTTGATCCACCAGACGCACACCGGTCAGGCGCCCCTCTTCGAACAATGGCCCTGCCACAGGAGTTCCAGGCCAGATCTGGGCCATGCCCGAGCCCATCACCTGTGATCCCGCCCACTGACAGAACTGCCCCATGGACAGTACCATGCCAGGCTCTTTCTTCAGAAATGGCGGAATCCAGGGCAATTCAAAGGCATGCAGGGACTTGTCACAACCCGGCATCAGACCCATCAGTTTTTCGCCCATCTTCAGCGTACCGCTTTTGCGGCTGGCACCGATGGGATCCAACAGATAGACGACCTTCTCCTCGGTGACTTCACTGGCCATGGGAATCTGCGACAGGTCGAGATCTGGGAACGAAGCACGGATGCCCCGGCCCTTGGTGACCACGCCAGACACGCCAAAGCCGATATCATCGGCACGTTCGTAACAGATAACCTGCGGCGGCATACCGGGCATGGCCTTGGAGTCGGCTACGGGAGTGCCATCTTCGTTCATCATGCCACGGGACAACGTTGTCAGGAAACCGGCCACGGCCGGGCCAAAGCCGACGCAGACGATGTCCGCTTCCATGCTCTGGCGGGGCACCTCTGGGGTTTGATTCTCGCTCATGGGGTCTCGCTTCTCGCGGAGGTATTGGGAAACGGGCCGCCCCCGGATTGGGGGCGGCCCAATGAATTACATGGGATAATCAAGGGCCTCGGGGATCATCACCCCGGTCAGGGCATTGGCCGCACGATCCTTTGCCAAACGCGCCCCAGAGAGACAGGAATCCAGCTCCAGACGAAGCCTTGCGAATTCATCCTGGCCTTCGAATTCCGCCCCGTCGCCGTATCCAAACACCAATTCGGCGCAGATACGGGCGGATTCACCAGCCGCGCGGGCGGCCTGGGTAAAGCTCATGTTGGCATAAAAATCCGTCAGGCCTTCCACGCCATCTGCCAGCACCGGGTTCAGTGGCGCCTGCTCCTTGAGCACAAGGACGTCCTTGATGAAGTAGCGGGAGGCAATGAGCCAGCCCAGAGCATCCGCCATGGCAAAGGTCACACCCTGGCGTTTGCCATGATAGAGCTTGCGGCCATCGGAATCTTTGGCACCCTGCAGGTAGTTCATGGCCCACAGCCACTGTTCCATAGCCGAAGCGAGAGTACAGGCCCCCACACCGGCATCAGTGGCGTGGATGCGCTTGAGTTCGGCAATCCACTGCTTGACGATGGCCAGGAACACGGGGTTGCTCATGGTCAGGGTCAGATGGCGACGCTGCACGGCCTCGGGGCCTTCGTAAGTGGCCTCCAACTGGGCGTCCATCCACTTGTGGCAAAGGAAGCCGGGACAATCTTCGGTAATGCCGTAGCCACCAACCAGAGAAACGGCCTCGCGCATCATGGTCGCGCCCACGCCGGTGTTCCAGAGTTTTGTTCCGGGGTTGAGCACCCCAGCCAGGGCATCCATATAGGCAAAACGGACCAGATTGTCAGATTCCAGTTCAGCCATACGTGTGGCGTCACCCTCACCCTCGGGGGCAAATTTCAGGGCAATGTATTCTTCCACCTCGGCCTGCTTCTTGCGCAGAGCCATAAAGCCCTTACGACCGCTCAGGCCCTGTTCTTCGAAAGAACGGTCCTTCTCACGCTCGATGGGATCGAACTCATCGGCAAGGCGCGCGGCGGCAAAGCCCAGGGAACAGCCAGCCTCGCCAGCGGCCCAGACATCGATCAAACGATGCAGTGAATCTTCCTTCTGCTGCAAGCCCAGATCGAATCTCGGGCTGCCTTGCTCTGCGGAACCGCCTCGGAAACGCTGACGGTGATAGCGAATCACAGGCTCAATGGCGGACAACAACTTGGCGGAGGTCATCAGCCCCACAGGGATGCGGGTACGATGAAACACCGAGGCAATGATCTCGCTGTGATTGTATTTGGGGATGATGACTCCGTCCTTGACCTCATAGCCACCAATGATCCGCGAAGCCGGGATCGAGAGGTTCATGACGGGGTCACGAGTGGAAGACAACTGGTGCACCATCTTCAGGGTCGGGGCGCCACGATCGAACACGCCGGGGTCACCATTTTCCAAGATCACCATGCAGGTGCCCTTGAGCCGCTCGTCATCGGATTCCACAGCTGCGGTCACGATATCGGCAAAATCCATATTGGTGATGAAACGCCCGCGCTTCTCCACCTTGAGCATGGGCTCCTGCCCATCTTCCCAGGATTCCACACGAATCTTGCCGCCCAGCACTCCGGTATCCACCCCCACGTAAGGTAAGGGCTCGGTCAGGGCAAAGGCGGCACGCTTGATCTCGCGGTCCTCACCGGGTTGGGGCGGACAGCACATACCCAGATAAGTATTGCGCTGGTCATCGGTCCCCTTTTCATGAATGGGGGCCAACCCCAGGCAACTGGCCAGAGAGCCGGTAGCCGCGCCTGCGTCTACCCAGGCCAATTCCAACGCCACCAAAGACAAAGCCAGGTTCTTAGGGCCTTCGATGAAGCCGCCCTGGCAGGGATCCATATAGATAGAGGTCAGACCGGATTCGTCAAAGGCTTTCAGCAGCTCAGCCTTACCCTCGGTCCACTCATGAGAATTGCGTTCACCATCAGCCACAAGCCTGGCGACCAAACCGCGGGCAATGCCCCGGGCCGACTGAACAGCCATCTGCAGGTCAAAGCGATCAGCATAGCGCCACAGAATCTGGCGGACGTCATCACCGGGCAGCGTGCGTAGAGTTTCCATAATAGTCAGCGTCCTGATTGTTGTTTATTCATATGATATATATTGGTCTCGAAAAAGTTCACGCAAGGTAGAATATTCAACCTTTGGAGTCAACGCCCCAAAGCTCATGCCACCAGCAAGAAAGTGAGACTTGGCGCTGACTCCCGCCTCATCCTTGCGCCCGCAACAAAGGGCAGGTTCCAAGTCTCTGGCAAGGAAACCGAAACCGTAAAGAATGGAGCTGAATAATGTGAGGCAGCGGGCCAACAGGAAACGCTACGAGCGGGACTGTAACCCTGCCAATAAACTTCCCATAAATCAGGCAGTGGCACCTGATTCGTTGGATGTATACTATTGGCTGCTGCCGTCCCCACGGGAAAGGCCCTACCGGATCTGGAATTCCCCATCCATGCTCCATGATTGTCGGACAGAATCTTGATTCGAGGCCAGAACCCACGTCCCTTTTGCATGGCAGTACGTTGAGCCGTTAGCAGGCGGTGTCGAAGCACCTGTGTATGTTCCCTGTGCGGATAATAAAATGCAAAGCCATCTTGAACCATGGCTGCAGCCACATCACGTCCATCAGCGAGCAGACAGGTGGCAAGGGTTCGGCCGTATCTGTCCTTGCCATGACTGACAAGCGTCAGGGGCTGCCCCATAACCAATCCTTGCAACGCCGCAGTTGCCTCTTCCGAAAAATATTGTCCCGGCTGACCATCGCGCCCCATTTCGGGAGCATCAATGCCCTGAAGACGAACCCAACGGCCTGAACGAAGGCGCATTGTATCTCCATCCGGAACCCATTTCACCATAACGGACCTTTCATTTGCCGCTACTGCCGAAGCACTGGCAAATGGCGATAAGAGTGCAACAAGTACAAATAAAACTCTATAAAATAGGTGCGTTGTATTCATTGTGTTTCACCTCTTAGCGCAAAAAAACAATTGTCGGGTCTCGTCATTGTCTGCTATAAAATTGCGACAATTATCCGGGCAACCATATCTATGAAGCAATACCCACTCGCGCCTTTGAGGGCAATCCTGACCGCGGCTTTGGTCGTTACACTTTTACTTGTGCCTTGCAATTCACTTGCTGGGCCGGACGATGGTCTTTTAACTCTCAGCTACAATGAAGATGGATACCCTCCTTTCCTGATTGAGCAAGAAGGGAAAATCTCCGGCATTACCGTCGACATTCTCACCCGGGCACTTCAACGGCTGGATTATAAACTCGCCATCACCTTGCATCCAGAAAAACGTGGCCAGGAACTTTTGCTTCGTGGCGAAGTCAACGCTCGCGGCAAAGCCAAGGAATGGGTCCTGCACCCGGAATTCTACGATTGGTCAGAACCTTTTCTGGAGCCCCATTCAGTCATCATTTCCCCCGCAGACAAACCTATTCTGACACCCACGATTGCCAACATGCAGGGTCTGTCCATCGCAGCCATACATGGCTTCAGCTATCCTTATCTGGACGAGGCCTTCACCCAAAACAGCCTCCATCGCGTCAATGTTCGCAACGCTCAAAAGCTGCTAGTTTTGACGCATAAGAAGCGGGTTGATGGCGCGGTTATTGATCGCTTCACTGCGCTCTGGCTGATAAAGAATTCCGATGAATATTCCCTCGAAGACTTCCATATTGCTGCGCATCCACTGAGCACTCTCGGTTATCGTCTGATGTTCAACAAGAAGCAGAACTGGAAGCCATTCATCAAGCGCTTCAATTCCGAAATCAAACACATGAAAGCTGACGGTACAATCCAAAGCATTTTGGACAATTACCGCTAAGACAGCCCACTCCACAACAAAAAACCCCGCCCGGTATCCCGGGCGGGGTTTTATTATTTGCAAAGTGCAAACTCTTCTAATTCTCGTAATATGATCGCAGCAACTGGCTCCGCACAGGATGACGCAACTTGCGCAGTGCTTTGGCCTCGATCTGACGAATACGCTCACGAGTAACGTTGAACAGCTTACCCACTTCTTCGAGGGTATGATCGCTCTTCTCACCGATACCAAAGCGCTTGCGCAAAACCTGCTCCTCACGAGGAGTCAGGTCAGACAGCACCGTGGCAATCTGCTCACCCAGCTTGGTATTGACCACTTCTTCGGAAGGAGCCGTGGCCTTCTTGTCCTCGATGAAATCGCCCAGGCTCGAATCTTCTTCATCGCCAATGGGCGTCTCCAAAGAAATGGGTTCCTTGGCAATCTTGAGGACTTTCTTAACCTTCTCAAGCGGATAATCCATACGCTCGGCGATCTCTTCCGGGGTCGGGTCACGCCCCAACTCCTGCACCAGATAGCGCGAGGTCCGGATAAGCTTGTTGATCGTTTCGATCATGTGCACAGGAATACGAATTGTCCTGGCCTGGTCGGCAATGGCACGGGTAATGGCCTGACGAATCCACCACGTTGCATACGTAGAGAACTTGTAACCGCGCTGATATTCAAACTTGTCCACGGCCTTCATCAGGCCGATGTTGCCTTCCTGAATCAGATCCAGGAACTGCAGACCGCGGTTGGTGTACTTCTTGGCAATGGAAACAACCAGACGCAGGTTGGCACGAATGAGCTCCTGCTTGGCACGACTGGCAGACCAATTGGCGCGTCGGATTCGCCACAGGACCTCTTCCAAGTCATGCACGGGATGGCAACATTTTTCCTGCAGCCGAACCAGAATTTCCATCTTGCCAGAGATCATTTCCTTGAAGGAAAAGACCTCTTCCACAGTCATGCCCAATTCATCGGCAGCCTTCACGGGATTGATCTCACGCGCATCCAGCTGGTCAAAGATGTCTTTGGTCTCGACTTGTGTTTTGCCCGTGGAGAGCAGATAGGCAGAGAGATCGCGCTGGCAGTTATGCATCTGACGAACGTAATCGCTCACCGTTTCGATGATGGAATCAATAAGGGTCTTTTCGAGCTTGATGTCACGCAAGCGTTGGACGATCTCTTCCTTGAAGGTCAAGATTTCCTTTTGTTGCCCATAGACGCGGCGCTCCAGAGTGGCGCAGTTATCAAGCTTGCAGTAAATCTTCTGCTTCTTGCGATAGACTTGGCGAACTTCATCCAGCAAATGGATGACCCGCTCGCGCTGGTTCATCTGGTCTTCACTGGGATCGTCTTCCTCAATGGTCTTGACCACGTCCTTGAGCTTGATGTTGCCATCCTTGAGTTCCTTGCCCACGCGGGCCAGTTCCTCAATGGCTACGGGAACTTCGACCAGAGCATAGAGCACGTCGAGTTCCCCGTTCTCAATCTTCTTGGCAATGACAACCTCGCCTTCGCGGTCCAGCAAGGATACGGCACCCATCTCGCGCAAATACATGCGCACAGGGTCGGTACTGCGGGAGGCGTAATCAGGCGAATCGTCGGTTTCAGCCAGCTTCAGCTTGTTATCATCTCCATCATCGGAGTCATCACTTACAAGCTCAAGCTTCTTGCCATCCTGCTCGCTGTCCACGATCGCAATATTCAACTGGTCGAAGATGTCGATAATTTCTTCGACCTGCTCCGGTTTGTTGATATCCGAAGGCAGGGCCTTATTGACCTCGTCAAAGGTCAAAAATCCCTTCTTCTTACCCTCGGCGATGAGGGTTTTAATCTGTTGGACTTCCTTAACGTTGCTCATTGAGCCTCCTTAAGATCTCCTGCTGCACACCGAGAAGCCGTTGCACCTCGGTGGCATCACCATCGGTCTGGGCCTTTCGCAGAGCCTCGAACGTAGCGGCTCTCTCATCAGAGAGATGCTCGCGCTTGAGATGGTCACATATTTCATGAAATTCCCGGTCCGCATCTTCTTGTTTTTTTGTACTAGTCTCCAGGCATTCGACCCAGTACCTCTTCTCGTGCGGAGCCAGGATGTGCATGACATCCTTTCCAGGGTTCGCGGCCATTTTTTCCCATAAACACATGGCAAACTCACTACCGAGCAAGTCACCCATGCCGAGATCGGCCAATTCCCCAACGCGATGTGGGTTACACACCGCAAATCGTAGCAGCTGCCTATCCAGCTTTTGCCCTCGGTCACGGGCAGCCAAGCCACCACTTTGTACCGGGCGTGCGGTCTCGGATCGTTCGCGAACCCCAGAGACGAGTTTTTCGCGAAATTCGACTTCCTTGAACCCCAGCCGCAGGGCAATGCGCGAAATGAGCGGAGATCGCCATTCCGGGCTATCCAGTTGCTTCAAAAAATTACTCGCCCACTCCACGACTTCGCGCGTGGACTTTTCGCTCACTATCCGCAGGCAGTACTCCAAGCCATCCGGTGCCGCATCCAGCAATTGCCTGAATGCATCTGCTCCCTTGGCGTGGAGCAAACTGTCCACATCTTCACCATCGGGCAAAATAACAACCCTGCAGTTCATGCCCCGGGCCAGGATCATCTCGCTGGAACGAAGTGCAGCCTTGCGACCAGCACCGTCTCCGTCAAACACAAGGGCCACCTGTGAACAGAATCCGGCCAATCGCCGAACCTGACTCTCGGTGAGCGCTGTGCCCAACACTCCGCAGGCGTTGCTGAAACCAAATTGATGCAAGGACAAAACGTCCGTATACCCTTCGGTCAGCAGGGCTTCCTTCAGATGAGCGATGGTGCGCCGTGCCTGAAATAGCCCATATAAATGGTCACCCTTCACATAAATGGGCGACTCACTCGAATTCAAATATTTCGGATCATCGCCGGTCAGGGTACGTGCCCCGAATGCAATGACCTGCCCTGAAAGATTATGAATGGGAAACATCAATCGACCACGGAATCGATCGTAGATATTGCCCTTTTCATTCTGTACCAGCAACCCGGCCTGAACGGCTTCTTTGGGCTGGAATCCCTTGGCCTGCGCGAACTTCTCGAACCCGTGCCAATCGTCCGGGCTGTAGCCCAGGCTGAAGGATTTGATCACTTCATCCGAAAGCTTGCGCTGAACCAGATAATCCCCCGCGATCTTTCCGCTGGGGGCGTTCAGGTTCCTGATATAGAATTCGGCAGCCTGCTCATGAAGCTTAAGGCTCCGACTTCGTTTTCGTTTTTTTTCGTCACGCTGGGGATCGGGTCTGGCTGTGGACAGTTCAACACCAACCTCTTCAGCCAGTTGCTGCAACCCCTCTCGAAACTCCAAGCCGTGGATATTACAATAGAAATCAATCACATCGCCTGAGGCTCGACACCCGAAGCAATAATAATACCCCATTTCCGGGTTCACTGAAAAGGACGGTTTTGTCTCCTGATGGAATGGGCACGGTCCGCTCCAACGCCCGCTGACCTGTCTGAGGTCCACGAATCGACGCACCAACTCGACGATATCCAGGCGCTGTTTGATGGCCCCGATGGCGCCTGAATCGACCTTACCCATGTTTCACCGTCTATTTCAGTTCTACAATGGTCATACCGTCACCGCCACGATCCTCTGGCGCCAACGAAAATCGAGCAACAGCCGGAAATCCCTTCAAAATTCTGTGAACTTCCTTGCGCAATGCGCCAGTCCCGCGCCCGTGGACAACTTCCAGCTCTTCCCTGCCGGAAAGCACCGCACCATCCAGAAATTTGTACAACTGCGCTTCGGCTTCATCAGCTCTCATTCCGCGCAAATCCAGCACCATGGTTTGCGCAGCTCCCCCCGCAGGGACATTCACGGTAACATCAACGGGGCCGTTCTCAACATGGTCCGGGGTTAGACTCGCGATATCCGCCCACACGCTGACGCCGCCCATATCCAGCTTGACCTGTTGCCTGCGTTCGTTCAACCCGGCAATCACGCCTTTCTTACCCAGCCCCTGATGCTTCATGGCCATGCCAACGGCCAAATCATCCCAGCCCAGGGGTTTGGCCTGAGCTTCGTCTTCGACCGAAGCACCGCCCTGCTCCACCGCTGCCTGCTTGCGCAGTTCTGCAAGTTCTTTGAGCGCCTGCTTACGGCCAATTTTATCCTCTCGCCACTTCTTGAGGACAGATTGTGCCTGGGTCTGGATATCGTCCAGCAACTTGGCTTTCTCACGCTCAAAACGCTCGTGATAGCGCACTCGCTTTTCGTGCAACTTGTCACGCTCACTGCGAAGCACAGTCAGCTCTCTTTCGCGCTCCACCGCCAAGGTATTCAATCGTTCAACAACCTTGGAGGTGTCCGAGCCGTCGAGCAGCATATACTTCTCAGCCCGGATCAAAATATCTTCAGCCAGACCGTGTTCACGCGCGACATCCAAGGCCTGACTGGCACCAACCTGATCGTACGCCAGTTTATACAACGGCTTACGCGTGGCCGGATCGAACAGCACCGAGGCCGCCCGCACCTCGTCTCGCGTCAAGGCATAGGCCTTGAGTGCAGGAAAGTGCGTTGCCAAGGCAATCCAGGAGGATTTAGCCAAGAATCCATCCACCACGGCCTGAGCCAAAGCGGCCCCCTGGCTGGGGTCGGTACCTGCGCCAAATTCATCCATAATCACCAGAGTAGAATCGTCAACGCTATCGTAGGCATCAGATAAATTTTTTATCTGTGCGGTGAACGTTGACAGAGAGTCCTCGATACTCTGCTCGTCACCCAAAAGTACAAACACTTTGCGCCACAAAGGCATGCTGGAGCCCTCGGCAACACAGACGGGCAAACCGGACAACCCCATCAGTGCGGACAGTCCCAAGGTCTTCAGACACACGGTTTTACCGCCCGCATTGCCACCACTGACAATCAGAGCCTTCTGTCCTTCCTCCAAAATCAAATCCACAGGGACATTGGCTTCATTACTCTGGACAAGCAGCGGATGCCGCGCATTGCGCAGATTCAGCGGAGCACCTTCGGTAATATCTACAGGCCGGGCATCGAATCGTTTGGCGAACCTCGCCTTGGCAAACAGGATGTCCGCATTAATCAAAAATTCGTAGCAAGCCCTCAGGGCGTCCTCTTCCTGCCGCATCAGCCCCGACAGGTAGCGCAGAATCTCTTTTTCTGCGCTACGTTCTTCCTTCTTGAGTTCCTGAAGCTCGTTGTTCTGATCCACCAGGAACATGGGTTCAAAATAGCAAGTCTCACCAGTCTGCGAGTAATCATGTATGATTCCAGGCAGCTTATTCTTGAAATTCGTTTTGAGAGGCAACACGTACCGGTCCGAAGACACGGTCATGAAGTCTTCTTGCATATACTGCGCAATGCCTTTCTGGTCCACAAAGGACTTCACTCGCTTGGTACAGCGTTGGTGAATGGCTCGAATTTCTGAACGCACGGAGTACAATTCAGGGGAGGATTCATCCCGCAACAGCCCATCAGCATTGATGCAGCGTTTGAGTGCAGGCCACAAGGTGTCGGGCCAGGTGAATTCCGTCAGGGCACCCAGCAGAGGCCAACGCTCGGGGTCAGCTTCCTGCATACGCGAACGGACGTCACGGGCATCACCGAGGACCTGAGACACAGCCCACAGGGCGTCCAGGTCAAATACTTCTGATGGTCGCTTCAGGTGATCAAGAAAACCAAGCAGGGACGGAAACACGGGCAGTCGAAAACCCGTTTCCAATTTCCAATCCGTAAATTGCCGGGTGAGCTCGGCTTCCAATTCAAGATCTTTGGGATTGTCGAAGGGCGCAATACGCGTGCAACGCTCGGCTCCGGGCTCCGAAACGCACAATTCGGCCAGGATGCCGAGCACCTTGGGAAATTCCAAAAGCAGTTTTGATCTGGATTGCATCAAGAGTCGCTGAGCCTAACCGGCCAGTTTGGAGCGTACAAGGCCAGACAAGTGCTTGCCATCCACACGCCCCTTATAAGCGGAAGTGATCGCCCCCATCACGCGGCCCATGTCTTTCATTCCATCGGCCCCGAGCTCTGCAATAGTGGCATCCACCAAAGCTTCAACCTCTTCGGGGGATAATGCCTCAGGCATGTACTCCTGAAGGATCACGAGTTCGGCTTCCTCGATGGCGACCAGATCATCGCGATTCGCCGCGCTGAACTGCTCGATGGATTCCTTGCGCTGCTTTAATTGGCGCGCAATCAAATCCAGAACATCGTCATCGGATGGCTCGGCCTTCAGCTCGACCTGACGGTTCTTGATCGCAGTCTTGAGCATGCGCAAAACACCGACCCGAACCTCTTCCTTAGCCTTGTAGGCAGTAATGAAATCACTTTCGAGCTTTTTGAGAAGGGTTCCCATGGCATCTCACCTCAGAGACTTTTTCCGGATGAACACCGGAGGTAGAAAAGAATGCGGCGCGGAACGGATAAAGGCCGTCCCGCGCTGCACATCTTGCTTTGTAGTAGACCAAGGGTCCACGCAGACAAGCGCCAAAGGCGCTAGCCCATGTTAATCTTGCGCATCTTCTTGAGGAGCCGTTTGCGAGCGGCAGCGCGTTTCTTTTTGCGCTGGACGCTAGGCTTCTCGTAGTGCTGACGCTTCTTCAGTTCGGACAGAATGCCGGACTTCTCAACCTGCTTCTTAAAACGACGCAGGGCGATATCGAAAATCTCATTATCTTCAAGCAGCACGCCTGGCAAGAAAATCACCTCCCTTGGTGAGTCCTCGTCTAACGAGGCACTCAATGTAGAACGAAGATAACTACCCCACTCGGCGCCTCGAGGCAAGAAAAAAAAAAGCCCGGGCTGCATTGCTGCAAGCCGGGCTGATCTTACAATAATAAGATGGTCCTAGTGTCCGTTACCAGAGTCCGGATTGACGATGGTCTCGATGTAGGACTTGGCCACCACAAAGCCCACTGCGAGGCCCAGGATACCCAGAACCATATACAGTACGCCAAAGAACACAGCGTGATCGGGAGCCCACCAGGGGAGATCCCAAGGAAGCGCGCTATGCAGGGTTTCACCATGAATCATGATTCTACTCTCCTAAACGGACAACTTACTTTACGGCGTCCTTGAGGAGCTTGCCGGGACGGAACTTGACAACCTTGGTGGCGGGAATCTTGATCTTCTCGCCAGTGCGGGGGTTGCGGCCGGTGCGGGCTTTACGCTCTTCAACTACGAAGGTGCCGAAGCCGGTAAGGGTCAGCTTGCCTTCTTTCACCAGGGTGGACTCGACAGTGTCGAGGAATGCATTCAAAGCGCGCTCGGCGTTCGCCTTGGTGATGTTCGCCTTTTCCGCGATTTTAACGACCAGATCAGCCTTAGTCATCAGTCCTTTCCTCCTCAATAGAAAGTTACTCTAACTCCCCTAAAAACTTGCACACCTACTTCCAAATTCGTCCCGGAATCCCGAACGAATCAAGCGGCAGACATCAGTGCTACCGCACTTAACAAAAATCGGATGAAACTGGCTGGTAGCCTTAGTGCCACACACGCGCAGACCCTTCAGTGGCATTAAAGCAATCAGCATTCCGTGTCTAGGGGTTTTGTCAGAATTACTGCATGTTTTTAACCCCATGCAGGTTTTCCACCCCTCCGACAACCCAGAGACCTTGGCAACGAACCGTCCCTTATGTCAAGCCATAAAATGCTGTTTCACCAGTAACGACAAGGCCTGGAAGTGTATTGGGGCTAATTCTTCGGGTCTTGAACGCAGGTTGTGACCCATCTGTTCAAGAGCTTGCACAAAATCATCATTAATACATGATTTCAGTGTCTTACCTAGTTGTTTACGGCGATTCTGAAAACACTTTTTGACCAAAGCAGCGAGTGCTTTAGGATCAAAATCCCGAGGCCCCGTCTGCGGAAAAAATGATAGCACTGCGGAATCCACTTTTGGGCGGGGAGTAAAGGCTCCCGGACCAATAGTGAACAGCATTCGTGGCTTCACGTAGCTCTGAATCCAGACGGACAGTCCTCCATAGACCTTGGAACCGGGAGCTGCGACCAGGCGCTGCCCCACTTCCTTTTGGACCATGAAAACGGCACGGGACAAACCGCTAGCCTGGGAGAAAATATCCCACATCAGCGGCGAGGCAACGTTATACGGCAGATTTCCTGCGATCTTCCAACCACCTTCAGGCATCAGACGTTCCCAACGCACGGCCATGGCATCCGCTGCCAACGGCTGTACCAAGGGACATTTGTCCCGCAACTCAAGAGCCAAATCCAAATCTCGTTCCACTGCCGCGTACACCCGGGGGGCTGCCTCACTGATATGTACGGACAACGCACCATGCCCTGGCCCTATCTCCAGAACCCGATCCTCGGGCTGGATTTCCAAGGCATCAACAATACGACGACAAACACCACTATCATGCAGAAAGTGCTGTCCAAAACGTTTCTTGGCAAAGCGCCCGTATCTGGGTGGAGTCGCTACGGATTGTTTTTTGGAAGACATGTCGCTGGGGTCCCGAGGATGAATCTGTTAATCAGTCCGGCGCCAAAATGGACCGACCCTGAGGGAGTATGGGCGCTATCAACGTTCCGTGTGAAAGTCCACACTATCCTGACGAAAATCATCCAGGCGTGTGCCAAAACCGGCGTTCAGGAAGGAATCGACCCACCAGTAGATGTCGTACTTGCGGATGATGGTTTTCAGCTTGTGCATTCGAGTCTGTTTTTCATCAGTACCCATCACATAGGCTCGATACACCGCATCGGCCACCCCCTCAACGTCATGTGGATTAACCAACAACGCTCCGCGCTGGAGTTGTGCCGCCGCACCTGCAAATTCCGAAAGCACCAGCACCCCCTGCCCCGAGACGTCGCAAGCGCAGTACTCTTTGGCCACGAGATTCATGCCATCCTTCAGCGGTGTTACCAAAGCGATTGCCGCCACACGATAATAGGCCACCAATTCCTCGCGAGACAAATTACGATAGAGATAGTGGATGGGGACCCACCCCGGTTGGGAATACTTACCGTTCACCTCGCTGACCATGCTCTCGATCTTCAGCTTCTTATCCTTATATCCTAGAATATCCTCCCGACTGGGCACAACGATTTGGACCAGAGACAATTTTTCACGCACTTCCGGGTACTTGGAATACAGGGTTAACATTGCCTGAATACGTTCAGGGATGCCTTTGGAATAATCCAATCGATCCGCCCCCAGAATCAATATCCTTCGCCTGAAGGCCGCGTGAACCTGATGGGCAAGGTCGGCAGCGACGCGCGTCCTCGCCAGATCCTGGAACTCCTTGAAATCGATACTGATGGGGAAATACCCCACACGCAGTTCCCGTTGCTCATAATTGACGGATACAACCTGCCCACGTCCGCTAAGCTTGGCGTCGGGGCGCAGCAACCCCACGCACTGCACGAAATTGCGGCGGTCGCGCACGGTCTGAAAACCAACCAGATCAAATTCGAGCAACGCTTCGATGATCTGTTTACGCCAAGGCAGTTTCAAAAAAATATCAGGCGGGGGAAATGGAATATGCAAAAAAAATCCACAGCGGCGTTTATGATTCTGCTGCTTCAGGCTCCAGGCTGCGTGCATCAAATGATAGTCCTGAACCCATACATAGGCGTCTTCATCGCTCTGATTGGCAATGGCCGAGGCAAATTTTTGATTGACCTCAAGGTAGGATTGAAAAAAAGCCGGATCGAAATTGCAGAGGGTTTGCAAGTCATGGAACAAAGGCCAGATCACTTCGTTTGAAAACCCCTGATAATACCCCTGCACCTGTTCCTGCGACAAAGGTACAGCCACCAGATTGTACCCAGCCTTGCGCGAATAGGTATCAAGATGTGCCTGGACATCAACATCTCCCGTGGCACCAGTCCAACCGATCCAGTCTCCTCCCCGATCACGAAGAACCGGAGCCAAAGCCGTGACCAGTCCCCCCTTGCCAGGATGAACTTCAAAAGAATCACCTTGTTTCTTCAAGGCGATGGGAAGACGATTTGAGACGACGACAAGCCGCTTTGATGATTTACTCATGGGGTGTCAAAAGCCAAGCCCAAAGCCCGCATTCGGTCGTGAAGAGGTTTCACAATCATATCGGGAATATACCTCAGCCACAGCTTGATGGCAAGAAAACCCGAAATACTGAGGGAAACTCAACCCTTTGAGATGGCTACCAACACCCGATTCAGGAAATCCAGAAGCTCGCCCGGGGGTCTGACCCACCAGTCCGCCTGCGTTTCGCGATACTCGGGTCTGACCAGAATTCCAATTCCGTTGCCCTCCAGGGCAACAAAACCATCTTCATCGGTCTGATCATCTCCAAGATAAAATATTCTTGTTTCCTTGGAGGATTCCTTCAACACACGGGCCACAGCAAGTCCCTTGTGCACATCAGCACTTCGAAGTTCCACCCCTCCGTCGAAGGGGCGCAATTCCAACTCGTGCTGACCGGCGATCTCCAACCACATTTCATGAACACGAAGAAGGACACCGGAACTCAATGCCGTCGGTATCGATCTAATATGAAAAGACAGACACCCGGGTTTGACTTCCACGGCCTGACCATATCCTGCCGTCACTGCCCAAGACCTGGCCCGCTTCAGGCCCTGCTCTTGCTCAGCCCTCAGCGTAGTGGCCTCAATGGTTCCGTCAGGACACAAACGTTCTCCACCATGACTCCCCCACACCTCAGGAGTCTTTTCCATTCCCAAAAAAACAGGTAACTGCCTGCAATTTCTGCCAGTAACAAAGACCAGCCGGCAACCAGCCTCGCTCAATTGATTCAGGATTTCTGGAATTCCAGGATACGGGCGGGCAGCTTCAGGGTTCGGAACGAACGGCGACAAAGTTCCGTCATAATCCAGAATCAGCGTGACTGACGAGCCAGATAGACCAGCCCAGAGTTCACTCAGCGCCGAAACAGTGTCCCAGGTTTTCATCTCTGCTCCCGTTGGATAGAAAAATCATCATGAGTCGCCATGGAGGCGAACTGATGACAATCCTACACCAGCTTCATGGAGACAGCAAAAAACATCGCGTATCAGCAGGAAGGCGAAGAAAATCAGAATTATAAAGGAAAAACAGGTTAGCGCAGTCGAGTACGTTTCTTGAGCAGTCTCAAGGCCCGCCGTTTGCGATAGCGAACCACGGCCTTTCGGGTCAGAATGTACGTAGGAATGGAGGCTGGGAGTCCCATGACGAAGCCAGCGATCATCATGACCTTGAAGCATTCCAGCAGATCCTTACCAAAGCTGGCGAACTGGCGAACATCCAGGGTCTGTAAAAGCACCTTGAATTGCTCGACCTCCATGTCTGGCACATCCCAAGGGACCATGGCCTTCCCAGTGACATAAAGGAAATAATAGAAAGGCACCCAATTAAACGGGTTGGAAATCCAGGTCCCCATGAACCCCACCACAGGGTTACCCCGCAGCGGAATACACAGAATGACTGTCAATGTTGTCTGCAAGGGGACAATGGGCAGAAATCCTGCAAAAATCCCCACTGCCATGCCCATGGACACGGAGTGCGGAGTTGCGTTCATGCGCATCACGCGCAAATATTGATATCGGGTCCAGCGTTTGATTCTGGACCATCTGGAATGCTTGATTTGCTTCATCTCGGATAAAATATGAACGGTTTGGGATTTACGATTTAGTCCAGCACATCAAACCGGGAAAACTTCATCATCATCCCGGCTCGGCCTTGCGTGGCGGACCTAAGCGCCGTGGAAAAACCAAACAACTGGCGAAGAGGAGCCAACGCCTGGACAACTTTCTGTCCGGCCTGATCAAACATGTTGTCAATCTTGGCCCCCTTGGCTCCGAACAGACTGATGACCTCGCCCACGAACTCCTCGGGGACGCCGATCTCCACAGCCATGAGGGGTTCCAATAATATGGGCTTGGCAGCAGCCAGAGCGTCCTTCAAGGCAGACACTGCGGCCATATGATAGCCCACGGGGCTCGACTTGCCATTCTCGCGACGCATGCCTGTAACGGTGATGCGCACATCCTGCAAGGGATACCCCCTGAGAACACCTGACTGCATCCCGTCCTCCAAGCCATCCGCCACAGCTTGAACCCAGGCTTCCGGCCAGTCTGTGGTGTCCATCTCAAAAACAACGTCACAGCCCTGGCTGCGTGGCAAGGGGGCAACGCGGACACTGACGTGACCGTAATGTTCCTCGTCGCCAAGTTCGCGATCGAATATGCCATCAGCAGAGGCTTGAGCCCTCACGGTTTCCTGGTAGACCACCTGCGGTTTACCGGCACGAGGCTCAACGCCATATTCCCGGCGAATCCGTTCAAGAACGACCTCCAGATGCAACTCCCCCATGCCGGAGATGACCAATTGATCAGTCTCTTCATCACGCTCGGTTGCAAGCGTCGGGTCTTCCATCAGCATCTTCGCCAAAACTTCTTCAAGTTTATCCGCCTCGGCGGAATTGCGTGGCTCAAGGGCCAAAGAGATCACCGGTTTATACGCTTCAATATTCTCGAGTATAACCGGAGTCTCGCGAGTACTCAGAGTATCCCCGGTTCGAGAAAATTTCATGCCTGCCGCGGCCACAATCTCACCAGCGAAGGCATGGTCTGTCTTTTCCTTACGCCCGGCGTGCAGGTGGAACAGTCTGGCGACGCGTTCGTCCTTGTCCTGGGTGACATTATAGACGGTCTCTCCGGCCTGCAGCACTCCGGAATAGATTCGCATCAACACCAGTTTACGCCCGGTATCCATGCTGACCTTAAAGGCCAGTGCAGCAAGATCGCCACCTGGATCGGATATGACCTCAACCTTTGTCTTGTCCAATGGACAGACCGCTTGTTGAGGTGGAACTTCACCGGGGCTGGGTAGATACCTGCAGACGGCATCCAGAACCTGTTGGACCCCAACATTCTTCAGTGCCGACCCGGTAAAGACAGGGACAAGGGCCAGGGAGAGTGTCGCCCTGCGCACGGCCTGATGCACATCCTCAGCCGTGATCTCTCCCTCCATATAAGCTGCCAGAAATTCCTCGTCTGCATCGGCCAGGATTTCCAGCATCTGCTCACGCCAGGTTTCAGCGGTGGTCGACTCAGTCTCTGACAGGTCCACTGTCGAATACTTTTCACCCTTGGAAGATTGATCAAAGATGATCTTCTTCATGCTGACCAAATCAATGATCGCTTCAAAGTCCTGACCTTCACCCACGGGAATGATCATGGGCAGAGGGGTGACCTTGAGCTTATTTCTCATGGCCGTGAGGACGGCTTCGAAATCCGCCCCCAAGCGGTCCATCTTGTTGATGAACGCCAATTTGGGTACGTGATATTTCTGGGATTGGCGCCACACCGTTTCGGATTGGGGTTCAACACCGCCCACCGCACAAAACACACCGACAGCGCCATCAAGCACACGGAGTGAGCGTTCGACCTCGATGGTGAAATCCACGTGCCCAGGGGTATCAATGATATTGATGGTGGAGTCTTGCCAATGGCAGGTGGTGCAGGCCGAGCCGATGGTGATGCCGCGTTCCTGTTCCTCTGGCATAAAATCCATGGTGGCTGTGCCTTCGTGCACTTCGCCCAACCGATGGATCTTGCCGGAATAATACAGAATGCGTTCCGTCAAGGTCGTCTTGCCAGCATCGATATGGGCAATGATCCCGATATTTCTCAAATCCTGCAGATAATTCTTGGGTGCAACTGGCTTTTTGCCCATGAAATTGTCCTTGCGCTCCGGTGAATGGGGCATGGGATCGGAAGATGGATTTTCCTGAAACTTTTTACTCGTTCCAGCCACCAATTGCCAGTGTTTCCGCACGGAAAAAGTCAGTGGTCAGCTCCGGACAGGCCCAGCACCCTTCCTGCCCCGGCCCCAGGGCCAAGGCTGCTCGCCCGACGGACTCCATCAAGCGTGCTTCGGGGACATACAACGCACGATACCCTTCACGGAGAAAAGACTCAAAGCTGCCACGCTTGCGAGAAAAATTAAGCGGCAAATCAGGAAGAGACTCCCGCGCACCCCATATATCAAACATTGTGCACGGATGGGCCCATGCCAGCGTCTCATAGTCCCAATCGCCGCCAGCTCCAGCCCAAATACCAAGACGCTCGGTCACAAAGGGCTTGAAAAGCTTGAGCGGTGGAGCAGCATACCCGGCAGCGACAGCCAGCGAATTCAGCGCTGTGCCCTGCCCAAAGAACAGGACTGCAGCTGAACGGGTTTCGGTTAGCCTTTCCATGAAACGCCGTGCTTCGGGTTCACTCAATTGAAAGACTGTTTCCAGCCCAACCAGCTCCAAAGCGGCCAAGACATCATCTGACACAGCCAGACCATCTTCGATACGCACAGCGCACATGCGCTTGGCGCCCGACAAGACCAGAGGCACAGCAGCCGCAGCGACTTGGACAGGCGAAACACACGTGGAATCCAGAAAAATCACGGCACAATCCATGGGAGCGGATACCCCATGAGAAGAAAAGCCCTGACGATGAGCAATGCATTTGTCCTCACGTCGGTCCCGCATGGGACCGATCAGGGCATGTACCTGCGCGGCTGTCTTCTTGATCCAGGCCCGACGCATCCCTGGCATCGCGTTGTAGGCAAGGGAAAATGCCTCGTCCGGAACAAGACAGTCGGTCATCCAGTCAGCATAGAACGAATCACCCATAGCTTCTCTCCTTGCGCTCCAAACAAAAACGGCCCGTGTGGGCCGTTTTCAAAATCATGGCCTACAGCCAGTCTAACCATTCCTTCCAGCTTCCCTGAAGTCGCTCGCGTTCCTCTTCCGAAGTCAACTTCTGGTGTTTCAACCAGGCAATCTCAGCTCGCTTGGCAGCGTAGGCTGCGATCTCAGGCAAATCCTGAAAGTTATCCTTGATGTAAGTATAACGCTCCCATGCAGAACCATATCGCTCGGAGCGCCAGTAGAAGTCCGCCACAAACACTTCGTGTTCGGCCATCAGCCGGCGGCATTCAACGATGTAGCGATCAGCTTCGGCGATGTACTTACTTTCCGGATAGACCTGCTTGAGGCGAGTAAAATACTCAATGGCCGTACGCACTGTATTATGGGGCTTGTCGATGGACTCGAACAGCTTGAAATTGCTGACGCCAACCTGGAAAAGCACGTACTCAATCATCTCATGGCGGGGATGCAGAGCCTCAAACTCCTCATAAACATCGGCAGCCATCTGGTATTCTTCAGCCAAGAACCAGGCATCACCCAGAGAGAGCTCAGCCTTGGGAGTGTAGGGACTGAAGGGGTACCTGTCTTTCAAGGCCTGGAAGTGCCCTGCTGCACTTTCAAACTCCTTGGCCTTCATGGCATCCAAACCAGCTTCGTACAGCTCCTGTGCGGTGTCTTCAGGAGGAGGAAGGAGATAGTAGTCGATCATACCACATCCTGGCAGCACCAGGAGCAATCCCATGAGAGAAACGAATTGAAGCAGTTTACGCATGTTCCCTTCCGATCCAAGTGTCACGGGCCAATTGCCCCCCAACTCCCTTCCAGTCGCACGACCGCGAACAGGACTTGGGTGGATGTACCCAACCCGATAGACTCGGGTCAAGCCCGAAGGCATTATATCACAACCAAGAACGCAAAAAAGGCGGCCTCGGGCCAGCCGGGCCGCCTTAAACGAACGTGATCAAATAGCCATCAGTTAAATCTTGGAGCTGATCATTTCCTTGATGCTGCTCTTGGACACAGCACCAGTCACCTGCTCCAGAACCTCACCACCCTTGAACAAAATCAAGGTAGGGATTGCACGAATACCGTACTTGCTCGGAGTCGCCTGGCTTTCGTCGACATTCATCTTGGCGACTTTGATCTGACCGGAGAACTCTTCGGCCAGCTCATCCACGACTGGTCCCATGGCCCGACAGGGACCACACCAGGGGGCCCAGAAGTCAACCAACACAGGAATCTCGCTCTGAAGAACTTCTGCCTCAAAATTGCTGTCAGTCACCTGCAAACCCATATGTTACTCCTTGCTGTTTCATGTCGTTGTCAAAAGCATCCGACCATAAAAGGTCGACCTCAGGATCACCTACGGGCTGGACGCTGGAATCATTCTACAACATTAGATTTGCAACTACGACCTGTCAAGCGGCAAATAAGGAACAATACGCCAGACTAAATCTCCAGTTGACAGTAATCCCAAGGAATTTTCCGTCCTCTGGGGATTGCTTCCAGGTCCATGCCATGTCTATAGCCCGCTGAATGCAAATACCAACCGGTCAAGGCGATCATGGCACCATTATCGGTGCACAGCCTCGTTGATGGCAAAATAATTTCGAGCCCACGCCCCTTGGCCAAGTCCGTCATGGCAGAACGGATCATGGAATTGGCGGCTACTCCGCCTGCAACGATCAATGAACGCACATCCTTCCCGACCTGCTCAAGAGCTCGGTCAACCTTGATGCGTAAAGCTTCGGCGATACACCAGTTGAAAGACGAGCAGACGATGCAAAGCTCCTCCAGCACGCCGCGTTCTCCCCTGTCCGCCAGCAGTTCATCCATGTCGGACATCATACGATCCGCGCGCAAATGAGGGTGGTTGGCCACATAGTTGGCCATGGCGGTCTTCACGCCACTGAAACTGAAATCAAGATTGGTATTGTTGACGTAAGGGCGCGGGAAAATCGTCTTGTCGGGAGTCGCACGCTGTGCAAGCTCATCGATGATCCGCCCTCCAGGGTAAGGGAGATTCAGGACCTTGGCAGCCTTGTCAAAGGCCTCACCTGCGGCATCATCCAACGTGCGGCCGAGCACTTCGAAGGCCAACGGGGAATCGACACGATACGTCTGGGTATGGCCTCCGGAGACCAGAAGCCCCAGCGCAGGAAAAGCAATGTCCTGCTCCAGTGCAGGAGCCAACAGATGTGCCCAGAGGTGATTCACACCCACCAAGTCCGCTCCGGCGGCAAGAGCCAAGCCTTTGGCAAAGCTCATGCCCACGAGCAGGCTCCCTAGCAACCCGGGTCCCCTTGCGACAGCAACAACGTCCACTTCGCCAAGGGTGCGTCCACTGCCTTCAAGCAGGGAATCGACCAACGGGGCCAGAACACGCAAATGTTCCCGGCTCGCCAGTTCTGGCACGACTCCGCCAAACAGGGCATGAGCATCCACCTGGGTAGCGATACGCTCCGTGAGCAGACGACCGTCTTCGACCAAAGCCAAGGCAGTCTCGTCACAGGATGTCTCAATCCCCAGACAAAGAGTCACAGTCTTCCGCCTGCCCCATGATATCCTTGACCGTCATCACATCATTTCGCGAGCCCACAAAGAACGGGACACGCTGGTGCAACTCCGACGGGGTGTAATCCAAAATCCGATTCACACCATCCGTGGCCAGCCCACCCGCTTGTTCAATGATCATGGCCATGGGGGCAGCCTCGCAGGTCAAACGCAATTTTCCCTGATATTTTCCGGTGTCAGGATTCTGCTTTGCGGGATACATGAAGATCCCACCATAGAGCAGATTGCGATGGAAATCCGCCACCAGTGACCCGATGTAACGCGAGGAATAGGGCTGACCCAAGGCGGTCTTCGTGCTTTTGAAATAGGAAATAACGTCTTTGGTCGGATTGTCCCAATAGTTCCAGTAGGACTCGTTGACTGAATATATTCTACCCTGCTCCGGGATCATCATATTAGGATGCGAAAGCAGGAATTCACCCACACTGGGATCCAGAGTAAAGCCGTGCACCCCGGCGCCAGTGGTGAAAACCATCATCGTGGATGAACCGTAGATGAAATATCCAGCGGCGACTTGCTTATCGCAGCGCTGAAGAACTTCCTCCAGTGTCGGATTTTCACCTGATTTCTTCAACGGACGGCGATAAATGGAAAAGATCGTACCGATGGAGACGTTGACATCAATATTCGATGAGCCGTCCAAAGGATCAAAGATCAGGATATAGTCCCCTTTGGGCAGATCACCTGAAATCTGAATCAGATCACCGTTTTCCTCGCTGGCCATGGCGCACAGCACTCCGGAACGACGCATGCGATGGATGAGCACATTATTGGCGAACTCATCGAGCTTCCTGACTTTTTCACCCTGGACATTCGTGTCTCCAGTGAATCCCAAAACATCCACAAGCCCAGCTTTGGTCACCTCTCGCGAGATGATTTTGGCCGAAAGAATAAGTTCGGAAATCAAGCTGGTGAATCGACCCGTGGCCATGGGCGACTGCTTCTGGTTCAGCAGAAGGTGCTCAGTGACGGTTACCTGTTGCATGGATGGTCCTCCGTTGCTGTTCAAAGGGAAGGCAGAGTGCCACCCTTTCCCGCAACTCCTCTTTCTTAAAACACCTTTCCAACCAAATCAAACCAAAGGCCAAACCAAACGAAGGGCCGGATGCGGCAAACCGCATCCGGCCGAAGATACATCTGGGGACCAGAAAGCTAGAAGAACCACAGGAACGAGTCGTCTTCGTCCTCGCGGGGGACTGCAGCCTCGGTCAGGTACACCAGTTGCTTGTCACCCACATAGCGGGTCAGCCAGGCATACTCAGTTCCGTTTTCATCAACCCGCCCAGAGGCCTGTTCGGCCAGCATTTCGTTCCAGGGACGAGCCAACAAGGCTTCTGCCAAGGCAGAGTCTCCACCATTCCAAATCACGAAATCGGTGGTCAGTACCATCAATTCCTGCGGTGCAGGACAAAAATCAACAACACTTCTAGGGTCGAAATGCACGACGATCACACCAACCAGATCATTGCCCTTGAACAAGGCCGTCCCAAGATACATCTCGGGACCAAGGGGGGTCTGATCAGTAAAAGAACGCAAACGACGATCACGCAGAGCATCACCATGGTCAAGGATGGGCTGAAGATTGCGCGGCTTCATGGTCTCCTCGGGCATCTTGGCAACCATCGTCCCATCAAGGGTAGCGATGACCAAACCGTTGATCCAGGGGAACCGTTGTTGTAGGTTTGCGACCCACTTCTCACCAGGGAAGGTATCAACCCGGTTCAAGTACACCGCAAGATCAGCCACAGGCTTGTCCACCGGGGTGAACAACTTGGCAAGCTTCTCTTCAGTAGAGGTATATCCCAACTGCTCCAGATCGATTTCCGGATCGGGATTGATGTATTCTGAGTAGTAGCCCTTGCTTGATGTCCAGGTGCTATCCCATGACTGTTTCATGGATTCACAACCGGTAAGGGCGGCCAAAGCGAGTATTGCGCACAGTGCAGCAGCGATCCGAGTCAAGATGTTCCTCTCATGCTGTATTCATTACCGGGAAACACGGCGTGAAACGCCGTCCCCGGAGATGTGACAGAAGATACGATTTTGTTCAAGGGCAATCTTCCCGGCCAAAAGTCCGGGGTACCCACTCCCACTTCAAAATCAGGCTACAAAGCAGATCTGGCTTCCAGTCGTTCTGCAAGTGCATCCAAAGTTTCCAGCAGTTGTTCCTTGCCAGGCATGTTCGCAGCCACAGCCTCTTCAACAGTGGCTGGCTCATGATATTCTGGTTCTTCGGGCATCAACTCCGATTCATCAGTATCGTCAACACCTACAGTCAATTCATCAATAAAATTCGCAACGGTCTCTTGCAGAGTATCGGAGTCCGCAACTTCAATCTGACTGCCTGCGCCTTTATTGAGCTTGCCATGCATTTGCTCAATCAGGGCATCCAACTCTCCGTTCTCATCCGGACCACATTTGCTAACCAGCTCTTCATAAATATCAAGAGCACCTTGGTAGTCACCCTGGTCGGCCAATAAATCTGCCATGGTTCGGGTCCGAAGGTTGGCCTCGCCGTCGCAGGCTTCATCCTCGGCAGACATCTCCTGAGGTTTCGTCTTATTGGCATCAGAAACGGGCTGCGGGGTGGCTTTGGCATCACCATTGCCCTGAAACAAGGCGTCCAGTCCTTTTTCAATCACCTGTGACCAGGAGATCGGAGCCCCCTGGAAGTTGGCAGCAAGGAACGATAACGCCATGGCTGAATCCTTGGACGTAGGGGCGGCGCTTTCAGCCCAAACCTTCCAGAACGAAGGATACCGTGACAGCATCCCGGTAATGGTCCCTACTTCATCGACGGCCCGCTCCCGTTGCTCCTGATTGGCCAGAATTTCCACGAGCAGGAAACGGGCCTCAAGATGGTCCGGATTACGCTCAAGTCCCTGCAACAGGGTCTCTTCAGCTTCGTCCATATTGCCGTCTTCATAATAGAGACGAGCCAACGGAAAAAAGACCTTCGAACCGGGTTCCAGTTCCAGGACTTCCTTAAACCATTTAATTTTTGTCTTCATACCCTTCGGCTCCCGCGCGCTGGGTTGCAGCCTGCTCCCCCTCCCTATCGGGGAAGATATACAAAGTCTCATTCTCACCCACGTAATTCATCCGTTGACGGATGGCATTTTCAAGATAAGCGGAATCAGACTTGAGCTGGCGAATTTCGCCGGACAATTCATGACTTCTGAGGCTTGCGGCTTCCAGACGGGCTTGAAGTTGATCATGATCCTGTTTGAGATTCAAATACGCAAACAGGCCCTGATCACCCGCTAGAAGGCGATAGCCGAGAAACAGGTTCAAAACAACCAGAAAGACTAGAAAGATACGTTTAGCGATCATGGTTATTGCACGAGCTTTCCGTCTTCGAGCTCATCATTCATGATGCCCAGCGGCATCTTGAGCTCGTCCAAAAAGTTGGACGTGGCCGCTTCGATACGGCGCACGTCCTCTTCATCGACCGCCACCTGGTCAATTCTTTCCATAAAATCCTTCAACTGGCTGAATTCGGACAGAAGTACATGCCCCAGATCGAGGCGTTCCAAATCCCTCTCCAGCTCAATAATCGTCTCCAGGCAATTCATGAGACGCGATTGAAGGACTGTCGTTTTGGAATCCATATGCCCTTTTTGGGTTATTCTTCCAGCTGTTTGCGTGCCATTTCCAACATTTGATAATAAAGCTCATAACCCGTAAGTGCCCCTTCCAGCAAGTCCGACGCTTTTGCCCCGTCCGACTGGGCCAAATAGGCATTCACGCCCTTGGCGAAAGCGGCTTTGGGATCATTGCTCTGCCCTTGTGAACCCACAAGAACGACATTGGCAGCACGGCGTTTGCCACCGGGCCAGGACGCCACTTCCTCCTGCAGACGGACACTGCCGGCACCATCTTCGGCCACAAGAATGTCATATTCATTCAGGCGCAGCTTTGCGATGGCTTCCAGTTCGTCAGCGGCGGTGCTGACATAATAATCCCGCCCCTGAAAAAAGCTCTGTGAGGATGAGGCCCAGGTTCCATCCTGCAGAAACAAAAAGGCCACTTTCGAACCCGGAGGATAGACATCGGGCTCAACCTGAGGCAGCTTCAGTGCTGGTTTTTCTGACTTCGCAGGCGCTTCTTCACGCGCCTGTTCAGTGGCTGTCACCTTGATCTTGTCCCCTACCCGTAAAAAAAGAATCTTCTTACCGGTAAACGGACATTTCATGGAGAAACGATCCGCTGCGGGCAGTTTCTCGTCTGGAATGGTGAATTCCTTGTTGCTGTAAGGGCTTGTGAATTGCATCTCTCTCCCCCCGATCAGCTATTGCCGTAGCTGGAGTCAATTTCCAGACCATCAATATCCGTCACCTGCTCGCCGCGCTCGGTCTTGATCCGATCGATGCGTTTCATGATGTTGGACTTGTCGGAAGCATAGATCATGGCTGTTTCTTCGGTCACCTTGCCTTCGGCAAAGAGGTCCGCCAGATATTGGTCGAAGGTGATCATGCCATAGGCATCGCCCTCTTCCACGATATTGTAGAACTTCTTCTCGGCAGTTTCGCCATTCTGGATGACCTCCTTGATGCGCAGGTTGTTGCGCAAGACCTCGAAGGCCGCAACCCGACCGCCGCCTCTCTTCTGAGGGAGCCGCTGGGAAACGACAAACTTGAGGCTTTCCGCCAATCGCTGACGAATGAGGTATTCCTCTGAGGGATCAAACATGCCGATAATGCGGTTCACGGTCTGTCCGGTATCCGCAGTATGCAAGGTACCCAACACCAAATGGCCGGTTTCAGCCGCCTGCAAGGCAATCTCAATGGTCTCGTGGTCACGGATTTCACCCACCAGGATGACCTTGGGAGCTTGGCGCAAGGCCGCCCGAAGTCCCGAGGCAAAGGTATCGAAATCCTGCCCCATTTCACGTTGGTTCACCGTGCCCATCTTGTGGGGGTGCACATACTCCACCGGGTCCTCAAGGGTCAGGATATGAACCGGATATGAGGAGTTGATGGAGTCGATCAAGGCCGCCAGAGAGGTGGACTTACCCGATCCCGTGGCGCCTGTGACCAGAATCAGCCCGAATTTCTCGTGAGCCATCTCATCGAAAATCCGTGGAAGCCCGAGTTTTTTAGGACTAGGCACTTCCATGGACAATTGCCGCAGCACGATGGACATGGAGCCACGCTGACTGAAGACATTGACCCTGAATCTGGCTCGGCCCAGCAGTTCATAGGACAAGTCACACGAACCACGTGCAACCATATCCTGATACAGCCGGGCATTGGAACCCATCATGGCCAAGGCTGCAGCCTCGGTCTGAAACGGTTTGAGTGCTCCCAGAACAGGTTCAGTGGGAATGTCCTGAAGTACGCCGTGCACCTCTGCCTGCAGCGGCTTACCCGCCACAAAGAAGATGTCGGAAGTCTCCGGCGCAAAATCCAATACTTGCCCAATCAAATGATCAAGTTGCGCTCGTTGCATTGTCTCCCCCTATGCCCCCGCTATGCGTCGGTAAAGTCGTCCGGGGCTTTGGTCAAATACTGCTTGAACCTCGCCTTATCGAGACACTTCTCATAGGCCTCGTTGGGGCTGATCCAGCCCAGACTCAAGAGCCTGGCAATCTCATCATCCAAGGTCTGCATGCCAAACTTCTTTCCGGTCTCCATGGTGGAGTTGATCTGGAAGGTCTTGTTCTCACGGATCAGGTTGCGGACAGCCGGAACACCAATCAGAATTTCCAAGGCCGCACAACGGCCTTTCTTGTCTATGCGCTTGAACAAGGTCTGGGAAACAACAGCACGCAATGACTCAGAGAGCCCTGCACGAATCTGTTCCTGCAGGTCTCCAGGAAAGACCTCAATGATACGGTCAACGGTCTTGGCGGCCGAGATGGTATGCAGAGTCGAGAACACGAGGTGACCGGTTTCAGCGGCTTCAATAGCCAACTGAATAGTCTCCAGGTCACGCATTTCGCCGACTAGGATGATATCCGGGTCTTCGCGAAGTGCGCCGCGGATGGCCGCGCCAAAACTCTTTGTGTCACGCCCCAATTCGCGCTGGTTGATCAGACACTGCTGCGGCTTGTGTACAAACTCAATGGGATCTTCAATGGTCAACACATGCTGCTTGCGCATCTTGTTGGCATAATCGATAATTGCAGCGAGAGTGGTGGATTTACCTGAGCCGGTAGGGCCGGTGACCAGCACGAGTCCCTTGGGCAGCATGGCAAGGTTTTTAAGGAGCGGTGGCAGACTGAGTTGCTCAACCGTCAGGATTTCGGAAGGGATTTCACGGAAAACGGCTGCGCATCCGCGGGCCTGATTAAAAAAGTTGACTCTGTAACGGGCCAGGCCAGGGACTTCGTAGGCGAAGTCGATGTCGCCCTTTTCCTCGAACTCCTTGATCTTGGCTTCGGGGGTAATCTCGTAGAGCAGTTTCTTGAGTTCGTCGTGCTCCAGGAGTTTGTACTTCACCCGTTCCAAATCGCCATGCAGGCGGACAATGGGTTGGTTCCCGGAAGAAAGGTGCAAGTCGGAAGCACCCATCTCGTTCATCATCTTAAAGAAGGCATCAATCTGGGCCATTCTATCCCCCCGAAATGGACAGGCGTTATAAGGGAGGCGGCCCGAATGCAAAACAGGCCGCTACTAATCCATCTCCTTTTCGTATAACCAATTTTTATAGAATTTGTACAGATAGTTTCCCCCGGAGAAAACCGTCAGAATGAGGGCAAGGTATAAAAACACCATTCCCAGACCGTTTGGTTCGAACCCCCACCAGGGAAAATGCAGCGTCAACGGGCAAATTGCCATAATCTGCACCACCGTCTTCAATTTTCCGTAACGATCGGCAGCGATGACAACGCCCTGTTCAACGGCCACAGCTCGCAATCCGGTCACCGTGATCTCACGCGCCAGAATCGTTACGACGATCCAGGCCGGAATCCAACCATTGGCCGTAATCATGATCAGGGCAGAGCCTATGAGAATTTTATCGGCCAGCGGATCGAGAAACTTGCCAAAGGTCGTTACCTGGTCATAACGGCGCGCAACCATGCCATCCACCATATCTGTCCACGAAGCAATGATGAACACCATCATCGCGGCCAGACAGGTGGCCCTACTCGGGAAATGCAGCAGCACAACCAGAATAGGCACGGCCAATATCCGAGCAAGAGTCAGCTTATTGGCCAGATTGAGATTGAGCAACAGCTTGAGCATGATCTAGGCGCCGCCTTGGAGTTTATGATAAATGGAAAGGACCTTCTTAACGTAGTCCTGAGTTTCTTTGAACGGTGGAACGCCTCCGTAGCGTTCCACTTGCGCAGGACCGGCGTTGTAAGCGGCCAGAGCAAGGTCGTGGCTACCAAACCGGTCAAGCTGCATTCTGAAATACTTGACCCCGGCCTCGATGTTGGCCTCAATATCATGAGGTTGGTCCAGCCCCAGCTCTTTTCCGGTGCCAGGCATGATCTGCATCAGGCCCTGTGCACCCTTGTGGGAAACAGCGCCGGGTTTGAAATTCGATTCAACCTGAATCAGTGCCTGTATCAGGCGATTATCCAGGCCGTACTTATCGGCCTTTTGGCGAACCACGCGCAGGATTACGTCGCGATCGGCATTGGGAAAGTTCTTGAAGATGGCAAACACACGATACGTGGTCATCCGGGGCTGGTTGGTGTAATGCATCCGCCCCTGGTCATCTTCATAAAAGAACATCTCCGCCCAGCACCGTCCGGGCAAGGCGAACGCCACGACCACCAAAAAAGCGGCCGTGGCGAAAATTCCAGTTCGCAATCGCATCATACGGCTCCGACCTGACCAGAAATCCCAGCCAGATGGCTTACACGTGAGCGGAAGACACAACCTCCAGACTATTCTGAGCGGCATTGGCAATGGAATCTGCCAATTTGAGCATTGCCACCTTGGCCGGAGTGTCTTCCTCAAGATCCACAACGGGCTTACCGATATCCGCGGCAACCACCGTGGCCGGGTCCAGCGGAATCTCACCCAGGAACGGCAGACCGTACTTCTCAGCCAGGGCATGACCGCCACCCTTCTTGAATAGCGCAATCTCCTCATGGCAATGCGGACAGACCAGGCCACTCATGTTTTCCACCACACCGAGGATATTGGCCTTGGCATACTGAAGGAAATTAATGGCCTTGCGCACATCCGCCAGAGAAATTTCCTGAGGCGTGGTCACCACGACGCACAGCGCATCAGGAATCGTCTTAAGTACCGTCATATGTTCATCGCCCGTTCCGGGAGGAGAGTCAATCAACAGGAAGTCCAGCTCCCCCCAATTCACGTCGGAGATAAACTGTCGAATGGCAGAGGACTTCATGGGGCCACGCCAAAGCACAGCCTGATCGGTGTCCTTGAGCAATGAATCCATGGAAACCACGGAAAGATTTTCGCTGTAAGCCCGAGGTTTCAAAAGATTACCCCGGTCGGAGTCCAGACCGCCACCGGTGATGTTCAGTAGACGAGGAACGCTGGGACCATGAATATCCACATCCATGATGCCAACCTTGAAGCCAAGCTTGGCCAGCGCGGCTGCGGTATTGACGGTGACGGAACTTTTGCCGACGCCGCCCTTGCCACTCATGATGAACAGCTTGTACTTGATCTTCTCCAGCGTGCTGGAAATCAATTCATCCTGCATCAGCGTCTTGGCGCTTTTGCCCTTGGGGGCCTCGCCACCAGCAGATGAACAGGACGTGGATGAGCAGGAACCGCAGGAACTCATATCTTTCACCTCGTTGAACAGGTTCTATTCTCAGGCCGGCGTGACAGAGAAATAAATGCTCCACAGTACGCCGCCAGCCACGGCAATCGTTGTAGATTAAGTCCTTGGGGGCCAATGACCAGCCCCGGAGACCATCTTTATCGGGGAATCGTTCTAACGCTGCTGTGGCCCTCGGGTCAACCGCTCAAGACCAAGCACAACAATAGCCCCGACAAGCATCAGGCCCAGTGCGACAAGGACCTCGGAATCCAGTGTCGGTGGCAGCACGTTGCGTTCGGACAACACATGCAATTTCCCCCGGATCACAACGGATTCCAGGGTCTCCTTCCAAGGCCAGACCTTGCGCATCGCGCCAAGCATGAACCCCGTCAGCATGGCTACGGTCAATCCGTGATATCTCCCAAGAAGCCAGGAAAGCAGCCGGGAAAAACCTGCCAGCCCAACAATGCAGCCGCAGGCAAAAACAGCGAGAATCGCCAAATTCGCATCACCAAATGGATTACGCAACGCGCCTGTGATGTAGGCGTATTTGCCAAGGATCAACAGCAGGAATGAGCCGCTGATACCAGGCAAAATCATCGCGCAAATTGCAATCATTCCACATAAGAAGATGAACCACCATGATTCTGGAGTGGTCACGGGAATCAAGCCGATAATAAACCAGGCGGCAAGGGCTCCCGCACCAAAAGCGCCCCAGGCCCCGGGAGTCCAGCGCTCCACCTTGCGCCCAACCACAAGGATCGAAGCACCGATGAGCCCCAAAAACAACGACCAGATGGGAACAGGATATTCCGTGAGCAGCCAATGCATCAGCCCGGCCAGCCCCACCAGAGCCGTACCTACCCCAAAGAGCAGAGGAAGCAAAAAACGCAGATGAACATGATTGATGACAGCTGCAAAGTCCAAGCGCAGCATAGCCTGGATCGCCTGCAGATTTACGGAACGCACTGCGCGCAATAAATCTTCATAAATACCTGTGATAAAGGCAATGGTTCCACCCGATACGCCGGGGATGATGTCCGCTCCTCCCATGCAAAACCCTTTGGCGGCCAGCATCAGGGCCTGGGGCCATGTTCTTGGGCCGGGGCCGTTCATCCAGGCCTGGCGATAGGTCAATTTCATCGGCTAGTACCCATGTCTGCCCACCAAATCGACGAAGACCACAGCGCCCTTGTTTTCCTGCACGATCTTGCCATCTTCCTTACGCACCATAATCAACTCCTGCGCACGACGCGACGGACCGACAGGGATCAGCAGCATCCCGGGGTCGCCCAACTGATCAACCAGGGGTTCGGGCACGGAAGGCCCTCCAGCTGTAACAATAATTCTGTCAAAAGGAGCCTGACCGGGCCAGCCCAAAGTCCCATCGTCGAGCTTGCACAAGGCATTGAGATAGCGCAGGCGTGTCATGCGTTTTCGTGCTGCGAGATGCAACTCCTTGATGCGTTCCACAGTGTAGACCTTGGCACCCATCTCGGCCAGCACTGCGGCCTGATATCCCGAACCGGTACCAATTTCCAAAACCCGCATACCGGGCTGAACCTCAAGGGTCTGACTCATCAGAGCGACAATATAGGGCTGGGAGATTGTCTGACCATGACCAATGGGAACAGGATTATCGGCATAGGCCTGGGCATGCAGAGCCTCATCCACAAATTCATGACGAGGAATCTTCAACATGGCGGCGAGTACAGCCGGATCATGTATTCCACGGCCCTGAATCTGATCGCGGACCATTCGCTCTCTGCTCCGACGTGGGTCAATTCTCACCAAATCACTTCCCTCTCGTTTTGATGATGCGACAAGTCACAAAGCCCCGTCGTCACGGGGTTCCACCAGATTTCCGTGCGCAAGTCAATCAACCAGCAAAAGGCACGTACTTGACAGGGACGACAGGATGCCCGATTCTTTAATTATCCGAAAAACAAGGAGTCGTTTTCATGCTCAAGGTCGCCGATTTGATGACGCAGGAAGTCTTCACCCTTCGCCAGTCTGACACGCTGAAAACAGCCAGATCCATGATGTCTCTGGCTCGTATCCGCCACATCCCCATTGTTGGAGAACGACTCGAATTCCAGGGGTTGCTCACGCACCGTGACATCCTGACCGCAACCTTATCCCAATTCGCTGAAGTGGACCGCCCCACGCGAGATGAAATCGATTCCGGCATTCCCATTGTGGAAATCATGCGGACCGATGTTACGACCATCTCTCCCGACCTGCCATTACAAGAAGCCGCCCAGATTCTGTTGAATCACAAATACGGCTGCCTGCCCGTGGTCAAAGAAGGCCTGCTGGAAGGCATCATCACTGAAGCGGACTTCTTGAAACTCACCATCCGCCTCATGGAGGCCCTTGAAGGCAATCTTCCCGAATAGCAGTATTACATCGAGATCATTTTAAGGCCCCGTCTTTCACCCGAGAAAGACGGGGCCTTGTGCCTTCAGGAATGATCGGGACTGTTATCGACCATTCCCCGGATGGAGGTCATATTGTGCCAGCGCGTTGCGCAAGGCCGAGTATTTAAACGTTCTTGGCCAAGGCCTCATCTCCAGCGCAAGCCTTTGTCGCGTGATCGATATCCCACCCCTTGTGAGCCCACTGTCTGCGAACATCTTCCAGGTCAATAACCTTGGGTTCTACCAAGGTGAAGCCCTTGGCTTCGCACCAGTCATGCCGATCTGCGAATTGTCCATCGTAACGGATCTCATCCAGGATATAATAATTGGGGATACCCATAATGCGGTCCCACTTGTGAACCATGAATTCAAACTTCGACGGGTCAAAATCTGTGACCGCATCCCAGTTCCATGAGAACTTGCAGATCTCGTTGTCGTACCCGAGCACGCACAGATACTTTGCCTTGCTGTCGAGGTACATGCGACGCCTGAGCTTGAGCGGGGTCTGCGTGACTATCTTGGTATCAATAGGCACTGTTTCGCCGTTCAACATCACACGGATATGACAGTCATCATCAACCTTCATGCCCCATGTCGCAGTGTTACCCTTACGCCACCAGCGCAAGGGCTTTTCCTTATAGACTTCCGAACCCGTCTCGCGAATTCTGCGAGCGGTATTTTCGGAGATGGGGTGTAAGGCCAGGTCACAGGATCGCCCATGTACTGCAAATGAAAGTTGCATATTATCTCCTTCGTTTTGAAGCTTACTGTTAATTCATGCCCCTCATTTGCATCAGCCGTGCCGCATAAGAGATCGTGCGGAATTTTGCTTGATCTAATTCAAATCCCCACTGCAATTTTCAATTAAACATTGGTATAGCTTTGAAATCACGCAAAACAAAACGCCATAATAGCATTGCATTGCGCGATTGATCACGCCATTCTCCCACATTTTCAAAACAACACGACATCCACGGATCAAGAAATTCTTCACGCAAAAAAAACTGCACCACAGAACAGCACAGTTCTCGTTCCCTATCAAAAGGCAAAAAACCAGAAAATGAAGGCAAAGGTCCTCAATTTTTCATATCAAATAAAAAAACCCCGGCCGGAGCCGGGGTTGAATATTCAAAATAAAAAAACGCAGTGATTATTCGGAGAGATCGAAGGCCGTATTGCCGACAGGCTTAACGCCCGTCAACTCTGTCATCTCCTCGAGCAAGGCGATGGTCTTGCGTGCCTCTTCCTCTTCCACCACGTTAATGGCAAAACCGGCGTGCACCAACACATATTCGCCAATAGCCGGCTTCTCAGGCAACAGCATTACGACACATTTGATAAAGGTCTCGCTATCGCCAACCTGAACGCGGGCAACGTCATCATCCTCAAATTCGACAATCTTGCAGGGGGTGGCAAGGCACATGGCTCTTCAACCTCCGAGTCGGTGATTCATGCAGCCTTGGGAGTATACGTACCTCCCACGGCTTCGATTTCATTCAGAACTTTTTCGATCATTTCCGGAATTCGGTCAAGCAGTTCCTGACTGATCTCCAGGCTGGGGTCGGACTGGTAATCTTTGGGCTCGATGCCAATGATCACGGCCGAGGGTTTCTTTCCAGAAACCAACTCACAACAACACAACGTTTCCAGGAAATCCATGTCGTGTACGGAATTTTTGAAAGCAAGAGAGAGCTTAACATCATCTCCATCCAACCGATATACGGTCCCAGGAGGGTGCTCGTTGAGCACGGCATCAATAACAATGATATGATCGGAATCGATAATGGGGTCCATCAGGATCATCCCACGAACACCACCATCAATCACCCTGATGTTTTGCGGAAATTCGTAGCGTTCCAGGAGTCTCTCGACAACCCGAACGCCAATGCCTTCGTCGCGTAGCAAAATATTGCCCAACCCCATTACCAAAATCTTGTTCTCGGCTTCAGCAGTCACGCTCACTCCTTTCAACTCGGTCACAAAGAAAAAGGGACCCGGCCCAGAGGCCAGGTCCCTTCTATAACCGTTGTGGTACTGATGTCCACCCTTGCTAGCAGACCTTGAACTTGTAGGTCTCGTTAGACTTAGGATCAATGATGTGCACGCCGCAGGCGATGCAGGGATCATAGGAGTGAACGGTACGCAGAACTTCAACAGGACGCTTGGGATCGAACACCGGAGTGCCGATCAAAGCTTCCTCGACGGGGCTCAGGATGCCCTTGTCGCAGCGGGGTCCGAGGTTCCAAGTAGAAGGAACAACGAGCTGGAAGTTCTTGATCTTGCCGCCTGCGATCTCGATCCAATGGGACAGAGTGCCGCGAGGAGCATTACAGAAGCCAACACCGAAGGCGGTGTCAGGCATGGTGAAGGGAGCAACGATGTCGGTCTTACCGGCGGCAACGTTGGCTTCCAGTTTCTCAATCCAGGACACCATCTCATCGCCGATGACCTTGGTCTCGATGCAACGAGCCGCGGTACGACCCAGAGTGGAGAACAGAGCATCAGCGCCAACGCCCAAGTGCTTCAGCACCAGGTTGACCACAGCCTGGGTAGGCTTGTGACCACGAGCGTAGGACACCAGAGTCTGCGCCAGGGGACCGACCTCAGTGGACAGGCCCTGGTAACGAGGAGCCTTCATCCAGCTGTAGCGACCGGTCTTGCCAGTCTCCATCTCGTCCAGGCTGGTGTACATGGGGTCAGTGACACCCTTCCAAGGATGCTTCGGAGAGCCTTCCTTGTACCAGCTGTGCTGCACGTGCTCTTCGATCTTCTTCAGGTCAAAATCAGCAACCTGGGAAAGATCATTATTGAAGATAGCGCCGTGAGGCAGGAAGCGGCTGTTCAGGTCGGACTCATCCGTCGGGAACTCACCGCAGCTCTGGAAGTGGGTGGTGTGGCCGATGCCACCCCAGTCCAGGTAGTACGGAGCAACTGCCAGGACGTCGGGAATATAGAACTGATTAACGAAGTCCATGGTCTCCTGGAACAGGGCCTTGAACTGCGCAATGTTCTCGGGCTTGAGAGCATCGTAGCAAGTGATGCCACCTTCATACAGGCTCTGGGTGTGCGGGTTCTTGCCGCCGATGATGGCCATCATGCGGGAAGGAAGCAACTGCACCTTGAGAGCGAGCAGATAGTGATGGGTAGCGATCAAGTTGATTTCGGGCGGAAGCTTGTAGGCCGCATGAGGCTCGAGGAAGTAGGCGTTGGTAAAGATACCAAGCTGGCCGCCTTCGACGAACTTCTTCAAACGGGCCTGAGTGGCCTCGAATTCTGCTACGGTATGCTTGCGATGACCCAAACCGGCCGTATTGGTGATCTCGGCGGCTTTCTTGGGGTTGGCGGACAGCGCGCTGACAACGTCAACCCAGTCAAGAGCGTGCAGATGATAGAAATGCACGATGTGGTCATGCAGGAACTGGGCGCCGAGCAGCAGGTTCCGCAGGACCAATCCGGTCTCGGGAATCTGAGCCTGAACGCCAACAGCGTTTTCAACGCAACGAGTCGATGCAAGAGAGTGCACATGGGTGCAAACGCCGCAGGAACGCTGGGTGAAGTGCTTGGCATCACGAGGATCGCGACCCTGGAGGATGATCTCCAGACCGCGGAACAGCTGAGAGCTGGACCAAGCATTTTTAACGCGACCATTTTCCACTTCAACTTCGATGCGGAGATGGCCTTCGATTCTGTTTACGGGGTCGATTACAACTTTACCGGAGTAATCCCCAACCGGGGTGACCGGTGCTGATTTCGGCTTACAACCTGCCATGGTTTCCTCCTAAAATTACTCGAAAGTCTTCTTCTGTTTTCCAGATTGTCCACTCGGTCGATTAGGCCTCGTAGAACGGGCTCATCTCATCCCAGAAATCGGGCTCGGAACAACCGATGCACGGGTGTCCGGCCTGGATGGGGAAGCTTACCTGGTTGAACAGGACCTTCGGGCAATTGTTGTAGGTGTCCGGACCCTTACAGCCCAGCTCGTACAGGCAGTAACCCTTGCGGGCCTCTTCGGAATCGAAGGAAGGAGCAAACTTGCCTTCTTCGAAGTACTTGAGGCGAGGGCACTGGTCATGAACGGTCTCGCCGTAGAACAAGGTCGGACGGCCAGCATCATCCAGCTCGGGCAGGCCCTTGGTCAAGAAGTAGACCACGGTACCAATGAAGCTGATGGGGTTAGGCGGACAGCCGGGGACCTGAACCATCAGAGCACCACCGAGAGCTTCGGAACAGCCCTTGGATTCGGTCGGGTTCGGGGCAGCTTTCTGGACACCGCCGTACGCGGCACAAGTGCCGAGACAGATGGTGGCTTTGGCCTTGGGGTAGATTTCTTCAAGGGTGGACAGCATGGTCTTGCCGGCAACCTTACCATGAATTCCACCTTCAGCGGTGGGCACGCCACCTTCGAGCACCAGGACAAACTCGCCCTCGTGGTCGTGAACGGCCTTGTGCAGAGCTTCTTCGATGGCTTCGCCAGCGCACTGCATCAGGGTCTCGTGGTAATCCAGGGAAATCACATCAAACAGTACAGTCGCGATGTCGGGCTCGGTGCTGCGTAACACAGACTCGGAACACCCGGTGCACTCCGCAAAATGGAGCCAGATAACGGGCGGACGCTTGCCTGAAGTCAACGCTTCAGCGACCTTGGCCGGGGTGAACGTAGCATCCGCGGCCATTGCGGCGGATACGGCGGCACAGAATTTCATGAAATCACGGCGAGAAATTCCTTTCTCTTCCAAAGATTTCAACACGTCATTCTTACCGCTACCAATTGAACATTTCATAAAACACCTCCAACGTTACCAAATAATCGACGAGTATGGCTCGTCATATCCTGGCAAACTCCTACTGAGACCTACGGGGTTGAGTGTTATGAAGGCACTGCGCGATCCGAATATTGTGAGAATTTTCACCATACTTTCAAGGGGAGGTCAACCGAAATTCGCTTTTTTCCTTGTCAATTCAATCATATTCTCAACCAGTTACCGCTTTATACCAATGTTATGCGCTGTAGTAACACCAATGGTAAATACGTATACATATAATATACGGTGTTGCTCTAGTCTTATATATTGAGTCATAGAGTCATGCCTACTCAATACATTGCAAACCCTACCAAAAGACCATGAGTACAGATCTGGTCATGGTCCCAGCTTTCATGGCCCCACCCTATTCCGGCCTCAGTTTACACAGATTTTGCAAATGTAAAGTCCGGGCTTGAGCGCCCCCTCTGAACAAGGTATGGTGCCGCCGGTTCCACACAGAGTCAAAAAGCAGCTTAGAGCACTGGGAGAAATGTCTTTGAACATCAAAAAAATCATTATCATCGCCATGAGCGTTCTGGCCTGCCTGGCACTCGGCGCAGGCTCATACCTCTATTTTAAGGATACAACTCCCCCACTGATCACCCTGACACCCGATTCAGGCCCTGTAGGCAAAGCCGCAATCTTCACGGCCCGAGCCGAAGACCCTTCCGGTATCCGTTCCATGTCAGTAATATTGATTGAGAATGGCAAACGCACAACTCTGGCCAGCGCCCCCGCAGATAAATCACTGCAAAGCGAACTGACCTTCGACCTAGCCAAGACGGGCTTCAAAAATGGTCCCTTCGAGTTGGAAATCACGGCTGTGGATGCATCATATCACCGTATGGGCAAGGGAAATTCCAACAGCAAGACGGCATCCTTCATGTTGGACAGCAAAAAACCACGCATTGCCGTGGAAAGCATGCAACACAACCTGAACCGGGGGGGCAGCGGAGCCATTGCCTATACCGTCAACGAATCAGTAACCTCCTCCGGCGTGCGCATCGGGAATCGCTTCTTCCCTGGTTACGAACTGCCATCTGGAGACTTCGCCTGCATTTTTGCCTTCCCCTATGACATCGAAGTTGCCGACTTCCAGCCCAAGCTCGAGGCCACAGATCTGGCAGGCAATACTCGAAGCAGAACGTTTGCATTCCATGTCAACAATCGTACATTCAGGCATGACACGATCAATCTGCCCGACAGCTTTCTGCAGGCCAAGATGCCCCAGTATGAAGACTACTATCCCGACGAACCCGACCTGTTGTCCGTCTATCTCAAGGTCAACGGCGAAATGCGTATCAAAGACAGGGCTGCGATTCTGTCTCTAGGGCAAACCTCGTCTTCCGAGGCCTCATGGAAGGGATCATTCCTCCGGTTACCCAACGCTGCCAACCGTGCCCGTTTTGCCGATAGCCGCACCTATCGCTACAACGGCAAGGATGTGGACTACCAGACGCATCTGGGCATTGACCTAGCCTCGCTGAAGAATGCACCCATTCCGGCCGCCAATGCCGGGCGCATCGTTCGTACAGGATTCCACGGCATCTATGGTGAGAACGTGATCATCGACCACGGCCTGGGGCTGATGAGCCTGTACTCCCATCTTTCCCAGATTGATGTGGAAGACGGCGATATCGTAACCAAAGGGCAGATCATAGGACGTACAGGCGCCACAGGGCTCGCCGGAGGCGATCATCTGCACTTTGGGGTCTATGTTTCAGGAGTAGCCGTTAATCCCGTGGAATGGTGGGATGCCTCATGGATCAGGAACAACATTGCCAGCCGTGTAGGCCAATAGTTCTGACCAACACCACGTATAAAGCCCCGCTTCTTAGGTTGAAGCGGGGCTTTTTGATTTCACCAAAGAAAAAACTGAATTGCCTTCATATGAGCCCAACCAGAGTGGTCACGCTTACCACGTGATTTGGTCGGTGCCCTGCTCTTGCAGATAGGTATTAGTCTGAACAAAATGCCCGCAGCCCAAGAACCCCCGATAGGCTGACAAAGGTGATGGATGTGCAGACTCAAGAATCAGGTGGCGTTCTGCATCGATTAATGCAGACTTGGAACGGGCGTCGTTCCCCCAGAGAAGGAAAACAACGCCCTCACGCTCATTGGATAAGGTAGCAATAATGTCATCGGTCAGCTTCTGCCAGCCCAGGCCCCTGTGGGCACCCGCCTTGCCCTCTTCCACCGTAAGCACCGTATTAAGCAGCAAAACGCCCTGAACGGCCCAACGGGTCAAATCAGACGAAAATTCCCGTGTTTCATCGCCGTAAACCGAGGCGCCCACTTCCTTAAATATATTCCGCAGCGAGGGTGGGAATTTAGCTCCAACGGGGACGGAGAAAGACAAACCATGGGCCTGCCCGGGGCCATGATACGGGTCCTGTCCCAGAATCACGACTTTAACGTCATCAAACGGAGTCAATTCCAATGCCCGCAACTCCATTCCTGTTGATGGGTACACGGACTTGTCACGCCGCAGTTGGTCCACCTTGGACAACAGTTCGTCGTGCATCCCCTCAGCCAGCAGGGGAACCTTTTCAATCCAGCTTTTCATGATGCTCCCGTCATTATAGTCAATTGCCCCCCCTGTAAACAAAAGCCCCTCCGGTGTACCGGAGGGGCTGAGTCTTGCATGTTCATGCAGCATCCACGCCGACAAGCAACGGAAGGATGCTTACATCAATCCATCTAGAGGTTCTTTTTGCGCACAGCTTCCAGAGCCTTCTGCTGCTCTTCGAAAGAGGCAAAACCTGCCTGGTGCAGAGAATCCTCGACAGTACTTTCCCAATCCCAGCTGGCGTAAATCACCGGCTTGTGGAAAACGGAGCGGAACCGCTCCATTTCCTGGCGATAGAACTCTTCCTTGTCGGCATCCAGATTATCCCGGAGTTGCTCGGCAAAGCGGGCCAGTTCGCCTTCGTACCATTCCATGAGGTCGCTGGCAGTCTTGTATTTTTTGAGAATGTGACCGTAGTTTTTCTCCTTGAGCAGATTCACCAGATTATTCAGGTGCTGCTTCCGGAGCCACTTGCCCAGCTGATTCGAGGGGATATTTTCGGCCTCGATGGCAGCCATGTCCAACTTGGTCTGATGGTAGGTATCGGGAACGACCGACGCGGAAGTGATGCCCGCAATGGCAACAAGGCCGCGCAGGATCAAACTATTGGAAACACCCTGACCGCAGAATCCGACTTTCTTGCCGAATTTCTGACCGGTAAACAGCGTCACCAGGATAGCCCAGACGACAGCCGGATCTTCCTCATCATAGATGTGCTGCAAACGAGCATTGTCACGGTCGGTAGCCAGTACCATCTGGGTCATATCGTTGGAGCCGATGGAGAAGCCGTCAAACTCCTGGATGAACTGCTTGGCAAGGATGGCGTTGGCCGGAATTTCGCTCATCAGAATGAGTTTCAACCCGTCGTCGCCGCTCTTCAGTTTATGCACCTGCTCCAGATAGCGTTTCATGGACCGGGCTTCTTCAAGGGTTCGCACGAATGGCAGCATCATCTGCAGGTTCTTGCCGCCGAAGACACCGCGAGCCATCTTGAAGGCCTCGACTTCCCAGTCATGGATATTGCGGGACACGCCGCGATAGCCGATCATGGGGTTATCCTCGTGAGCCTCGAACAGGCTACCGCCGATCAGGTTGCGATACTCGTTGGATTTGTAATCAGTTGTGCGATAGATGATGTCGCGTCCGTGGAAGGCCATAGCGAACAGCGCGAGGCTCTGAGCCAGCGTCTGGACGTAATGTTCCTTGCCGTTACGGAATCCGCGTGAGCGAATGATGCCTGCAATACGTTCATGCAGGGTACGAACCTCTTCGATTTCCCTTTTCAGGCCAACCTTGAGGGCCACTTCTGTACGCAGAGCACCAATGCGGGTCAGTACATCCACCACCATGGGCTCATCCTGAATCTTGGCACAGTGAATCGTGACCTTATCCATCACATCCTGACGATGTTTGTCGGCCTCACGGTCCGTGCCGGGAGTCTCCAGAATCTCAGTGTAGCCCATGATGACGGCCACATGGGCCTCAAGATCTTCGGAGGTCTTGAGCACGTCCATACGGCGAGTGGCCAATTCCAGATGATAATCCAGCTGTTTGTCCAGTTCGCGCAGGCGACGGTGGATGGCCAGAACTTCGTCGGTCGTACCGCGAGAGGCCGAAGAACGATCTGTAAGTTCCTCGATTTCCTTGCCCAGACCCGTGATTACGGCGACATACTCGCGCAGGTTCAGGTCCAGAGTCTGTACACCGGCAGCCAACTGATCCTTGAGGATCTTGGTCAGCTTGGCATCCAACTGACGGACATTGCTGTTGACCAGCACTTCCAGCTGCCCGTTATCAAAGGCTTCCAGAGCCATGGGATGCACGGCGATATTACCCAGCATGAACTCGGCGCGCAGCAGACCGACCTCGAAGTCGGGGCTCTGACGAAGGCGCGACAGGAACAGGGACTGCCCCACATCGGCCAGAATCAGGCCAACTTTGGTCTTGGTGATGGGCAGCTCGGCAACGTTGATCTCACCGCCGACCTCTACCAGAGGCAGCAGACCGCGATAGACCTTTCCGGTAGAACCGTCGACAGTCACTTCCTGGCCGTCCAAATTGCGCAGCACTTCGGCCCGTTGGATGCCGATGATAGCCGGAATACCCAACTCACGTGACGTGATGGCGGCGTGAGAAGTATCTCCACCCACATCGGCCATGATGGCCGAAGCGATACGCATGCCCGGAACCATATCCGGATCGGTACGCTCGGCGGCCAGTATGTCACCCTTATTGATTTTGTTGAGTTCAAGGGCGGAGCGCAGGAATTTAACCTTGCCCTGACCAGCACCACGGGAGGCGCCATTGCCCTCAATAATCACTTCGGCAGCAGCGCGTGCAGCGGCGTCCACTTCCATGCGGCGCATGAAGATGGTGTCCGGATGATCTTCGAATTCCTCATTCCAGCGGGTCTCGGGACGAGCCTGAACGAACCACAGCCTGTCGGACTGATCGATACAGAACTCGGTATCCATGATCATACCGTCGTAGGCCTTGGAGATGTTCCGCACGCCTCTGGCCACTTCCTCGGCCTGTGCCAGGGACAGGGACCACTGATAGGCCTCCAGTTCATCCACCTTGACCAGCTTGGTGCCACCTTCGGCCTGATAGACAATTTTCTTGTCCTTGAAGCCCATGAAGCGGATGACAACTTCGGCCCCATCTTCGCGCTGGAAAACATAGAACTTATCAGGGGTTACCATTCCACCAACAACGGCCTCGCCAAGACCGTAACTGGCATCCATGGAGACCAGTTCCTTCTTGTCGGTTCCACGGCAACCGGTGGCGGTGTCAGCGGAGAAGGCGGTACCGGAAATGACCGGATTGATCATACGCATGATGCACACGGACAATGAGGTATTCTCGATCGCCCATTCCTGCTTGGCAATCACGGCGATTTCATCATCACCGGTGCGTTCGGCCTCGGCGATGGCATCCAGAATAGCCTCTCGACGATACGTCATGGAGCGCAGGTTGTAGGCGGAGGCGCAGTCCCAGTGATAGGCATCCACGCACATGTTCTCGCCCACAATATTCAGATAGGTATCCTGCAACCCGGCAAATGCCTT
The DNA here is from genome assembly GCF_003966735.1 of Desulfovibrio ferrophilus. NCBI lineage: Bacteria > Pseudomonadati > Thermodesulfobacteriota > Desulfovibrionia > Desulfovibrionales > Desulfovibrionaceae > Desulfovibrio > Desulfovibrio ferrophilus. The sequence goes on from NZ_AP017378.1 coordinate 1,184,616, forward strand.
CTTGCGGCTGTCTTCACCTGCAGCGGAGGAACGTACGGCAACAGGTACGTCTTCCAGACCCGCTTCCTTACAAATATCCAGGTATGCACGGCGAACTTCGGCGCCCACCACTTCGGGCAATTGAACCGAAAGGATTGCCGACTGCACCAGCACGGAACGCTTGCGCAGCTGATCGATCCCTTCAGGACTGGTGGCAAAACCTTCGACCACGTTATTGATAAAGGTCCGAAGCTTGACCAAGGTGCCATCCTGCTCGGAATCACGCACCATTTTGGCAATATTCTTGACGAACTTCTGAAGGAATTCAGAGTCCTTGTTTACTTCTTCATCGGTCCAGTCGATGCGGCTATACTCAGCGTCAACCGAAGAACGGACCAGAGCGGCATTAACCTTGGTTTCATCAAGGAGCTTATGAAAGGCAATGGATGAAATGGCCCTGAACTGCGGCGCACGGATACCCTCAACCTGACTGATGATTGCGGTGTTGTAGTTCTTACCGCCAACCAGGATTTCCGCATCCTCACCAATGGCGACAATGTCGGAGCCGTTGAGAACGACCTGTTTGGTTCGATCGATCTTGGTCGCGGGTTTCTTCTTTGCCGCGGACTTCTTCTCGGTAGTGGCACTTTTGGCTTTGGCCATCTTGTCCTCCTCCTTTGAGGCACAAAATGTGCGACATGCCGAAATCACCCAAAGGGCTCTACTGTCCGGCACGATGCAAACAATGCTGAAAGGTTTCTCGTTTTGCCGCGCAGGGGACGCGCATCACTCAAATTGAGAGCGACGCCCCTGCCCGTCTAAAAAAACCGCTGCCACGTGAGCGACAGCGGTTCGATTCTAGAGCTTCTGACCACAACCGGGACAGAATACATATTTATCATCGGTGATGTGCAGCTTACAGGTGGGGCACTTCTTGGGCACAGGCCCGAGTTCCACCAGCATTTCGCCACCAAGCACCGGGACCATCTTCTTGTCGTCTTTGAAGTTCGCGGATTTCAAAACTCGCATGACCATGCCATCCACAGGAGCCAGCACAGCTTTTTCCTGCTTCATGATGGAGATGTTGAACAGCTCCTCACCGGCTTTTACCACATCGCCAGGCTCTACATACATGATCCACAGATCACCGTTGGAAGGCGCGCCCACGTGATACCGGTTGGCAGGATCGGCCATTTCAACGGAGGTCATCATGGCACTCGTGGATTCAGCCACCTTGATCTGACAGGTCAGAATTTCGGAATCCAGCACATAACGCACAATGCTCATGCCCGCGTCATCCGGATCAGACATATGCAGGATGGTCATGGAATGCGGCTTACGCAGGCTATCCAGGAAGTTCAGTTCGCGGCCCGTCTCCAAGCCTTCGAACCAGACATCCAGCGGCACGTTGTTCGGATCGCCGAACTGCTGCACGAACTCCACGGTCTTCAGGGCGTCACCGGGGTGGTTCAGGTACATCACGAACTCTTCGTCCGTAGGTTCACGCTTGATGTGCGAAACCAGTGCCTCACGCTCCACGTCCATATCGATATCGACCAGAGACTCCAAAGGAGAAACCTGAGTCCGCTTGGCAAGGGCATGCTTGTAATCAGAACCAAAGGCGCTCTCATAGACCCAGTCATCCGGGAAGCCCAGGGGCAGTCGGCCATATTCACCAAGCAGCAGATTGCGGAAGGCATCGTTGGCATCACGGTAAACTTCCAGCCGTGCCCGTTTCATGTTCTCGGACAGCTCGTTTTCCGGAGTCTTGACCACGTAATCCAACACTTCCAACAGATCCACCACAGCTCTCTCGCCACCGCGCTTAAACGCGCCGGTCACGGCCAGGAAGGCAGTGTTCCAAGTGATTTGCGAGCCGGGAGTCACGTCGTGATAACGCACAATCTTGCGCGTTCCGGCCAGGAACTTCAGCATATAAGGCAACAGGTGGATATGTCCCTGCTTGAGAGCCCCTTCCTGCGAGGAAGAGGTCGCTCCACCTGGCATGCCGTGTTCCACGACATCGTAATCGATGCCCTGGAAGTACGGGGCTGTATAGCGGTCATAGAAGGGCATGATCTGTTTGAGCACAAAGTTGCAGGTACGGATCATATCCTTATTCAGATTGGTCTTGAGCCCCATCTCCTGCTCAATGTAGGCAGCAGTGGAAAGCACTTCGCCCTGTCCGTACCAACGCACGCTAGCACCAATGGCGGTATCCACGATGTGCGCACCGGCCTTGGCGGCTTCACCACAGGCAGGTACGAACAAGCCGTCGGTGTAGTGGCGATGATAGTGCAGGATCAAGGCGGGGTACTTCTTGCGCAGGGCAGTGATCAACTCGCGCATGAAGTGCGGTGGACACACGCCAGCCATGTCCTTCAGCCCCAGAATGATCATCTTCTGAGCTTTGGCGGTGCTGACACCGGCCACATCACGCACAAGTCGCAGAATCTCCTCGGTCACACCGAGGTAATGCTTGACCGTGAAGCCCTGAGCCCAAGACATGGAAATGGCAGGCTCGAAGATATTACGAGTGGAGTTCAGCGCCACTTCGGCAAAAGGCCGCATATTTTCAATATGATTCAAGAAGTCGAAGCAGCGGATGACATCGTAATGTTCATTGATCATCTCGCCAGTCTTCTGCATCAGGTTCTTGGGCTGGGGCTTGTAGCCCAGCACATTGGTGGACCTGATCAGAATCTGCTTCAGCGTCTTGGGTGCAAACTCGTTCCAGTTGGCAGCCTCGGTGAACGGATAGGTCATGTTCGCCAGCATGGCCACGTGGAAATGCGCCCCGCCGCCGTTCTCCAGGGAAAAGAATCCGCAGTTGTCCAGATACTGGGCAATGAGCTTGTCTTCGGCCCAACGGAAGCGGTTGCCACTATTGGACTGAGTAATATCGCGAGTCGTCGTGTCCATAAAATGGACGTGATCAGAGTCGCGGATATAGTCCAGCGTGGCCTGACGGTCATACCGAGGATAAGGATATTCGTAGGCGTTGGGATAGATACGCGGCAAGACAGGTTCGAAGTTATTCAAACGCTTGTCGTGGCGGCCACGGTATTCGTCCAAAGCAACGTATTCGTTGAAGCCCTTGGCCGAGATATCTGCGATAAGCCGGGACAGGCGATGGGCCTCGGGCTCCTCGTCGATGTAGATCATCAACTCGGGATGATTGGCCACAAAGTTGGTATCGAAGTCGCCATCGCGGAATTTGCGATGACGCACGATCTGGCGATGGAAGGGAATCGTCGTCTTGACCCCACCCACATGATATTCCTTGAGGGCACGTTCAAGAACGCGCAACGCCTTCTTCCAGCTCCGGCCAAAGCCTACCAGGAGTGCGGCTGCGGAATCATACTGAGAGGGGAATTCATACCCGGCAGTGATGCAGGAATCCAGACGGATGCCCGGGCCACCAGGGGAAACGTAACGCGTGATGCGCCCGTTGTTGGGCTCGAAGTTCTTCTGCGGGTCCTCGCAGTTGACGCGAATCTGAATGGCATGGTTCTGGGGGCGGGTGTCACGCTTGTTGAAACGCAACTTGGCCCCGAAAGCCACGGCAATCTGCTCTTCAACCAAGTCAACACCATAGCGAATCTCGGTGATGCCGTGTTCCACCTGAAGTCGGGTATTGACCTCGATCAGATAAGGAGTGCCATCGGATTCCACCAGGAATTCCACTGTTGCCAATGAGTAATAACCGACCTCGGTTACCAGTTGAGTGGCGTAATCCTTCAACTGCTCGCGCAGTTCCTTGGTCATACCAGGCCAGGGAGAAGGCGTGATTTCCACCAGCTTCTGATGATTGCGCTGTATGGTGCAGTCACGTTCGTCAAAGGCAAAGGCATTGCCATACTTGTCGGCAATGACCTGAATCTCGATGTGACGGACAGAACGCAGCAGACGCTCAACGTACAGACGCGGATTGCCGAATGAAGCCGCGGCCATGGCTGAGGCCTTGGCAAAGGCATCTTCGAGCTGTTCAGGCTTGAACACCTCATAGATACCGCGGCCACCGCCGCCGCCTTCGGCCTTGAGCATCACAGGATAGCCGATTTCCTCGGCAATCTGACGAGCTTCGGGGATGCTAACAGCTCCGTCGGAACCGGGAACAACAGGGACTCCGAGCTTCTTGGCGAGATTACGGACCTCGACCTTATTGCCCAGAATACGCATGGGGCCGGCTTGTGGCCCAAGGAATTTGATCCCTGCGTTGCGGCACTTCTCAGGGAAGGACTCATCCTCTGCCGAGAAGCCCCAACCGGGATGAATCGCCACGATACCACGGGCCTTGGCCTTGCGGATGATACGATCGATATCCAGATATGCGCGGGGGTTCTCGCCCAGAAGCATCAACTCCTGAACGCCGGTCGTCGCCGGAGAAGTCTTGTCGACGTCCGTGGCGGTCATAATGGGAATGGCACCACACATTTCACGAATAGTTCGTGCGATGCGCCGGGCAGGAATGCCTCGGTTGGCAACCAATATTTTCTTGCCCTTGATATCGGCAAGGACTTCCTTAAATAATCTGGGACGAGTTCTTTTCTGGGACAAGACCTTTCTCCTCTTAGCGTAGGATGACCCGGCCTCCGCGGATCTCCCCGCCGCGCCGGGCGGGGATCATTCGAGAGCGATGCTTCCGGAATACAAAATTTCTGTCTGGTTGCCGCGTCGCAGAACAAGGCCGCCGTCAGCGGCCAGCCCTACCGGGACTGCGACAAATTCACCTTGGGAGCTTCGCACTCGGACATTGAGTCCGAGCCAGGCGATGCGAGACTCCAACCAATCAAGAAAATTTTGAGGATTTTCACTAGAAGCATGGGCTTCATACCAACAGCGGGCAGATTTCACAAGCCCACACCATAGCGAAATTACATTTTTTTCGTCACCAAGTGGTGACATAATGCCAGCCCTGGGACTCCACGATTCGCGTATTTCACTGTCCTGCGGGGACGAATCGAGATTAAGACCAATTCCAACCAGCGTTTTTCCAAAACGCTCTTCAACGAGTATTCCACCCACTTTCCTACCATTTTCGAGCAGTAGATCATTGGGCCACTTGATGTGAACAGCCATACCGAGTTCCTTCAGCGTCTCTGCAACGACTCCCCCTGCCACAAGCGAGACCAGCGGAGCAAAGGCTTGAGGCAACTCGGGCCAAAGCCATGCTGCGTAGAGATTACCCGCAGGTGAAATCCAATCCCGACGCAATTGCCCACGACCAGACCGCTGCGATACAGCCAGGACAGCGCCCCATTCGGACAGAGCTCCCTGCTCAACCAAAGCCCAGGCCACGTCCAAACTGGAACCACACGGCCCACAGATACAGACAGGAGCAGGAGTTTCAGCCGTTGTACTGCAGACAGTAAAATCACCCTGTTCTACCCAGGCCGTACAATCCGCCACGACCCGCGCCCATGCCGGATGTACAGATTTCAATTCATTCACAGTAATGGAGTCCGCCAAGCCCTCACGGCCCGCGCTCCACAACATCAATCCATTAATGGTTTCCATGCCCGAACCTTACGCGCCGCCAGGGACAGGGGTCAATCTCATGATAGCGACTTGCCCCAAAAGCTGATAGAAAAAATGATGCTAATTTGCCTTGTTGGCGGTGCAGTCCGCGACATCCTCATGGGCCGCAGCGCTCAGGATTTCGACTATTTAGTCCTTGGGGCAACACCCGGGCAATTCCTTGAGCGTTTTCCAAAGGCCACACAGGTGGGCAAGGCATTTCCTGTTTATCTTGTGGAGAGTAAGGAATTCGCCTTTCCCCGAACAGACAACTGCCCGAGTTGCTGCTGTGCCTTTGGTGACAATGACCTGCTCAATGATCTTGCCACCGACCTGCAGGCACGCGACCTGACAATCAATGCTCTGGCCCTGCCCCTTTCCGATTATCCCTACATCCCGTCCAGAGCTGAAGCTTGGGACTTGGCTGTAGGCACCCCGACTTCCCTGAGCGACTTGCGCGCTAATATCCTTCGGCCTGTCAGAGGGTCTTCATTGAATGAAGACCCTCTGCGTGTTTTTCGCGCTGCACGCTTCCAGGCCCAACTTCCGACATTCACGGCCCACGATGAACTCAAGTTGGCCATGAGTTCCTGCACAGCCCAAGGTCTGACAAAAGATCTTGCTCCAGAACGCATCGGCAGAGAGATACGAAAAACACTGCTTTCCCAAAAACCAGGCAACATGATCCGCCTGCTGGCAGAAACAGGCTCCCTGAATCCGTGGTTTACCGAACTGACGGGCGCGGTGGATATCCCCGCAGGACCAGTGCCACATCATAACGAGTCGCTCTTGGAACACACGGCTCAATTGATGGATCAGGTGGCCGGTGACGAACTGGTCTGTTGGATGGCCCTGACCCATGACCTGGGAAAGGGAGTAACCCCACGGGATCGTCACCCCAGCCACCACGGACACGACCGCTTGGGCGAACCACTTGCTCGACAACTGGGAGAGCGCCTGGCCTTGCCGAATCGTTTCATTCGGGCCGGAGAGTTGGCGGCCCGTTGGCATATGACCGCAGGACGATACTCCGAGCTTCGTCCCGGCACCCGGGTGGACATGCTTACCGCCTTGCACGCCCAACGCCTGACCAAGGAAATGTTCCGTCTGGTCGAAGCAGACACAGGCCAGAACCTGCACGACATAGTAATGGCAGATTTGCAAACGATGCTTGAAGTGCACCTGCCTGAGCAATGGCGCAACAAGGGGGAAGAGTCGGGGAAACGACTCAGACACCTGCGTTGTGAGGCCTTATCCAGAGCAAGTGCTAAAGCCCGGCCTGCCCCTTAAAGAACAACTCAAGCCCCTCGATATACGCACAGCCCGAGACCAGAAAGCCTGCATTGTGATCCCCACGCATCTCCAAAAAACGCTTGGGACCAACTGCGGCTTCGTACAACTTGCGCCCCATGGCATAGGGAATGATTTCATCATCCGGACTATGCGCCACCAGGATCGGGCATTTTATTGCTGCGATACGGGACATGGAATCGTAACGGATACGCGCCAAAAAACGCGGCAGGAAGGGATATATTCGTTTGCCAAGATCAGGCACCGAGGTAAATCCTGACTCGATGATCAGGGCTGCGGGGGAAAATTTCGCAGCAAGATGAACGGCCACTGCGGCGCCCAGAGATCGGCCCATGAGTACGATACGCGAAGGAGATTCCCCCTTCTCCGAAAGCAGATACGCCAGAGCCAGAGAAGCATCTTCATAGGTATTGTCCTCAGTCGGCTTGCCTGTGGAACGACCGTATCCGCGATAATCAAAAATCAGGACGTTGAATCTCAGACCATGAAGCAGTGTCAACGTCTCCAGCCGATGAGAAATATTACCGGCGTTGCCATGACAGAATAGAACTGTTCCCCGAGGTTCATCAGCGGGCAAATACCAGCCATGCAGGGAACCAAAATCCGGCGTTTCCAGAAAAACATCTTCATAACGCATGCCGGCTGCCGCTGGAGTAACTACAGATTCACGGGAGGGAAAAAAAACCATCCGTTCCTGAAACAGCCAAATCCAGCCCCCGATACACGCCAATATCAAGGCCAAAAACACTGCAAACTGCATTATTCCCCGCATTGTTCATCAACTTTCCCGATAGAATGGACCTACTGCCTATTCCAGTCTTGCGTCGCAAAATCTTTGACAGAAATTTTACGTTATGGCTATATGATGTACGAATTACAACAAACGTACAAGCGGTCGGTCTCCGTCCGCAGGTTCTCTGCTTGAAGGAGGTATTTCATGAGGTTGCTTACCAGATCGGATTTTGACGGCCTGATCTGCGCCGTTCTGCTTAATGAACTCGGGCTGATTGACGAATGGAAATTCGCCCACCCCAAAGATTTGCAGGACGGCACCATCGAGGTCACGGACAACGACATCCTGGCCAACGTGCCATACGTCAAAGGTTGTGGAATGTGGTTTGACCACCATGCGTCCGAAGCTGCCCGCTTGGGCTCCGACTTTGAATTCAAAGGATCCTACAAGCATTCTCCCAGCGCCGCACGTGTGATTTGGGAATACTACGGGGGGCACGACAAATTCCCAAAAAGCTTCGACGAAATGATGGAAGCAGTGGACAAGGTCGACAGTGCCCAGCTGACCAGAGAGGAAATCCTTGATCCCACCGGCTGGATTCTGCTTGGCTACCTGATGGACCCACGCACCGGCCTGGGCCGCTTCCGCGACTATCGTATTTCCAACTATCGCCTCATGGAAGACCTCATTGAATACTGCCGCGCCATGACAGTAGACAAGATTCTCGATCTGCCCGATGTCAAGGAGCGCATTGATCGCTACTTCGAGCAGCAGCAGCTGTTCACGGCAATGCTCAAAGAAAACACATCTGTTCAGGGCAACGCCGTTATCATCGATCTCCGCAATCAGGAGACCATTTACGCCGGCAACCGCTTCATGATCTACGCACTCTACCCCGAGGCCAATATCTCCGTTCACATCCTTTGGGGCCTGAACAAGCAGAACACCGTCTATACCGTAGGCAAGAGCATCATCGACCGCAGCTCCAAGACCGATGTGGGCAAACTGATGCTCAAGTATGGCGGTGGCGGTCACGAAGCTGTGGGCACCTGCCAGGTCGAAAATGAACGCGCTGAAGCCGCGCTCAAGGAAATCCTCGACCAGATCAACGCCGACGGCTAATCACTCAAAACGACGACACCAACAAAGGCCGCTTCCCATTCGGGAGGCGGCCTTTTTTCAGGCAATATATCAAAAGACCTTCTGTCACCAACGCAATCCCCTTTTCCAAGAGGTACATTCTGGACCAGATCGAGCAAATGATTGTGCCGCGAGTAGGACTTTCCAAAAGAACACCAAATAGTTATCGTTGTTATTATCCGAACGAACGGGCAGGAGCCAAACAATGTTCATCATCCTACTCAGTCTTTTCTGCCTCGCAGTGCTCAGCGTGAGTGTAGTCACCTACTGGCAATTCTGGCGACAGGCCGCGGGAACAGCTCATATGGAGTTGTTGAGCCAAGCCAGCCACGGCCACCCCTGGTTATGGATAGGGCGCGGTTTCCTGTCCAGTCTGGTCAGCCAGGCTGCAGCTTTGTTGCTCTATCCTCTGTTTCTGGTCACAAACACATGGCTAAGGCCACAGGCATCAAACGGCGACGGCAAGCCTCCTGTACTCTTCGTACACGGCTACAGCCATACAGCAGCGGCCTGGATTCTCTATGCCACATGGTTTCGGCGTGCCGGATACACAGATCTGCATGCCATTACCTATAATAGTTGGAAATTGGATTTCAGAGGGATTGTCGAACAACTCGAGCACGAGGCCAAAACCATCCTGAATGAACGCCCCGGTCAAAAAATCGTGCTTGTCTGCCACAGTCTGGGCGGGCTTGCTGCACGTAGCCTGCTCAATACCTCTGAGTTACAAGATCGAATACTGGCCGTCGCAACTCTTGGCACCCCCCATCAGGGCACAACTCTGGCAAAAATGGGCATGAATAAACTCGCTCACAAGCTGGAATACCGTGGACAACTGATTCAGGAAATCGAAGATCAGGGCGTCCAAACTGACGTCCCCTGCCTGGCTGCCTATTCACTGGTAGACAACATGGTCATGCCCCTGGAAGGACTACGTATCCGAAAGAATGGGTGGAAAGAATTGCAGATTGCACCAATCTGCCACGTGGGAATGCTGTATCATCATCCTACGGCCCAGGCCGTTCTCCGATTCATCAACCGAGCCGATGGAGTCGTGGGAAAAGAATCAGATCCTGGTCAACCGACTGTATAATTTCAAATAATCCGAAACCATCCGTTCCTGCCGGAAACGATCTCCTCCCCAGATACGGGCTGTCTCGCCCAACCGTCGGGCCTGAACAGGTCGTTCCAGCAGCCGCACGATTTCCTGCTGCAAAAGCCCCCAGCGCCCTGGTGGCACGAGAACCCCGGCACCAGGCCTCGCAATCTGCTCCGGGACCCCTCCCGAAGCAAAAGCCACCACGGGCAAAGCCATGCTCATGGCCTCCAGCACCACCAGAGGATGATTATCAGCCAGGGTCGGATAGGCCAGTACATCCGCAGCGCGCATGATGCGGGCCATGGTCTGACTATCGGCATAGGGCCAAAGCACAACGTCACCGTGGCGTTCCATGCGCTTGCCGCCGACCACATAACAAATAGCCTCCGGAACACGGGCCTTGATCTGCTTGAAGGCCTTCAGAAAATATTCACCCTGTTTGAAGACAGCCTCAACCCCACCATGGGCCACGAACAGCACCATGCGCGCTCCTGGAGCAACCCCCACGGCCTGGCGTGCTTCGCTACGGAGAGGCAGCGTCTCTGGCCAGGGCACACCATTGGGAATGACACGAACATCCAGCTCCGGCAGAATAGCCCGGGCCATGACCACCATCCAACGGGAAGGAGCCACTATGGTGGGTCCAAGCTCCCTCAACAAAGACCGGCGCCCACGGGCAACCTGATCCGAGGCGGGATACAGGCGCGGGCATTCAGGCAAACATCCGTCCTCCCAGGCCTTGCATTGCAGAGGATAGGGGCAACCACCGGTCAAAGCCCGGCAGTCATGCAAGGTGATTACAGAAGGTATCCCTGCCCTGATCAACCCTTCAAGGCAACTCTCCCAGTCCTGAGTAGCATGGAGGTGCACAAGGCCAATGTTTTCCTGTTTGGCATAGCGTCCCAGATCTTCAGGAGACACCGCCCCCTGCCCGTCCTCACACAGACCGTCATCGCACTCGAAACTGTAGACGGAGTGTGGAATTACAGCATGCAGGGCACGAGCAATGGCAGAGGTTCCACCCATGCCCCGCAGCAAGGTATGAATCAGTATTTCAGGCAGGTCAGGAGCCATCATCCACGCGCTCCAACAGATCATTTTTCAGGCACCACAGCACCAAGAATTGAGCATCTTCCTCGGATTTACCAAGAATTTCAATGACCTTTACTGTCAGTTTCGGACCAGAAATGGGCTTGCGGGCCATGAATACCACCTTCTTCACGTTATCAAGATTAACGCGATGAGCAATAGCCCGGTAGATGGAAACAAAATCGTGCCCACGGTATACGGCCTGCCCTGATGGCGACCACTGAACCTCGAAATCGTCCAGGCGATTGGAAGGATAACTTTCGAATAATTTTGCAATGGGCAGCGAATGGGGGTGTCGTGTGCCCTTGATAGCTTCTGAATCAATGGGTTCGGAACGCAAACGGTGCCACAGGACCACGTGCTGATCCACCACCCGTTCCCAACTAAAGGAATCAAGCATCCGTTGGCGTCCGGCTTCCCCCAGCCTGCGGCGCAATGCGGGGTCCAGAGCAAGCCGAGCCAGAGCCTTGGCCATAGCTGCCACGTCCACAACCGTTTGCTGGGCTACATGCAGATGGTACTCGTTATCGAAGAGCAACGGCGCCATGACATCAATGGCATCCGTTGATTCCGGCCCCAGAGTGGGAATAAGATAGCCTGTCTCGCCCTCCACAACCAGATCCCGGTAGCCATCGTATTCCGAAACCACGGCAGGCAACCCCATGGCTCCGGCTTCCAGTACCGTCAAACCAAATGTTTCCTGAGGGTTGTCCACGGGAGAAAGAAACACATCCGCGCCCCAGAACAGCTCTCGTTTGGTTCTGTCATCAGGTTTGGGCACCACCATCAAGGGCAGTCCCAGATTCCCCGCCAGATTGGACACAGTCTCGACATAGGTTTCATCGCCTTTGCCCATCCAACCGGCCAGCACAACCCGCACCTTATCCAGGGGAACTCCAAGACGTGGCAAGCGCTGCATGGCTCGCAGTAGAGGAATCAAATCCATCTTCGAAAAATGTGACAATCGTGCAAAAACCAGAATCATCGTCTGCTCGGGATCAAGGTCCAGCTTGGCCCGCGCAGCATCGCGCTCAGCCGGACTGGGTGGCCGATACTGGTCTGTATCCACACCAAGAGGGATGCGTGCCACCGTGGGCCTGGGCAGACCACCATAGCTATCACTGAGCAAATCGTAATACTTGTCCACGACTTTGACGGCGGTCTTTGAAGTGGCAATAACGCAATCGCGCGGAGTGCATCCCGGCCAGAGATGAGCCAGAAAATCGCGGCTATAGCGCTGATAGGATAGGGAATGGGTCACGCCAGTGATGGGAAAGATATCCGGGCTCACGGCGTTTCGAAGAGCAGCCAAATAGGCCGGATAATTGATGCAATCCGAGAGATGGAAACAATGGTATCCACCACGCGCAAGGGCTGCCGGCAGATGGCTCCGCAGCCGGACCAGAAGTCCGCCGCGGTTCTGAATATCCTGAAATTCCAGATGAAGTTGCCCAGCCAACTGGTCCACTTGCGAACTGGTGCTCAGAAAGAAATGGTAGGCGTCAAAAGGGTCTCGTCGCAACAGTGCACGCAGAAACGCCTCGTTGGCCACATTGCGGCCCATGACGTCTCCGCCTTCGATGAAGGGATCAAGCGTTCCCCATATCTTCGGTGATTGCATGCAGTTGAAATGCCTGTGAGACCGGTGGTTCGTCAAGCATTAGCGGCTTTTCGCCGGGTGGACTCTCGATCCAGAACCCGGGATGCCATCTCGCGCAGGGCCAGTACATCCGCTCCCCGCGGGATCAAACCACGCCGGAAAGGCACGGCCCAGGCCTCGCTCCGCACAAGAGCGCGAGCCCACCCCACCACTTCGGGGTCAAAGAAATACTTGTTATCCAAAACAATCTGCGCCTTGGCCCGGCCATCCACCAAACGCGCCTTCCAGGAAAAATTACTACCGTGATGGTTATAGCGGAACAACGGCAACGGGACTCTGATTCCCTTGAAACCGTTCTCCGCCGCCTGCACCCAGAAATCCCAGTCTTCATATGCCGTCTGATCGGAGAACCCCCGACTTCGTTCGAAAACCTCACGCCGCATAAGAGTTGCCAAAGTCAGGGGGTTTTGCGTCTGAAGCAGTTTGGCATCAAAATCCGGAAGGCTGACTACACGCCCACCGTCGCCCGTGGCTTCAAAATAATCTGTATAGGCAAGGGAGGCTTCGGGACAATTATCCAGTGCTGCCACGGTTCGTGACAGAAATCCCGGCTCAATGGCATCATCAGGGTCCAGGCACAACAAATACCGCCCCCGAGCAATGGACAACCCGGCATTGCGCACAGGCCCTGGTTTCCCCCGATGCTTGAGCGCAATGACCTTGAAACGCGAGAATCCAAGAGCCGCGCCCAGCGTCCTGGCTGTATCCGCAGAACCATCCGAGCTTCCGTCATCGGCGACGATGACTTCAACCTGCATCAATCCCAGTGTCTGCGATGCCAAGGAGTTGAATAGCGCAGGCAGGTAATGCCCATATTCATAATTCGAGATAACGATTGAGACTAGCGGCTTCATCAAACCCTTCCTTATCAGACAACCTTCACTGGCTCCCTCATCCTTCTTGTCGGTTGATACGCCGGGAAGGTTTACCCCAAAAAGAGTCGGAAAACCGACGCTGGGCGGAAGAGTTTGCCCCTTACTGACGGCTTTGCCGCCATTTTTCTTCGGATTAAAAACACATACAATCCTTAACAATAGCCAGTAACCGCCTGAGGGTTGGGTATTTCCATTCACACCCACCATCAATCACGAGTTTGGCCCTGTTTTTGCTAAGTGAATAGGCAAAACACCATCCAACAGGACGGACATATGACCACCACGGACAACAACACCTTGTTCTGGGGCCTTGGATTGTCGGACATCGAATGCAAGAAAATCGAGAGTTCGGCCCCCGGATACAGCGTACGAAACTTCAGTGCAGGCGCCCTGCCCACAGATGAAGAAATGGAAGGGGAAGCCCCATTCCTGATCTGGATTCCTGTGCGCGCCTGGATCACCATGGATGACGACTTCAAGTCTGCCATCCTTGAGTGGGATCCCGCGCAGAAGGTCCTGCTGGCGGACGCCAAGGATGTGCTGGATGTCGAGCGTCTTCTGGACCTGGGTTTTCTGTCGGTCCTGCGAAGCCCCTTGGCCACCGACAAGGTTCAGGAAACCCTGTATCGCGCCCGTGAAGTCCACGCCCTGTACGAAGATATCGTGCGTATGACACGTGAAATCGCCCTTGAACGGGAAATTCTCTCGCGAAAGACAGATTATCTGATGTTTCTGAACGAATTCATGGCGCGAGCTTCTGAAAGTCTGAATCCAGCAACCATTCTCACCCAGGCCAGACGCGATCTGTGCTCCCTCTTTGCCGTCTCTGCCGTTCAGGGCATTTTCTGGCAGGAAACAGGTGAGGAATTCGTTGAATCCGAAATATTTCTGACCTTTCAGGAAGACGCTTCCATTCAGGAGCAATGGGTCGAAATGCTGTTGGAAAGTGCCAGCCGTCTTTCAGGCGTCAAGGTCAACAGTTACCAGATGACGTATCTGATGGATGCCGAGGCCAAAACTGATTCGACCCTTGAACCTGCTGCCGGACGCGTCATCATGCTTCCGCTCAAGGCGGGAGGCAAGGAATTCGGAACCCTGGCCTTATTGACTCCTGCACCAGTCAGGCTGACCAAGCAACAGCGTGACGTGTTGCATTCAGCCGTCAATCATCTGGGTCTTGCCCTTAAAAACGCCCTGCTCTTCCGCGAGGTCAAGATCAAGGCAGACCACGATGGGTTGACCCGCATCTACAATCGTCAATTCTTCGACAAGCGAATTATCGAGGAAATGCGTCGTTCCCAACGCTATGGCCAGGACATCTCAATGATGATGTTCGACCTGGATCACTTCAAAAACATTAACGACACTTACGGCCATCAGGCCGGTGATCTGGTTCTCAAGGAAATCGGCTCATTGCTGATGGAAAGCCTTCGCACCACTGACTTTGCTGCCCGCTATGGTGGTGAGGAGTTCGCCGTTATCCTGCCGCATACCGGCGAGGAACAGGCATGGCTGCTTGCAGAGCGCCTGAGGTACAAAGTCGAAAAGCTGCGCTTCCGGCACGATGGCAAGGCCTTCACCGTCACCACCTCCATAGGCGTCGCTTCGCTCTCGGCATCCAGCTTCAGCCGAAATCCTGACCTGATCAAGGCTGCTGATCGTGCGCTGTACCTCGCCAAGGCGTCGGGTCGCAATATGGTCTGCACCTCCGACGGATGTGACGAATACATGGAAGAATTGCAGGAGCAAAAAGCCGGTTCGTAAGCAAGAATGCTCCGCCTAGACTATCATCAAGCCGCGCCCTGCGCGGCTTTTTCTATTCAATCTGACAGGTTGAATCACACACGCAGACTTCTTGACCACAGAACCATTATCAGGCAAAAATGTATGGTTCCGGCATGGTGCCGGGAAGGAGGCCGCCCTCCTTCTAAATCTAACTCCGGAGATATGACATCATGAATGAGCTTCTTTGGCTTTCCTTTGCCGTGCTCGACCTAACCATGGTCGTGGTACTGTTTCGGCTCTTTGGCAAACCGGCCCTTTATGGGCTCATCGTTTTCAACCTGCTCTTGTGCAACATCCAGGTCCTGAAGACCATCGAACTCTTCGGGTTCACAACCACTTTGGGCAACGTACTCTATGCCAGCGTTTTCCTGGCTACGGATCTGCTCGGAGAATTTTACGGCAAGGACGCTGCAAAGAAAGGTGTCCTGTTGGGATTCGCAGTACTGGTCATGGCAACGGTGTACATGCAAATCGCCATGCAGTTCACCCCCAGCGCCGATGACTTTGTCCAGCCGCATCTGGAGGCCATTTTCGGGCTTCTGCCACGTCTGGCCCTGGCGAGCCTTGCTGCATATCTGGTCTCCCAGCTCCATGACATCTGGGCTTACCATTTCTGGCGCAAACGTACCGGCGAAGGCAAACTCTGGCTGCGCAACAATCTGAGTACTCTTGTCAGCCAATTGCTTGACTCTGCAATCTTCTGCCTTATTGCTTTTTGGGGCGTGTTCGAGACACCCGTCCTTATTGAAATATTGATTACGACTTATCTCTTCAAGGCCTTTGTTGCCGCCCTGGACACCCCTTTCATCTACCTCGCCAAACGCGTGGTCTCCAGGGAAAGAGCGGCTGCTTCGGCCTCTTGAAGAACCCTGTAAACGGTCAGTACGAATCGAGGAGAAAGTGATGAAAGAAGTCCAGCTCTTGATCATCGGACAGGGTCCCGCAGGCCTGTCTGCCGCCATCTATGCTTCCCGCGCCGGGATCGACACGTTGGTCATCGGCATGAAGCCGAAAATCGACGGCGACTACGCCATCGATAACTATTTCGGCTTCGAAAACACCATTCAGGCAGCCGACCTGA
This sequence comes from Desulfovibrio ferrophilus, assembly GCF_003966735.1. Classification (NCBI taxonomy): domain Bacteria; kingdom Pseudomonadati; phylum Thermodesulfobacteriota; class Desulfovibrionia; order Desulfovibrionales; family Desulfovibrionaceae; genus Desulfovibrio; species Desulfovibrio ferrophilus. The sequence goes on from NZ_AP017378.1 coordinate 1,200,888, forward strand.
TGGATGCCGGACGCAAACAGGCAATACGCTTCGGGACCGAAATCATCACCGAGCGAGTACTGACCATCCACATGGAAGAGGACATGACCTACAAGGTCAAAACCGAATCCGGCCATTACAAAGCCTGCGCCATCATCATTGCCGCCGGCGTCTCCAAGACCCGTTCCGGCATCAAGAACGAAGACGACTACGACGGCAAAGGTGTGTCCCATTGCGTGTCCTGTGACGGCTTCTTCTACCGTGGGCGCCAGGTCATGGCTCTGGGTGAAGGCGTCTACGCTGCCAACCAGGCCCTGGAACTCACCTCCTACACCGAAAAGGTCGCTCTGTGCACTCAGGGCAAGAAGCCCGAGTTCGGTGATGAACTGAAGGCCAAACTGGACGAAGCAGGCATTCCTGTCATCGAGAAGAAAATCGAGACCCTGGAAGGTGAAAACGGTCTGGACCGTGTCAAGTTCGACGACGGTGAGACTTTTGACACTGAAGGTCTGTTTATCGCCATGGGCGAAGCCGGCTCCACAGATTTTGCCTACACCTTGGGCCTGGAGCGCAATGGACACTACCTGGTGGCCAACGAAAAGCAGGAGACCAACCTCCCCGGCATCTATGCGGCCGGAGACTGTGTTGGCCGCTTCCTGCAGATTGGAGTAGCGGTCGGGGAAGGCTCCATCGCTGCCCGTCAGGCCATCAAATATGCCAAGGAAAAATGTCCCAAGGACAAGTCCTAAATCGTCACAACCAGAGGCGGCTCACAGAGCCAACCTCTTCTATTTGAATCGATTCCATGAGGGCCGGATGCGTAACATGCATCCGGCCCTGTTCACAGCGTATTAGTTGACCGCAACCTTGACAATTCATGCAGTTGCGGGCTATGCAAAACGGCTTAGCAAACCACGGTCGGGCCGGTAGCTCAATTGGCAGAGCCTTCGGCTCATAACCGAACTGGTGTAGGTTCAAATCCTACCCGGCCTACCACAGGATTGGTCATGCATACAGCAGATACCAAGCCTCACGGCAACCGTCCGGTTTGGTTTTGCCCCAAGGGAACCAGGTGCCTTCCCCGGTCATAGCTCCGGGAAGCACCTTCTTTTTATTTGGAGATTACATGAACGTCGCTGAGATCATCTCTTGTATCGAGCGAATCGCACCCCCTGCGGGAGCGGCATCGTGGGACAATTGCGGCGTCCAGATCGTCGGGCTTGAGGAAGATGTCACCCGGCTTGCCGTGACTATCGATCCATCTCCAGAGATGGTCATTGCCGCCCTTGAATGGGGCGCGGACATGATCATCACTCACCACCCGTTGTACATGGAGCCCAAAGCGCTCAATGAACCGGGATATTTCCTGGACAGCACCCGGGCTGTCATGGCCACCGGAGCATGGCTATATGCAGCGCACACAAGCCTGGATGTACGTCCCGAAGGCCCAGCTGGCTGGTTGCACCGCGCCATGAAGCTCAGTAAACTGAGCGTGCTTGCACCCAACGATCCGTCCGAACCGGAAGTGGGTTATGGATTCTGGGGGCAATTGCCAGAGCCTCTGCCCTGGAAGGACTTCGCCCTGAGGCTGGGTCAGCACGTCAACAGAGATTTCTGGACACTCACGGGGACAACACCCGAAACCGTGTCCACAGTCGCCTATTGCACAGGTTCCGGAGGTTCGCTGATGAATGCGGCCTATGCAAAGGGAACGGATGTATACATCACCGGCGACCTGAAATATCATCAGGCCCTTGAGTCCCCCCAATTCACGGTGGACGTAGGCCATTTTTCCCTGGAAGACCGGATGTCCGCCGAGCTGGCTGATCTGCTGGCTGACGAACTGGGCAACGAGGGAATCAAAGTACGGTTTTTACCCGGCAGGGAGCCTTTCAAGGCCCACCTGCCCATTCGAATCTAAGACGAACCGCCCCGCAGGGGCTCGCCAAGCGAGCCTCACGCCAGGGCAGACCATGGGAGGATAACCCGTTGAGCATGTATCTTGAACAGATTGAGCAGCTTGTGGTCCTGCAGAAGGTCGATGATGAAATCATCGTCTTGCAGCAGGAGCTTGAGAACCTGCCCAAAGAGTTGGCCGAGCTGGAGCAGCAGGATGAAGAAACCGGCCAGCGCCTCGAGCAGCTGAACGATAAACTTGATATCCTCAAGACTCAGCAAAAACGCCTTGATGACGAGATCGAAGACAATTCGGTCAAAATCAAAAAGAGCAAAAGCAAGCTGATGATGGCCGAGAACACTCGCGAGTATCATGCCATGATGCGCGAGATGGACAACATGGACAAGATCAACCGCACTCGTGAAGAAGAGCGTGTTGCCCTGTCCGAAGAGCTCGAACGCCAAAAGGAAATCGGGGCCGAGATTACAACGGAGTCCAAAGAACTCAAGGAAAAGCTTGAGGAATACAGAGCCAGTATCAAGAAGCGCACCACCGCTGCCAAGAAGCGCTTGAATGCTCTTGAGAAGCAGCGCAACAAGGCCTGTGAAGTTGTGCCCAAGCCTGTGCTTGGCCGCTACGAATTCATCCGCGCTCGCATTCACAATCCCGTCATCGTTTCGGTGATCGACGGTGTATGCACCGGCTGTAACATTCAGATTCCGCCTCAGATCTTCAACGACCTCCAGAAAGGTGAACAGATCATCAGCTGTCCCAACTGCCAGCGTCTGACCTTCTGGTGCGAGCATTTCAGTGCCGATGAAAAGGCTCCCACCAGCGAAGCCAAGGCAAAAGAGAATGCCAAGAAGAAATCCGAAGAAATTGCGGAAGCTAAAGAATAGAGCCCCTGAGGCTTAAAAAGATTTGGGAGCAGGACAGGCTATCGCTGCGGTCGCTTGCGGCCGGAGAGGAAAGTCCGGGCTCCACAGGGCGGAACGCTGGATAACATCCAGGAGGGGTGACCCTCGGAACAGTGCCACAGAAAACAGACCGCCTGCTTGCAGGTAAGGGTGAAACGGTGGAGTAAGAGCCCACCAGCGGTTGTGGTGACACAACCGGCTAGGTAAACCCCGTTCGGAGCAAGGCCAAATAGGAAGGTGTTTGAGGCTGGCCCGGCCAAAGCCTTCGGGTAGGCTGCTTGAGGCTGCGGGTAACCGTAGCCCTAGAGGAATGATAGCTGCCCCCTTGCGGGGAACAAAACCCGGCTTATCGTCCAGCTCCCTTATATCAATGACGGGCGCGTCGTGGGTTGACCCACGGCGCGCCCGATCAATTTTAGACTTCAGCGAAAAATAGAAACGCACGGCGGCACCTTTTAGGGGCTCCTCGAGAACATCAAGACGAACCTTCACCTGTTCATTCAGAGGCAGTACACAATGAATTGTTGGGCGATCATTCTGGCCGCAGGCAGCGGCACCCGTCTGGCCGAGGCAGGACTGGCGACCAGGAAACAGTTTCTTGAATTGGAGGGGCTCCCTCTGTTCTGGCATAGCGCATTGACATTCGCTCATGTCGCCAGGATTTCCGGATTGGTCTTCGTCTTCCCGCCTGAGGAATTTGACGCGGCCAAAGCCAGTACTGAAGCCCTGCTCGCCCAGTATCCGCTCAACCTGCCCTGTCGCTTTGCACAGGGCGGCATACGCCGTCAGGATTCGGTATTCAACGGGCTTGAGGCCCTCCCCGCGGATTGTCTCCAGGTGCTTGTGCACGATTCTGCCAGACCTTTTGCCTCGGCGCGACTCAGCAATACCCTCATCGACACCTTGGGCTCCGGTGCGGAGGCTGCCATCCCCGCCATCCCCGTCAAGGACACCATCAAGCGAATCAGCGGTTCCACTGTCGCTGAAACACTGCCCCGCGCTGAACTGTGTGCAGTCCAAACCCCGCAGGCCTTCATACTCGCCATGCTGCGCAAGGCACACGAATTTTGCCAGCAAAATCAGATCGCAGTCACTGACGACGCATCCATGGTCGAAGCCATGGGCGGTTCAGTTGCCATTGTTCCGGGCGAAGAAGACAACATCAAAATTACAACCCCAGAGGACCTGAAAATGCTCACTCCGAAGCAGACTCCGGCCATTCCAGTCACTGGCTGGGGCTACGATGTCCATAAATACGGTCCTGGCCGCCCCATGGTCCTTGGTGGCGTCCCCATTCAAGGCGCACCGGAAGTAGTCGCTCATTCTGACGGAGACGTCTTGCTGCACGCCCTGGCCGACGCCCTGCTGGGATGCCTGGGCCGTGGTGACATCGGCCAGCATTTCCCGGACACGGATGCAGCCTTTGAAGGAATCGAATCCTCCATTCTGGTCAACGAGATTTTGCTTATGGCAGACAAGGATGGCCTGAACATTACCCATGTCGATCTGACGCTGATTTGCCAAAAGCCCCGCTTGGCACCGCACACGGCCCAAATCAAGTCCTCGGTGGAACGACTGCTGCGCCTGAACAGCAAACAGGTCAACGTCAAAGCCACAACCGAAGAAGGCCTGGGGTTCACAGGCAAAAAGCTGGGGATCAAGGCCGTCGCCTGCGTTACGGCGACACGCCCGGCAGACTAAGCCTCTTTGACGACTTTACGCATTTGGTGCAAGATGCCCAACCTGCGCGCAAAGGACATGGTCATCCCCCTGCCCATTGTGCCAAGATAAAAATTTAATCAACCGACATATTTGAACATCCTGGAGAGCGGCACATGCAGATTTACAACACCATGACCCGGAAGAAAGAACAGTTCACCCCAGTCGAAGAAGGCAAGGTCCGCATGTACGTCTGCGGCATCACGGCCTACGACTACTGTCACATCGGTCATGCCCGCTCCGCCGTGGTCTTCGACGTACTCGTTCGCTATCTTCGCCATATCGGCTACGACGTTACCTTCGCCCGCAACTTCACGGACGTCGATGACAAGATCATCGTTCGTGCCAATGAGAATGGTGAAGACCCCATGGCCCTTGCCGAGCGCTTCATCCAGGCCTTCTATGAAGACATGGATCGCCTCAATATCCTGCGCGCCGACCTTGAGCCCAAATGCACCGAGCACATCCCCGAAATGATCACCCTGACCGAGGAACTCATCACCAAGGGACACGCCTATGCCACCCCCTCGGGAGACGTGTACTTCCGCGTGCGCTCGTTCAAGGACTACGCCAAGCTTTCGGGTCGTGACATTGATGACATGCGCTCCGGCGCCCGTGTCGCCCCCGGTGACGAAAAGGAAGACCCTCTGGACTTTGCCCTCTGGAAATCGGCCAAGCCAGGCGAACCCACATGGGACAGCCCCTGGGGTCCGGGACGTCCCGGCTGGCATCTGGAATGCTCCGCCATGAGTGACAAGCACCTGGAACTCCCGCTGGATATCCACGGCGGCGGTCAGGACCTGATCTTCCCACACCACGAAAACGAGATTGCCCAATCCGAGGCCGCCACCGGCAAGGAAATGGCCAATTATTGGGTACACAACGGATTCGTGCAGGTCGATTCCGAAAAGATGTCCAAAAGTCTGAACAACTTCAAGACCATCCGTGAAATCATGGAGGTCTACCTGCCCGAGACGCTGCGCTATTTTTTGCTGACCAAGCATTACCGCAGCCCCATCGACTTCACCTTCGAGAATATGGATGAAGCCGAAAAGAATCTGAAACGCATCTACACCGTTAAGCGTGATCTGGCGGTTGCTCTGGAAAAACAGAAGTGGTCGGGCGCAGATCTGCCCGAGGAACTGACCAAGGAACTGGATGAGCTTGAAGCCGCGTGGGACGCCGCCATGGCTGACGATGTAAACTCAGCTGCGGCAGTAGGACATGTCTTCGGGGCCATCCGTCTGGCTGGCCGCATCGCCGAGAACAAATCCTGGCGCAAGTCCAAGGGTGCCAAGGAAGCCTGGGAAAGAATCCTGGCTGATTTGGACAAATGGGGACAGGTGCTGGGTGTTCTGACTGCCGACCCCGAACCCTTCCTGCTTGAACTGCGCAACATCAAGGCCAAGCGCAAGGGCGTGGATGAAGCCAAAGTCATGGAGCTGCTGGATAAGCGCCTTGAGGCCCGCAGGAATAAGGACTTTGCCGCCTCGGACGCCATCCGCGACGAACTGGCGGACATGGAGGTCGAGGTTAAGGATCTGCCCACCGGCCAGGTCTGGGACGTCGTCTAGGGCGTTTGTGAACATCGTCTACGGCGTTGCTTCAAGGAAATCATACTCTCGTGTACGGGATAGTACACTTCGATCATGATTTCCTTTCGCGCCTTGTATCCGAACTTCCCAAGCACCCTAGATCGGGTATGTTCATTCCTGAACACCTTTCCCTGCTGCCACTTTAGTTGGGGGCCAATTACCCGAGACCGAGTGTCTTTTCATCTCGCATCAGATCATTCCTAGACTCTATTATTGAATAAATAATCAAGCCGCCTTCGGGCGGCTTTTTTGTTGTTGAGGCAAGAAGGACTTGAACCTGATCAGTGGTTGGGGCACAAGGACAGCACCATGAGTCAAGACATCTGCATCATTCCCCATCGTTATCAGGACGGCCCAACCGAATTGGAAGGGCTTGTGGTCCGCGATGCCCAAATCAAAGGGCCGCAGCCGGGCGTTCTATTGATCCATGAGTATACGGGATTGGGAGATTATCTGGTGCCCCATGCCGAGGCACTGGCCCGTGAAGGCTTCATGGTACTCTGTCACGACATGTACGGGGTTGGAGTCCGCCCCAAGGACCGTGCCGAGGCTTCCGCTATTTCGCGCCCATTCCGCGATGACAGAATGCTGATGCGCTCACGGGCCAAGGCCGGATTGGATGCGCTGGCCACCCTGCCCGGAGTTGATACCAAAAGTCTCTATGCTGTGGGCTTTTCATTCGGGGGCGGAGCCGTTCTGGAACTGGCCCGCAGCAGAGCCCAGCTCCATGCGGCGGTCAGCTTCTACGGCTATCTGGACACAACCCACCCGGCCAACCCGGGCGACATCAAGGCCAAGCTTCTGGTTTTGCACGGCATGCAGGACAAGGTGGTGACCATGGATCATCTGGGCATGTTCGAAGGCGAGATGGATCTGGCCGGAGCGGATGTGAAGACCGTGGTCTACCCCCACGCCGGACACGCCTTTTCCAACTTCAGTGCTCAGCCCGATCCGGCTTCGGGTTCCTTCCCCTGCCGCGAAGCCCACGAAGATGCCTGGAACGAAATGCTGCGCCTTTTTCAATCCTGCCTGGACTGATCAACAGACAGGCCTTCAACTCACATGAAAAAGCGGGCCATAAGCCCGCTTCAGTCATTCGCAAGTAACCGCTATTCCGCCAACGCCGCTCGCGCCGCCTCAAGCATCTTCTCGTGCTCGCGTGGGCGGAACCACTGAATTTCCTTATCCCCATTAAACCAAGTCAGTTGGCGCTTGGCATAGGCGCGAGTGTTCTTGCCCCACAAGGCCTTGCACTCCTCCAAATCGATTTCCTGCTTGAGATAGGCATGCAGCTCGGCGCAGCCAATTCCGGTCCAGCCCGGGGCCTCGCGATCACTGTTCTTCTCCATGGCAGCCTTGGCCTCACCCATGGCACCCATATCCAGCATCACGTCAATGCGTTTGTAAAGATACGGCGTCAACTCCGTCAGAGGAATACCCACTCCCAGCTTCACGGCATGAAAGTCACGCGTCTCCACGGTCTCTGCATGCCAGCAGGACAATGGCTTTTTCGTGGCCTCGTAGACCTCGAGACCACGCATGATGCGCTGGCGATCATTAGGGTGCAGGCGCTCAGCCAAAGGCGCATCCACCTCGGCCAAATCACGGTGCAACCGGTTGGGCCCCAACTTCTCGCAGGCCTCCTGGATCTTCTTGCGAACAGCCTCGGGAATGGGCGGGATGGGAGCCAAAGGTTGCAGCAGTGCCTTCAGATACAGGCCTGTGCCACCAACCAGAATGGGAACCTTACCTCGCGAGCGGACCTCGGCAATGGTCTCGATCAGCAGGTCAGAGTATGCCGCCGCCCCAAGTGATTGATGAGTCTGCAAAAAACCATACAGTAGATGCGGGCACTGAGCGCGTTCTTCGGACGATGGCTGGGCCGTGATGACCGGAAAATCCTCGTAGACCTGACGAGAGTCGAAATTGATGACCTCACCGTCCAGTTCACGGGCCAGATAGATACCGGCCCCGGTCTTGCCTGCGGCCGTGGGACCGGGGATGCACAGTAAGGGATAACTCATGAGCCTTAGCCACCGCTCCCATCGCGCTCACGCTGTCGCTGTACGCATTTTTTGTAGAGTTCCGGCACGATGAGATTGGGTACCAGTCCCTGAATATTACCACCGTGGCAGGCGGCTTCCTTGATGATGGAGGAACTGATGTACATCCACTTGTAATCGGTCATCAAAAATACAGTCTGAACATTACGAGCCAGACGGCGATTCATCAATGCCATCTGAAACTCGTACTCAAAGTCGGAAACGGCTCGCAGCCCGCGCAGAATGGCTCCCGCTTTGCGGCGTTGCACATAATCCACCAACAATCCCGAAAAGCCCTCCACAACAACATTCTTGTCATCCTTGAAGACTTCCTGGGCCAGAGCCACTCGCTCATCCATGCTAAACAGCGGGGTCTTGCTAGAGTCCTTAGCCACGGCCACCACAACCGAATGAAACAGTTTCAACCCACGGCGCACGATGGAGACATGCCCGTTGGTCAGGGGATCGAAGGTCCCGGGGTAAATGGCCGTTACTTTGACACAGTCTTCCATACCACTATCCTTGTTTGTCCATATGAGCGATCAGTCACCAATTCCAAATCAGGATGCACGGCCTCTGGTTCGAGCGCAAGTCCGGCCTCAACCTCGGCCAAAACAAAGGCCTCGGGAGCAATCCAGCCACCGCCAAGAGCTTTTTCCAAGGCCGGAACCAGCAGGTCCTTGCCATAGGGGGGATCAATGAAGACCAGCCCGAAGGCCCGGTCCGGTGCACCACTGAGCAACTTGAACAGGTCCGTTGCATAGACCCGCGCCCTGTCCTTGCCAAGCCCTAAATCCTTCAGATTACCACTGATGCAGGTCGCCGCGTTCTTGCTTTTCTCCACAAAGGCAGCATACGCCGCCCCGCGTGACAGGGCTTCCAATGCCAGGCTACCACTCCCGGCAAACAGATCAAGGACGTAAAGCCCCTCCCAATCAAGGCCACGGGCCACTAGCATGGAGAAAATGGCCCCACGCACCTTGGAGGTCGCTGGCCGATATCCCGGCCCAGAGACGGAGCGTATGGTCCGCCCCCCAAATTCACCACTAATAATTCTCATACGCAGATCCGTTCAGACAATGGTAACACAACTATCACCCCTTCCAATCATTCGGAAAACAGCGAGTACAAGGCTTGAAAGCGAAAGGGAATCGAAAATATTGCCAATAAGCAAACGCTCGGATCCCATAAAATAACGACGTAATTGCTGAAATTCAAATAACCACCCAATCGTTCAAAAAAAGGCGAGGGCTAGGTGCAACGGCGCATGGGATCGAAATGTATCCTGATACATGAGACTCCATACCAACCGCAGCAACACAGCCCCCGCTGTAATTCTGACCGCTTGATCAGACTTCGGATGCCAGTCCCAGCAGTTCCTTGTTGATTTCCAATAGCCTGTCGCGCAGATCGGTCTGATCTATCCAGTTTTTGTCTTGCAAGGCTTCGACCCGACCTCGCAGGGTAGTGAGCTGACCTTCGGTCTGTGCAATGAGGAAATCCCAATCGATGCGCGGATGGGCGACTTCCTCGTCCACGACAGTCGCAAGAGGCTGGCCGGGCAACATCGTGCAGACTTCCATGTAATCGGGAATGTGCACCTCAAGATTGAACTTGTCTTCGATAAGCTTGCCCAGTGTGCGTTGCTTCTTGTTCTCACCATGCACCAGGAAAATTTTCATCTTCGGTGTGGTGAAGTGCTCAAGCCACTCAAGCATCTCGGACTGCCCGGCATGTGCCGAGAACCCGCCGATGGTGAAGACCTTGGCCTTGACCGCAATTTCCTCGCCAAAGATCCGTATCACCTCGGCACCATCAACGATACGGCGGCCCGGCGTACCCTTGCCCTGATAGCCGACGAAGACCACGCTGGCTCCAGGTCTCCAGAGGTTATGCCGCAGATGGTGCTTGATGCGTCCCGCGTTACACATGCCACTGGCGGAAATGACCACCGCAGGCCCTGCGGTCAGGTTGATTGCCTGGGATTGCGCCGTGGTCGGAGTAAATTTCAGATTGGTCAGATCCAGCGGATCGCCACCGGACTCCAGAATGGCTTTGGTCTCTTCATCGTAATATTTAGGATATTTGCGAAAGACTTCCGTAGCCTTGATGGCCATGGGGCTATCCACGTACACGGGCATGTCCGCTGGCAGTTTGCCTTCTTTTTCCAACAGATACAGGGAATACAAAATTTCCTGCGTCCGCTCCACGGCAAAGGCCGGAATAATTACCTTCTCATTCTTGGCGTAGCTGTAGGCAATGGCCTCAGCCAATTCCACACGGCTGTTGGTCTTGTTCTTGTGATCACGATCACCATAGGTGGATTCCATGAACAGATAATGGGCATCCTTGATAATACTCGGATCGTTGATCAACAATTGATCCGGTCGCCCGAGGTCACCTGAGAACACTGCCTTGAATTCACCATCGGCTTCCTGCACGCAGAGTTCGATGAAAGCGGAACCCAGAATATGCCCAGCGTCCATGTAATTGACTTCAAGCTCCGGAAAAGGCTTGAAGGGCTTGTTGTATTCCACGGCTTCGAGAAGTGACAGGGTCTTCTCGGCATCAGCCATGGTGTACAGAGGCTGGGTCATCTCCTTGCCGAAGCGTTGGCGCTTCTTGTTGCGCCATTCGGCTTCCATTTCTTGGATATGCGCACTATCGCGAAGCATGATCTCAAGCAGGTCCTTGGTCGGCGGAGTGCAGTAGATCGTCCCTTTGAACCCGTCACGCACCATACGCGGCAACAGGCCGGAGTGGTCGATATGGGCATGTGTAATCAGAAAGAATTCTACCTCGGAAGGCTTGTACTTCCACGTATCGAGGTTGCGCTTTTCAATCTCCGCGTTACCTTGGTGCATGCCGCAATCCACGGCGAAACGGTGATTGCCGGTCTCCATCATGTGGCAGGAGCCGGTCACGGTCTTGGCGGCGCCCAGAAACTGGATTTTCATCGAGAGTGATCCTTGTCTGGCCCCGGAAAGCCGGAGCGTGGTGGTTCCAAAGTGGCATGAAAAAGTATACTACGACCTGACGGACTCCATCCCATACCTAACCTGTACCAGATATGTAAAGATAGTCCGTCAATCCCAACAAGGAGAACACAGTGGGAGATAAGAAGCAGTTTCTCATCGACGAACTTTCCGTCGGAGAGTCTTGGCGGCTGTTCAAGATCATGGCCGAAATCGTCGATGGTTTCGATACCATGAGCGAAATCAAGAACGGCGTGTCCATCTTCGGTTCGGCACGAGTCAAATCCGACCAGCCCATCTTTCAGCAGACCGAAGAAATTGCGGCCAAGCTGACCCAGGCCGGTTATTCCGTGATCTCGGGCGGTGGCCCGGGACTGATGGAAGCCGCCAACAAGGGGGCCAAGGAAGCAGGAGGCGAATCCGTAGGCCTGCACATCAACCTCCCCTTCGAGCAGGAATCCAACCCGTACCTGACCACTCGAGTCAACTTCAATTATTTCTTTGTTCGCAAGTTGATGTTCATCAAATACGCCCTGGCATACGTTGCCATGCCCGGCGGATTCGGCACTTTGGACGAGTTGTTCGAGGCTCTCGTGCTTATCCAGACCCAGCGCATCAAGCGCTTCCCCATCATCCTCTTCGGTAGTGAATACTGGGGCGGACTGATTGACTGGATCAAGGCTCGCCTCATCGCAGACGGTTATGCTGGCGAACAGGATCTGGAGTTGCTGACAATCCTCGACACTCCTGACGAAGTGGTCAAATACATCAAAAAACACGTCATCGTGTAGCCTCGTGGTGGCACACCAATAATATTTCCGGGCCGCAGTTGCGGCCCGGAATCATTCTGATGAAACAACAACACCAAGCCTACTGCTACGGACTGATCACGGTCCTGCTCTGGTCCACTGTGGCTTCAGCCTTCAAGCTGTCGCTCAGACACATGGATCACATGCAACTCCTGCTCTACTCATCCATCGCCTCGCTCATGACCCTGACGGTCATCCTCATGGCCCAGGGCAAACTCACATTGCTTCTCTCCATGAACCGCAGGCAATGGCTTGTTTCCGCAGCCTTTGGGCTCATCAACCCGTTTTTGTATTACATCGTACTTTTCAAAGCATACGACCTGCTGCCCGCGCAGGAGGCACAACCACTGAACTACACGTGGGCTGTCACTCTGGCCCTGCTGTCCATCCCTTTGCTTGGCCAGAAACTCAGCGTCAAGGATCTGCTGGCCCTGCTCATCAGTTACACTGGGGTCGTACTCATTTCCACCCACGGCGACCCGCTGGGCTTCACTTTCTCGGACCCGCTCGGCGTGGCTTTGGCTCTGGGCAGTACGGTCATCTGGGCCTTGTACTGGATATTCAACACCCGTGATTCCCGGGACCCGGTTGTGGGGCTGACCGCCAATTTCGCTTGTGGTACGATCTACGTGTTGATTGCCACGACACTTGTCTCGGACGTCATGGTTGGGGATTGGCGAGGGCTGGCAGGAGCCGCTTATGTCGGTGTCTTCGAGATGGGCCTGACTTTCGTACTCTGGCTCAAGGCACTCAAACTTTCGGAAACAACGGCAAAGGTCGGAAATCTGATCTTCATCTCACCTTTTGTCTCCCTGATTCTGATCCACTTTATTGTGGGCGAGGAAATCCTGCCGTCCACGATCTATGGCCTTATGTTCATCATCGCGGGCATCGCTCTGCAGCAGATCAAGCGCAAAGTCTGATAAACCTTCTCCACAACTCATCTGCACCGCCTGACAACCACTACCAAATCTTTTGAACGCGCCTCGCGGCATTGTCGCTTCCGGCCCTTTCTGATATCCATTCCCGGTTGCAACCAAACCGACAACCCAAGAGAATTTCCATGAAAATAGCCCTCACAACCTCATCGTTTGCCACCTACAGCAAAGAGCCCTTGAACCTGCTGAGTGAAGCAGGCATCGAATATATCATGAACCCCCATGGCCGAAAGCTTGCCCCCACAGAAACCGTGGAGGTTCTCCAAGGTTGCCAAGGAGTGGTCGCTGGAACCGAGGAACTCTCCGCCGCCGTGCTCGCACAGCTTCCGGAGCTCAAGGTCCTGTCCCGTTGCGGTGTCGGCATGGACAGCGTGGATATCCCGTATTGCGAAGCCAACGGCATCACCGTGCTCAACACTCCCTTCGGACCGACACAGGCCGTGGCAGAGTTGACTTTGGGACTGATTCTGGACCTGATGCGTAACGTGACCCAGATGGATCGCGAGCTTCGCTCCGGAACCTGGAAGAAACGCATGGGCTGGCAGCTCAGCGGCAAGAAAGTGGGAGTCATCGGCTTTGGGCGCATCGGACAGGCCGTGGCCGACGTGCTGCGCCCAATGGGCTGCGAAATCGCTTATGCCGACCCCTACCCTTCCTGCAAGGATACGCTGTGCCTGCCCTTGAACGAGCTTATGGCCTGGGCCGATATCGTCACCCTGCATTGCTCCAAACCCTCCGAAGCCTGTGCACTCGTCGGTCGCGAACAGATACAGGCCATGCGCCCTGGTTCCTGGATCGTGAACTGCGGCCGCGGTGGGCTGGTTGATGAATCCGCCCTGTACGAGGCCCTGGCCTCCGGGCACCTCTCCGGTGCTGCCGTAGACTGCTTCAATGACGAGCCATACACAGGCCCACTCAGCGAGCTTGAAAACGTAGTTCTGACCCCACACATTGGCTCCTACGCCCGTGAAGGTCGCATCCAGATGGAAATCGACGCCGTGCAGAACCTGATCGGCGCGCTCAAATAGGGGGGAATCATGTCCGGCATCGACGTTATTGTTTTCGATTGCGACGGAGTGCTGCTGGATTCGGTCACCATCAAGACCGAAACCTTCTGCAAACTGTTTGAGGAGCTCGGTCCCGAAGCCGTGGACTATGTACGCAGCTATCACCTTGAGCACGGTGGGGTCAGCCGCTACGCCAAGTTCGAGCACTATTTCAAGAAATTTCACGGCCGCTCCATCACCGAGGATGAATCCAGGGCTTTGGACCAGAAGTTTAACCAACTGGCTCTGGAACAATTGCTGACGACTCCCATTCTGCCCGGCGTGAAAGAATTTCTGAGTGCACACCAGGACACATGGCCGCTCTATGTAGCGTCGGGCGCGCCCGACTACGAGCTGAAAATCATCCTGAACAAGATGAAGCTGGATCAACACTTCAAAGGGATCTTCGGTTCACCCACTCCCAAGGCGCAATTGCTGGCGGATATCGTGGCCTCCGAACAGGCCGACCCCCAGCGTGTTCTGATGATCGGTGATTCAGGCACGGACCTGGATGCGGCACAATCCGTTGGGACACGTTTCCTCGGTGTCGGCGAATTTCCCTCGCCTATCACCTGGATGCCTGACCTGACCGGACTTTACGCACACGTCCAAAGCCTGTAGGCAGTCGCCGCATGAACATCGCATTCGTCAACGCCACTCGTCGCTTCGGCGGGGTCAAGGCCTGGACTCTGGATCTGTGCCGTGCTCTGGATGGCATGGGACACAAGACATGGATTTTTGCCCGCCCAGGACCATTTCTGGACAAGGCCCAAGCCATGGGTCTGGATGCCCGCGAGGGCTGGTTCGGATTCGACTACCGCCCGCTGTCCGTGTGGCGATTCATGCAATTCATCAAGACCAACCATGTGGACGCCCTTGTGGCCAATGTTGGCAAGGACCTGCGTATTGCAGGTATTGCCGCGCGCCTATGTGGCGTCCCGGTGGTTCACCGGGTGGGTCTGCCCCGTGATATGCGTGACACCCTGAAGGTCCGCAATACCCACCGCTTCACCAAGGCCACCCTGCTCTCGCCCTGCCAGTTCATCAAGCGCGAGATGCTTCAGGAAGTTTCTTTTCTGTCAGCAGACGACATCCACGTCATTCCCACGGGGAAAGTTCCTGCCGCCCAGGCTCCGGCTGCAGTACGCACGCCGCGCAGCATCGCCGTGACCAGCCAGCTGAACCCGGACAAAGGCCATGCGGACCTAATCCTGGCTCTGGCCGAGCTCAAACGGCGTGGGCGCCAATTCCACCTGCATGTCGCTGGCACGGGCCGAAGCGAAGCGGAGTTGAAGCAACTGGCCGAGCAGCAAGGACTGTCCAACGCCATCACTTGGCATGGATTCGTGACCGACGTAAACGCCATCCTTGATCAGGCTGACATCTTCTGTCTGCCGTCCCTGTCCGAAGGACTGCCCAACACTCTGTTGGAGTCCATGGCCCGGGGGCTGGCCCCGGTGGCTCGGAATGTGGGAGGCATTGGTGAAGCCTGGCCTGCAGACCTCGCCCCTCTTGATAGAACACTTGTTCCGCTGGACAACGGCATGGCGGGACTGGGCACAGCCCTGGACAAACTGCTTGCTCTGGGTGACGAAGAACTGAACACCCTGCGCACAGACGTCTGGAAGTGGTTCGCAACACACCATTCCCTCAATGTTCGCGCAGCCCAATTTGCAGACTACATCAGCAAGCTGCCGGAACAACGATGACCAGCCAAGACATGACGATCGATCTCGACCCCAAGGGAGTCCGACGCATCCTGGTCTGTCAGCTCAGACAGATCGGAGACGTCCTGCTCTCCACTCCAAGTATCCGGCTGCTGAGGAAACGCTTTCCCAACGCGCAGATCCACCTGCTTACGGAAAAAAAGACCCTGTCCATGGTGGAGAATAACCCTGATGTGACTCGTGTCTGGGCCATCGACAAGAAGGCACACAAGAACATCGCCGCACAACTGGCCTTTTACTGGCAAGTGGCCAGCCAGCGGTATGATCTGGTGGTGGACTTCCAGCAGTTACCGCGTATCCGCTGGGTGGTGGCACTTTCGCGTCTGTTCCCGCCTGAATCCGGTCCGCAGGTCCGATTGACCTATGATCCCCCCTGGTACAACCGCTGGCTTTACACCCACTGGAGCAGCCCGGTGCACGGCTATGCTGCCATGACCAAGGCCAGCGTCCTGCGTCCTCTGGGCATCAGCTGGAACAAGGAGCCGCCCAGGTTGTTCCTGACCGCTACGGAGCAGGCTCGGGCCAAAGCAATTCTCATCGACCACGGCATCGGCCCGGACGATGTATTAATCACCGTAGACCCATCGCATCGCCGCGCCACACGACAATGGCCCGAGGGCCATTACGGAGAGCTGATCCGCTTGGCTTCACAAGCGGACTCGCGCCTGAAATTTCTTGTCTTCTATGGGCCCGGCGAAGAGCACGTGGCCCGTGCCGTACAGGATGCCGCCGGAGTACCAGCCTGCATCGTCACCAAATCCATGCTGTCGCTGCGCGATATGGCCGGGTGCATCAAACATGCAACGTTGCACTTGGGCAACTGCTCAGCGCCCAGACATATGGCCGTGGGAGTCGGCACACCAACCCTCACGGTCCTTGGCTCCACCAGCAATGCATGGACCTTTCCAGGCAGTGACCACAAGGCACTGGCCAAAGGTCTGGACTGCCAGCCCTGCAATGAAAATTCCTGTCCAAGCGGCTCCATCCGTTGCATGACCGATTTCATGCCCGATGAAGTCCTGCCCGAGCTCCTGGAGTGTGCGGGGCTGACCAAGGAGAACCAAAGCTGATGCGTATCATATATATGACTTCTTCATCCTCGCTCTCTGGCGGCACCCGCCAGGCCATGTATTCGGCCCGGGGCCTGATGGATCGAGGCCACAATGTCACTTTTCTGGTTCCGCACAACGCGGAGATCACCGGCCTGGATGACCGCATCGACTGGCGCAGGCTGCCTGAAGCACCTGCCGATTGGCGTGCAGAAGCCGAACGCGCCCTGCCCGAAAAAGGCGAACCTTGCATTGTCCACGCCTTCCACAACAAAGCCAACAAGAAACTGGCATGGTGGGGGCTGAACTGGCGCAAACGTGGTTGCGTGTGCCTGGGGTACAGAGGAGTCATCTACCGGCCGTCCAACCCGCTGCCGTACTGGTCTCCCGGAATCGATTGCTTTGTGGCCAACTCTCAGGCTTGTGCCAAGGTGCTCAGGCAGACAGGGCTATCCAGCAAACGACTGGAAGTCATTTACAATGGCATTCCCGACTCCAGAATCACCCCTTTGAAGGATCGCCACACCATGCGTTCCGAACTGGGGCTAAAAAAGGGAATCCCTGTGCTCGGGACCGTAGCCGGGGACAAGTCCGTCAAAGGTGTCGAATTCCTTTTGCGAGGATTTGCCGAAGCCATGCACAGCGGCGTGAAAGCCCAGTTGCTGCTTGTGGGTGCACGAGCCGAACGCTGGGCACCGCTGGCCGAGGAATTGGGCATTGCGGACAAAGCGCTGTTCCGGGGCCGGGTCGAGAATGTCGCTGACCACCTGCAAGTCATGGACGCCTTCTTCCTGCCGTCCCTCAAGGAAAGCCTGCCCAACGTCGTCCTGGAGGCCTTTTTCTTCGGCCTGCCCATCGTGGCCTCCAATGTGGGCGGGCTGCCCGAGTTGGTCCACGACAATGGCCTGCTCATTCCTCCCAAGGACTCAGGAGCCATCGCAGCGGCCATGACCAAGGTCTGCCATGATCCGGACCTGAGAAAAGTATGGGGACGTGCCAGCCAGAGCAAATCCGTCGAATTCACCATGACCGCCAAAGTGCAGCGCACCGCTGATGTCTACAACATGCTGCTTGAGCGCCGCGGCATCAGCACCGAGATCTAGGAGCAACCATGGCCCATGTCCTGACCAGCGAGGGAACCTCCGGCATCATCGAGCTGAGAGGCTCAGGCGTGTCCGAGACCTACGCTCCGGACAATGATCTTAATCAGGCTCTGGAGCTACTCTTTGCCCTCTATGAAATCAAGAATACCCAAGGCTCACGCCTGCAGGACAACTACCATCTCGAGGGCTTCAACTGGTTATCGACCCAGGTGGGCAACCTCTACTGGCGCTGGCTGTTCAGGCTGGTGCAATACGGCCCTCTGCTCCAACGTTTCGAGTCCGGCGAATTTTCCCCTCACTTTCGCAACAAGCTCAATCTGGGGCGCATCTGGGAAGTCCTCAATCCCGAGCGAAAAGGACTATTCAAACGTCTCAAGGCCTCGTGGATCTATGACCGCACTCTGGGACACCACAACCAGCAAATCGCCCAGAATCTGTCCGGGAAAATGCTATTCTACCGCTATGGTCCAACGGATTTCCGCACCCGCGAGATGCTCAGCCATTTTGAAGATCGTGACGCGAAATTCAGCTTTGTCTACTCGCCCTCGAAACGGCTATTGCAAGACAGAAACAAGCAACCACACCCCGTCTATTTCCTGCACCGCAAGCGCCCTGTGGAGCGTCTGTTTCACAATGAATATGATCTTTCCCAATTCAGCCCCTGGATGCAAAGCGCCCTGACCAGAGTCATCGCCCGCGCCGAAGAGCAGATGTCCTTCGCGGTCTGGGAATACCGGCGACATGTGCAGGACCTGTCCCCCAACCCGCCCAAGCTGCTGTTCGGCCTGGAAGATCATCAGGAAATCTTCCCGCTGCTCTATGCCTGTCGCACGCTTGGTGTGCCCAGCATCGGCTATCAGTTCAGCATGTACGCCCGCAGGCAGGCCGCCTATACCTTCGAAGGCTGGAAACCCGGCGAATATGACGGATTTGACAACGTCATCACCTGGGGACCGTATTGGGAAAAAGTGATTCGTAAATGGAGCCAAGTCTATCCGCAAGGCTACTACCTGCCCGGAGCCAACAAGCATAGCTACGGATACAAGCGCCTGAAATCAGATAAATTCAATCCCCGCAATATTCTGGTGCCCTATGAATTCTGGGGCAACACCCGACGCATCGGGCAATACATGGTCAAACTCATGGACCGGGGTTACACCGTCTACTTCAAATTCAAGCCCGACGAACGTCCCCAGCGCCAGTTGGATTGCTACGAACTGCCCGAGGACTACCGCAGCCGGGTGATCGAGGTCTTCGACATCACGGATGAACTCATGGCCGAGATCAATATCGTTGCAGGTGGTATGACCACCCTGCTCTACGACCTGCTCCCCTACGGCAAACACACTTGGGTTCTGGATACGGAGTTCACCCTGCTGGATGATCTGGTGGAGGATGGCTGGGCTGAGAAAATCAGTTATGAGGCTCTGGACACCATGCCGACGCCCAAAAAGGCCGATATCCAGAAGGACTGGAATGAAATGTTCAGCCGCACTCCACTGGCGGAGGTACTGGATGAACATGTGCTGAACAAACTCTAGGTCTTCGCCCGTAACAAGATTCAATCGAAACCTTTTTTAAGCGTTGCAGGCAGGCTTCATAGCGGTTTACAATTCACGACAACCGTTTTGAACCTTTAAGCGCTCAAAGAAGGAGACGCTGTCATTCTACCAAAAAGGCCAACCTCCGGGCTTCTTGCTGTCGCGGCACTCACCTGTCTCCTTCTGATCAATACTGCTTGGGCCGGCTCTATGCCGCCACAAGCCAGCCACTTTCTGTCCGGCATCCTGGGTATTACCATCCTGATCGGTTCCTTCGTTTCACTTCTGGCTAGCATCCCCTTTATCAACCGTCGGGTTCCACCCTCTCTGACAAGCACGATACAAATAGCCCTGCCTGCATTTTCCCTGCTTCTATTCATCCCCTATGAAGCCACTATCAGCCCGAACGATAATATCCGTATCGATCTATTGGCCCTGTATCCGGCTCTTGGTGTTTGCGCCTTGTGTCTTGTCATAGCGCTGTACAAACGACTCAGACACAATCCCTGACAGCCGGGATAGCTCCAGAAGCCATCTCGAAGGCAAGAACACACCACAACTGAAAAGATTAGCCATCACCAGGAAATGGCGAGGCCTCTACTTGGTACGGAACAGATGATTACTGAAGGCTGTTCTTCCCACTCCCCCCGCAAGCCTGACAAGGAGCAGGATCATCCTCGTAAGGCAATGGCGAATGAATACTGCCCTTGCCACCGCAATAGGAACAGGCTTGTTCCGCTCTCTGCTTTTCACCCCCATTGCAAGGGCATTCTTCACTGTAATGCCTCAGCCCACACTTCGGACAGGTATGCATATCGTCACTCCGACTGCGCCCGGCGCATTGCCGTGGCGAGTGGGCAATGCACCGGGCACCTTATAAGAAGTTGACCCTAGTTATTTTTTAGCAAATTTCTAAAAAAAGTCAAACCACAGTAAAGAACAAAAGGTTCATTCCCTTATCCAAATCAAGAATAATCAATGAAATGAACAACTCGAGAATAGAAAGAAAGGGAAGGCTAGAAGGCAGGAGTATTACGATGAGGTGGACAGGCCCAAGATATCCCACAGACGCAGGGCTGCCGCAGAAAGACCGAATTTGGAAACGACTGTTTCCCTGGCACGGGCAGACATTTCAAGACGCAGATCCTGATCACTTGCCAGACGATCCACATATTCCAAAAAGTCATCAGGAGTGGCAGCCAGAAAACCATCCACACCGTGGGTCACGATTTCACGGTTGAACCCCACGTCCGAGGCCACCGGCACGACACCGCAGGCCATGTATTGAAGCAGCTTGAAACCGCATTTCCCACGGGTATATTCGTCATCGGTCAAGGGCATCAGGCCGATGTCCATCGCCTGTAACTGGGCCACTTCACGCTCGGAATCCCATCGTTCACTGCTGCCGCTCAGGGCTTTTGGGATGCTGTAGTCCGCATCCGAGATCACAGAGAGTAAAAACTTGTGCCCTACGGGCTCCAGGGCCTGAAAGACTTCAGGCAGGAAGAACAGATTGCACGATGTGCCCATCCAACCGACCACCGGCCTTCCGGAATGCTCAGCCACTCCCGGCACGTATTTCTGCGTATCCAGGGGCGTGGAAATTTGATCCACCCGTTGCGAAACCTCGCGCACCTTGGCAGCGAGAAAAGCGTTACCCGCGATCACCCCATCCACCCCGGCACAAACACGGAGCAAGCGTGCGAGTTCTCCAGCATCGGACTCGCCACCACAGGCCCCTTGATTGGGATGACTGGCCCACAGTGCATCATCAAAGTCAAAAAACAATTTTCCGGCCTTGCTTCGCAACAGGGCCAGCTCAACTCTGGAAACCAGTTTTTTCTGAAGAACAATAATCTCCGTCTTAGGGAGTCGAGCAAAAAAAGCGGCTCTGGCCAGTGCCGTTTTGGGGTAGCGCATCCAGTCAGCATCCACTCCAGCTTCACGGGCCAGCTGCACAAACGGCAGCACGCGAAAGCGCACACTGGGCAGGGTTTCACCGGATTGGGTCAGAAATAACAGACGAGGCACGAGAATAATCCCGGCTATAGGAAATCGGAGTCAACGGCAGCTCGGCCATTGGCGGTCATCATCTTGAAGAAACGAATCCCCCGCTCGTCCACGGGCACAACGGGGAAATTATTCTGACAGGAATCACAGCGAGCCATGGTGGGCTGGGTCGGTGCCATCATGGGCACATCCCGCTCACAAAACGGGCAGGTATAGAAACAAATAATCTCCATCCCTGCGGGTTTGACCGGTGTGATCGGTTTTTTCTTATCGGCCATTAATCCTCCACCAGGGTTTGCCCCGTCATGGCTACGGGTGCATCAATACCCCACAGACTCAACACCGTGGGTGCGATATCACCCAGAATTCCACCGGAGCGCAAGCTCACCTCAGTACGATTCTTGTCCACCAGCACAAAGGGAACCTTATTGGTACTGTGGGCAGTATGCGGTCCGCCATCGTCACTTATCATCTGTTCCGCATTTCCATGATCGGCAGTGATCATCACCCGGAAGCCAGAGGCCAGGGCCAGATTCACCACCTGTCCCACGCATTCGTCCACGTTCTTGGCAGCCTCGAGAACTGCGGGAATGATGCCGGTATGACCAACCATGTCCAGATTGGCAAAATTGCAGGCAATAAATGAATAATGCCCAGAGCCCAAGGCGGCCAGCAGCTTCTGCGTGACTTCCTTGACGCTCATCTCGGGTTTTTCATCGTAGGTCGCCACGTCACGGGGAGACTGGATAAGAACACGTTCCTCGTTCTCGAAAGGCTCCTCGCGTCCACAATTCATGAAGTAGGTCACATGGGCATACTTCTCCGTTTCCGCAATCCGCAATTGCTTGGCACCCAGACCGGAAACGACTTCTCCCAGAGTTTCGGAAATGGTCTGCGGCGGAAAGGCAACGGGCAACGGGAATGAGGCTTCGTAACGGGTCATGGTGCCCAGATGCAGCTTCGGGCATGCCTCACGTTCAAATTCGGCAAACTCTTCGTCAAACAGACTGCGTACGATTTGCCGCGCCCGGTCGGCGCGAAAATTGAAAAAGAAGGCCGCGTCTCCATCACGCAAAAGCCCCACGGGCACCTCGCCATCCATCAGGACACGAGGCTTGACGAATTCGTCGTTCTCCCCGGCCCCATAGGCGGCTTCAATGGCGGAGACCGCATCGGTCACCATCACGCCCTTGCCCAGAGTCAGGGCATCGTAGGCGTCCTTGTTGCGCTCCCAGCGCTTGTCACGATCCATGGCCCAATAGCGCCCCGTTACCGTGGCAATACGCCCAAAACCCAACTCATCCAGCCTGGCTTGAAGTTGGCGCACAAACCCGGCGCCGGAGGTCGGCGCCGTATCCCGGCCATCGAGAAAGACATGGATGAACGTTTCCACCCCAGCAGCCTTGGCGGCTTCCAGCAGAGCAAACAAATGCAGGATATGACTATGAACACCACCGTCGGAGACCAGCCCCATCAGGTGCAGTCGCCCGCCGCCAGCCTTGGCCGTGTCCATCAACTCCTTCAAAACGACGTTTGACGCCAGCTCATTGTTCTCAATGGCAAGATCGATACGCGTCATGTCCTGATAGACGACTCGCCCGGCCCCGATATTCATGTGCCCCACCTCGGAGTTGCCCATGAAACCATCAGGCAACCCCACAGCGCGCCCTGAACAAGTCAGTTCCGTGCGGGGAAAATCCGCGCAAAGTCGATCCAGGTTCGGGGTGGAAGCCATGGTCACGGCGTTCCCTTCCGACTCGGGAGCAATCCCCCAGCCATCAAGAATCAGCAGAAGCGTTGGCGTCAAGGCGGTCATGGTATCCTTCGGGGTAGATGATTCGGTTGGGCCAAGCCCAATCTAGTCGTCGAAATCGTCTTCGTCGTCTTCATCCTCGGGCAAATCCAGCTCCAGCTCCGGAGCCTCGGACCACAGCCCTTCAAGGTTGTAGAAGCCACGGGACTCCCCTTGGAAGATATGTACGAGTACGTCGTTCAGGTCCACAAGCAGCCATGTGCCGGTCTTGTAGCCTTCCATCCCGCTGAAGGGGATCTTGTTTTCGTCGCACATATCAAGAACGAAGTCTGCCAGAGCCTGACCATGACGAAGGTTGTTGGCGGTAGCCAAAACCACACCCTCGGTGATGGAGCAGATGCCCTCGACGTTCAGGGCCTTGATGTCTTTGCCTTGCTTCTCGTGCAGCCAACGGGCCACGATCCGCATCTTGTCCTCGGTATTGGGACCGAGATTCTGCAATTTCTGTTTGTTGTCCAAAATAATCCCTCTCTATTCATCCGCCGCCGGATACTTGGCGACGATCAATTCATCTTTAGTACGTTTGGGCACGTGATGGGTGTCGTCATCCTCGCGCCAATATTTGAAATCTTCCCCAGGCTCCAGATCCTCGACCACCACGGTCTCGGCAGGTCGTCCAAGAGCCAGGACAAGCATAATCTCCAATTCTTCCGGCAGGTTCAGAGCCTTGCCAATGACGTCCTTCTTCAGAGCGCCCAGCATGCAGCCACCAAACCCCTTTTCCACGGCTCCCAGCATGATGGTCTGAGCCACAATACCCAGATCAACCTTGCTCCAGGGGCCGGGTTCGCCCTCATGGCAGATGACCACATAACCAGTGGGTCTCTGCCCTTCTTCCGGCCCTGGCCAATCCTTCAGATATCCTGCCCAGGCCAGCCCCGCGAACACCTCGGCACATTTCCCGGGCTCAGTCACAAGGACATGTCTGAGCGGCTGCTTGTTCATGGCCGAGGCCGTATACCGGGCCGTCTCAAGCAGATCTTCCAGAGTTTCCATGCCAATTGGCACGGACGGGTCGAATCGACGGAAAGTTCGGTTGTTGAAAGCGAGTTCAGTAAAATTCATGAATCCGGCCTCCCCGCCCCACACCGGGCGCGTACTTCCTTAGAGTATTTTATCAGGGCCTGCAATCAACCCGTACGACAACTATTTTGCAGCCAGCCACGTCAGGGTTCCGCGAGGCTCCACCAGAGCTACCGGATAACGCCCTTGAGCGGCCTCAAGATCGCGCTCGATCTTGCTGAGCAAAGCGCGCTTCTTCGCCCCTGATATCATAATTACCACATTACGCGCCATGTTGATCAGCGGCAACGTCATGGAGATACGTCTGAGCTTGGGATACCCCACGGGGTCGATGGCCATCACCAGTTGACGTCTGGCAAGCATGGAGTCACCACCGGGGAACAACGACGCCGTATGGCCATCTTCCCCCATCCCAAGAAACATCAGGTCAAAGGGGCATTCTCCATCTTCATCAAGCTTGTTGAACTTGAAGGTGTTGAACACCTCGACCTCGTAACCTCCGGCGTCCAATCCCGGAGTAAAGCCAGCGGCCTTGATGCGATGCACCTGCAAAGGTGGAATATCGATCTTTGATAACAAAGCTTCGTTGGCCATACGATAATTGCTGTGCTCATGATCAGGCTTCACGCAGCGTTCGTCGGAAAAAAAGATATGCCCCTTATCCCAGGGGATGTCTCCGGCATCGGCCAGCATTTCGTAAGTCTGACGGGGGGTGCTCCCTCCAGACAGGGCCAGAGTGAATGCGCCGCGTTCAGCTACAGCAGCCACAGCAATTTCACGCGCCATATCTGCCGCGTGAGCACTCATGGATTCCATGTCATCAAATTCAATAATATTCATCCGTGTGTAGCTCCTGTTCCTGGTTGGCATACGGCCATCGGCGATGCAGGTTGAATGTACCTTCGCCACAGCGAAAAGCAAGGCCGGAATTGAGCCGGTATCCCCCACAATTCCAGGTAGCAAGAACAACCCTCTGCCACGCCTGGACTTGACGCGTGCCCCCCCTGCGTGCAAGGTATCCGGCTAGCAGCAAAAAAGTCGGATACGACGATTTCCCCGGGGCTGCTGCCCCACTTGCCAACAACACGCCCAAAGGTACACAGGAGAGTGGCATGATTTACGATGTCGAGCACGAGACCCTCCCGCGCGAGGACCTGGAAAAACTCCAGCTGACCCGACTGAAATCGCTTGTCGAGCGGGTTTACCACAACGTCCCCTTCTACAAGAAGAAACTCAACGAAATGGGCATACTCCCCAGCGACGTCAAGAGTCTCGACGACTTAAAGAATCTGCCCTTTACCGAAAAGCAGGACCTGCGCGACAATTATCCCTTTGGCATGTTTGCCGTACCCAAGGAAAACGTGGTCCGCATCCACGCTTCATCCGGCACCACCGGCAAAGCCACAGTGGTGGGATACACCAAGCGAGATATCAAGAACTGGGCCGGACTCATGGCCCGCTCCTTCATGTCTGCCGGTGCCTCCAGCCTGGACACCGTTCATAACGCCTATGGCTACGGCCTGTTCACTGGCGGCCTGGGCGTGCACTACGGCGCCGAGGAACTGGGCGCAACCATCGTTCCCATCTCCGGCGGCGGCACCCGCCGTCAGGTACTGCTGCTTCGCGATTTTGCCCCATCAGTCATCTGCTGCACCCCCTCGTACATGCTGGTGCTCATTGAAGCCGCCGAAGCCGCCGGCATCGATTTCAAATCCCTGCCCCTGCGCGTCGGAATCTTCGGTGCCGAGCCCTGGTCCGAGGAGATGAAACGCGACATCGAAAAACGGGCTGGCATCACCACCATCGACATCTACGGCCTGTCCGAGATCATGGGACCGGGAGTGGGCATCGGCTGCCACGAAGCCCAGGACGGGTTGCACATATTCGAGGATCATTTCCTGCCCGAGATCATCGATCCCGAGACTGGTGAAGTACTGCCTCCGGGTGAAAAGGGTGAGCTGGTCATCACCACCCTGACCAAGGAAGCCCAACCTCTGATCCGTTACCGTACCCGCGACATCACGCGCCTGAACTACGTGCCCTGCAAATGCGGCCGCACCCATGTCCGCATGGAACGAGTCACCGGACGTAGCGACGACATGCTCATCATCCGCGGCGTCAACGTCTTCCCCTCGCAGATCGAATCCATCCTGCTGGAAACCGAAGGAACTGCCCCTCATTACCAGCTGATCATCGAACGCCATGGCAACATGGACACCATGGAAGTCCGCGTGGAAGTGGACGAACGTTTCTTCTCGGACGAGATCAAGGCCATGCAGGCCGTAGAAAAGAAGATCCAGAGAAACATCAAGGAATTCCTGGGTGTGACCACCAAGGTAACCCTGGTGGAACCCATGGGCATCGAGCGTAGCGTGGGCAAAGCGCAGCGAATCATCGACAAGCGTGAGATCAAATAATAGGTTATCCCAACGGGTTGCGCCACGGGCGCGACTCAGGTATCTAATAAGAGAATCCGCGAGAGACAGTTTCATACAGAGAGGAGATCAACGATATGAAGGTCGATCAAATTTCCATCTTTCTGGAGAACCGTGCCGGTCGCTTGGGTGAAGTCACCCGTGTACTGGCCGAATCCGGCGTCAACATCAGAGCCCTGTCCCTGGCCGACACTTCGGACTTCGGCATTCTGCGCCTGATCGTTTCCGACTTTGACAAGGCCAAGGCCGTGCTCAAGGAAAACGGCTTTACCGTAGGCCGCACCACCGTTGTGGCTGTTGAGGTCCCGGACACTCCCGGTGGCCTGCATTCCATCCTTGGGATGCTCTCCGAAAACAGTGTTAACGTGGAATACATGTACGCCTTCGTGCAGCAGAGCGGCAAGAATGCCATCATGATCTTCCGCTTTGACCGCACAGACCAGGCCATCAAGCTTCTGAGTGAAGCCGACTTCACCATCGTTCCCGGGGCCGAACTCTACAAGATGTAGACGTCACCAGACGATACAAGGTACTACTCAAGGCCGAATCCTCAGGATTCGGCCTTTTTTATTGCTCAAACTCCGTCACCCGAA
Organism: Desulfovibrio ferrophilus; assembly: GCF_003966735.1. Lineage (NCBI taxonomy): Bacteria > Pseudomonadati > Thermodesulfobacteriota > Desulfovibrionia > Desulfovibrionales > Desulfovibrionaceae > Desulfovibrio > Desulfovibrio ferrophilus. The sequence continues at coordinate 1,228,099 of NZ_AP017378.1, forward strand.
GACCACGAGGGACATATGGACGCCTTGTTCAGCATCGAGAATCTGATTGCCTTCCTGACTCTTTCCAGCCTGGAAATCGTACTGGGTATCGACAACATCGTCTTCATCGTGGTCATCACCAACAGGCTGCCAGAAACTGTACGCGCCAAGGCTCGAAACATGGGACTTGTGGTGGCAATGGTCAGCCGCATCGTACTGCTTTTCGCCATCAGCTGGATCATGCGCCTCTCCGACCCGCTTTTTGCCATATTCAAACACGAATTCTCGGGGCGTGATCTAGTCTTACTGGTGGGTGGGCTGTTCCTGTTGGGCAAGGCAACATTCGAGATTCATGACAAGCTGGAAAGCGACGGGCATATCAAAGGTGAAGGCCGAACCGTGACCGGCATCGGCTCAGCCATTGTCCAGATCCTGTTGCTGGACACCATCTTTTCCATTGATTCCGTCATTACGGCAGTGGGCATGGCCGAGCACATCGGGGTCATGGTGGCAGCCATCGTCACAGCCGTGGGCGTGATGCTACTCTTTGCCGGGCCTGTGGGGCGTTTCGTATCGGCCCACCCCACCATCCAGATGCTGGCATTCTCTTTCCTGCTCCTGGTGGGGATATTCCTGGTAGCCGAGGGGCTGGGCAAGCATATTGACCGAGGCTACATCTACTTCGCGATGGGCTTTTCGCTGTTCGTGGAGGCACTCAATCTGACAGTCAAAAAACGACGGGCGGCAAAGTCCAATTGATTTTAATTAGATAAACATTTAAAAGACACCTGTTTTTCTCAACTTAAAGCTATGCAGGGTCACAATGAGAAATATTCAATTTTTTTCTTGTACTATTTCTATTTATCCAAACTTGTTAAAGCCTCCAATTTCATCCAAAGAAGTACCCCCTATTGAACTAATTGAAAAAGAAATACTAGATAAAAGAGATTTTAGAATAACCCACCGTAATAAATCTATCAAAGTTTTATTTAGAGATCTCGAGATAGATGACAAAACGTTACAAGGTGGAAAAATTGCAGTCCATAAGTCTAAATTCATAACAGATGACGACGGTAAACATCTTGAAGAAGTACAAATTGATGATTATCCAAATATATTATTTCTATGGTCACAAAAAAGACAAATAATATATATACAAACTAATATTAAATATAAAATTGGAATAGATATCGGAGCTTTTTCAAAAATATTAGAAAATATTTTTACAAAATTACTTAGGGGATATTATTCTGTTAATGTAAAGATAATGCCTCTTAAAGGCCGATTCTGGGAAATAATTAAAGAGTCAGAAAAAATATATAACATTGAATTTAATTTGATATCACCAAATATTGCAGGAAGAACAGACAAAGAAGTTCGCGCATACCTCACCGAACAAAAAGAAAGATATAACGTCACAAACATCTCAGAAACTTTAGAAAACAAAGATGGCAATCTAAAGATCAACGAAGAAGATGAAATACTAAATGCAAAAGTACGGACAACTGAACAAACAGGTGGTATCTGGAAGATAAAAAACAATCACGGAACTCAAAAAAGCTCTGATCGATACACAAAGACAAGCGTTGAAGGCGCAAGTAATTTTTTTGCTCAAAGCATACTTGATAAAATAATTTTTGAAGAAGAAAATGAGCTGTAAACAAATAAAAAAAATATTCTCATTCGTATTTTCGAGGGACATTATTCCCTTTTTTATATTTGCAACTCTTATAACATACGTTACACCTAAAAATGAAATCGCATCAATAATCAATATTTCATTAACATTTTCAGGAGCATTCCTTGGTATAACAACAACTTCTCTTGCAATAATAATTGGCGTAATAACACAAAAAGATTTTATAAAAGAAGTTGTAACAAATGGTGGAGAAAATGTAATTTACAGTGATTTTCTAAGCTCACTGAAAAATGACTTTCTAATAATGTTCACATCATTTTTAGCTATATTTATTGTAAAAATATGGATCAATGCTGACATTCCACACCTTCGAAACCCAATACCAAGCATAGATAAATTGAACATACTGTTCTTTACAGTTTCATTCTTCACGCTACTATCTTTATCTGCAATGAAAGATGTTATAATGTCATCTCTTTCAATTGTAGAGGCCCACGCCTTCCCAATGATTAGAAGAATCAAAGAAGAAATGAAAAAAGAAAAGTCCCCCCCTAAAGAAACAATCAAGAAACAATAAGCCAACCCTTACTAGTGCCGACACGACAGGGCCTCAATATGCGCCGCCATCTGCCGAGTTCCTTCATGCGTTTTGGCAAACACAAACCCTGAGCAAAGCTGGCGGCCATCCAAATGCCAATCCAGCTTGACGACCACGGGACGAATCACCCACTTTCCTGCGTGCCATGTTCCCGTGCGTACATTCACGATTGAGGCAAACGGAATCTCCATTGGCGTCGCCAGCAGTTTGCGCTTGAAGCAGAAGGCATCCTCTGTGAACCACCACTCACCCGAGCCACGCACAAAATAGCCATCGGCGCGGTACCGCCGGTACCATTTGAAGTCCATCTCCGTGCCCAGATAACTTCCCTTGCCACTCAACATGGCACCCTCCTCAGTGGTTCACTCTCCCCAGTTCTCTGGTGTGTCAGGGCTTACTTCCTGCCGCCAAACAACCGGGACTGAAGATCGGCGATGGTCTTGACGTCAACAGGATGCAGGATGGGCTTATAGCCCAGTTGCTTGGCCTGTCGCAGTCGAATATCCTGGCTGGTCACGGGGCGTACCTGTCCATTCAAATCCACCTCGCCCCAGACCACGGCCTTTTCCGGCAGCGGACGATCATAGAACGACGACAGCACCGCAGCGATGATTCCGGCATCCAATCCCGGATCGCCCAACTTCATCCCGCCGCCAATCTTAGTGTAGATATCCACCGCAGACAGATTGAGACGCAGCTTCTTTTCCACCACGGCCAGCAGCAGATGCAAGCGGTTGGCATCGAAGCCCAAAGCCGTACGGCGGGGAATGGCCAATACGGATTGACTGACCAGGGCCTGAACCTCCACGGCATAAGCCCGATGCCCGGACACAGCCATGCACAGAGCCGTCCCCGACAACTCGGGATTACGATCTCCCAAAAAGAACGTGGAGGGATCTGTGACCACTTCCATGCCGTCACCTGTCATCTGAAACAGCAGCAGTTCATGCGCCGGACCAAAACGGTTCTTCATGACCCGTAGAACGCGGAACAGATGCTTGCGGTCACCTTCCAGAGACAGAACCGTATCCACCATGTGTTCCAAAAGTTTAGGTCCGGCAATCTGCCCGTCCTTGGTCACGTGCCCCACCAGAACCAAGGTCGTCCCCCGGCGTTTGGCGGACTCCACCAATGCCGTGGACACGGCGCGGACCTGCGAAACACTCCCCGGCAAACCATCCACCTCATCCGAGGCCATGGTCTGCACGGAGTCCACGATCATCAGATCAGGCGTGTCGGTTTCCAAAGCGGAAAGGGCATCCTCGGCGCGGGTTGTCGCCATGGCCAGCAAATCCGGGGACAGCAGGCCCAGGCGTTCGGCTCTCCCCTTGATCTGTGGCAGCGATTCCTCAGCCGAAACATAAACAGCCCGTCGCCCCGTGCGCGCCAATTCGCCAACCATCTGTAAAAGCAATGTGGACTTTCCGATGCCCGGTTCGCCAGCCAGCAGGATCACAGCCCCCGGAACCAAGCCCTTGCCCAAGATCTCATCCAGAGCCTCCAACCCGCAAGAATACGTCATAGTCCGCTCGAAGGTCACGTCCTGCAAGGGCTCCGGGCGATTGGTTGCAGTGGCGGAGGCAGGGATTCCGGGCTTGGCCTTGCGAGTGCCGGAAATTTTGGGTTTGGCCTGCTCAGACAGAGTATTCCATTCGCCGCAGCGTGGGCACTGGCCCTGCCATTGGTGCGTGGAGCTTCCACAAGCCGAACAGACATGCATAATCTTGGATTTCACGAGTACTCCCCTCAATAACTGACAAAAAAAGACCGCTCCGATTGTCTCAGGCGGTCTTGTAAAGATCAATATCTGAATCGATTAACCGAAATTCTTTTGCGAATGCCTCAAAAACAGCTGGTTATTGGGAACACACAGGCGGCAAAGCCGACTCATATTTTTCACAACTGCGAGGCCAACCAAGGCAGGTGCTTACATGGCGTAAGTGAGGACTTGATTTGACTGTGATGCCGCCGCAAACGTGCTTTTTCAACAGCCTTACAGGCCGGTGACGTCCTGAGCAGCCACAACACTGACGTTGAACTCAGCCACCGTGTCCGCAGGATCAAAAAACACGATCATAAACGGCACCTGCTGCCCGTTTTGCAGATTCACATTGTTGGCCCCAATGCCAGCCTCGTCACTCAAGGCGGCTTCGATTTCATCGCGGGACAAAACCTGCAACTGGAACAAAGACAGTGTGTTGCCGCACTTCAGCCGGACGGAATCGAGCACCGCGTCCGAGGCATCATAGAGATTGGCTTCGACCTCGATGAGTTCCTTGGGCTTGTCGAACTGGTTAACGGCCTTGCCCTCAACCACAAAAACCCGACCGGTCTTATCGTTATCCACGTAGTATTGGCGAATGCCTTCAAGATAGATATTCTTGACTTGCTCGGCCATGAGCATGGGATCTTCGGCCTGGGTCTCCTGCTCTTCAGGGGCCATTCCAATAACGCCTGGAGCGAAAAAATAGAGCCCCCCGCCGGCCAGTAACAACAATAACAACACGCCAGCGGCAATCATCCCGATGAGTTTGCCTTTGCCCCCGAGATCCTTCTTTGATTTCTTGGGAGCTACATCCAGGTCGAACCCAAGACCTCCAGCGCCATCATCATCGCTGTCTTCAGGTTCTTCGTCGTCTGATTCGTCATCAGAAAAAGCGTCATCCAACGCGCTGCCCAGATCTTCGTCCGACACATCTTCGTCGGCATCAAAAGGGGCAGTCGTGAAATCCTCTTCAGGCTCACCAGCACCCTCGGGAGCGACGTCGAAAACATTATCGCAGACAGAGCATTTGACCTTGCGCCCCTCGGACGGGATCAACTCGTCAGGCAGATTGAACGTACTATGGCAGTTGGAACATTCGACGATCATAGACGTCTCGCGTTGTCCTTCCGGCCCGACGGCCGGTCATGAGTCGGATTAATCGACAATTTCAAAAATGCCGCTCAGCTCGCGGTAACGTTCCGCGAAGTCCATACCATAGCCGACGATGAACCCTTTCTGGAGCGGAAAACCGGGAAAGTCAACATGCAGTTCAACTTTCCGACGCTCGGATTTGTCCACAAGAGCTGCCAGCCGCAGACTCTTGGGCTTGCGCTCATCAAAGGTACGGAGCAGGAAATCCATGGATTTGCCGCTGTCCACGATATCTTCGACGATCAGCACATTCTTGCCCTGGATGCTGGTCTCCAGGTCCTTGGAAAAGACCAACTCACCACTATCCGTGCCCTGGCCGTAGCTTGCCAGCCGGACAAACTCCAGCTCCAGGGGCAAATCGATATGGCGCACCAAATCGGCAAAGAACAGGAATGCACCCTTGAGTACACAGACAACGATCAGAGGTTCGCCCTGATACTGCTCGGTGATTTCCTTACCGAGCTGCTGAACGCGCTCTGCGATTTCGTCAGCTGAAATTACTTCCACCATTTTATCGGACATGGTTTGGCAACCCTTTATCTTTTTTAATTATTACAGGATATCCATATGACATCAAGGCCGATGGATAATCTTACAGTTCCAGTATCATCGCGACTTCATCACATTCAGGAAACTTAGGGCAATTCAGGCAATCGGCCCAAACCTTCTGGGGCAACACTTCCTTGCCAACTTCCTTGAAACCGAGTTTGGCAAAAAAGCCAGGAACATACGTCAAGGTAAAGACCCGGTAGACCCGAAACATCACGGCCTCGGACAGGCTGGTCTCCACCAATCGTTTTCCCCACCCCTGCCCATGAAGCCCAGGAGCAACGGCCAGAGATCGAATTTCAGCGATATCTTCCCAACAAATGGCAAAGGCGCAACAACCGTGGACCTTCTCATCATCCCGCGAGGCCAACACGACAAAGTCGCGCAGCTTCCCATACAAATCGTTCAAAGACCGAGGCAGCAATTCCTGCCTGTCGGCGCATTTCATCAACAGGGCATGAATACCCCGCACGTCCTGCATCCGGGCCTTGCGGATATACAATTCCATCTATTTCTCCGCCAGTAGCGAGTTGATCACGCGTTCCAATTCCGAAGCCGGAGCCATCCCCTCATGGTCGAGCACTAATCCGCCCTTGGTGTTATAAATCAACAAGCGGGGAATCGACTCCACCTTGAAGAGTCGCTGTACCCCTTCGTCGACCCTGCGCACCGGATAGGTGAACCCGGCCTTGGTCACGAACTTGGCGTATTCACTGATGTCATTATCGACGTTCAGTCCTAAAATGAGCAACTCATTCTCGGCAAAGGTCTCGCGCAACTCCTTAAGTTCCGGAACTTCGGCCCGGCACGGCGCACACCATGAGGCCCAAAACGTCAGGACAACGACTTTGCCGTGGGCCTGCTTCATGACGCGCATCACATCGATGGTCCGCAAAGTCCCCATGGTCCCAATGGATTGCAGAGGGTCGGTTGAAGCCGATGCCACTCCCATATTCAGGGCAAGAATCAGGGCCAAAGCCAGGATCAATCTTTTTGCATGCACAGTCGATTCGCCTCCACCCGGAAGGGAGTTATTGCAACAGGCTCTTTGCCAGCTTGACGCAGCTCACGGCGTCTTCGGAATAGCCATCCGCACCGATGGAATCGGCGTAGGCTTCGGTCACGACGGCTCCGCCGACCATAACCTTCACATTCAGCCCCTTCTCGCGCACAAGCTTCACGGTATCTTCCATGTGAATCATGGTCGTCGTCATCAGGGCGGAAAGACCGATGATGGCGGCTCCCTCGCGCTCGGCTGCTTCCACAATCTTGTTGGCGGTAACATCCTTGCCCATATCAATGACCTCGAAGCCGTTGTTCCTGAGCATCAGAATCACGATATTCTTGCCGATGTCATGGATATCGCCTTCCACCGTGGCCATAATAATCTTGGTTCGTTCAGTTGCACCGCTTGCAGCCTCGAGAAGTGGCTTCAGGCGCTCAAAGGCTACCTGCATGGTCTCTGCGGACAGCAGCAGTTGCGGCAGGAAATACTCTTTTCGCTCGTACTTCTCACCCACCTCGGTAATGGCCGGGATTAGTTTCTCGTTCACCAGTACGAAAGGATCAGCGCCCTGGTCCAATTCAGCATCAAGCATGGCAACGATGCTGTCCTTGGCGCCCTTGATCACGGCTTGCCCCAGATCAGTCACGGGCTTCTTATCGCCCCCATTGCCAGAACCGCCAGTAGCAGAACCACCCTCACCAGGCTTCCAATCCGCGTATCCAGCCACAAAGCCTTCGGCCTGTGGGTCGCGATTCAAAAGGACCTCCGAGGAAGCAATGGACTCCATCAGCCGGTTGGAGCTTGGGTTGGCGATAAACGAGGACAGGCCGGACGCCATACCCATCACCAGGAACGAACTGTTGAGCAACTCACGCGCCGGCAGGCCGAAAGAAATATTGGACAAGCCGCAGGTGGTCGCCAGTCCCCATTCATCACGGCAATGACGAATGACTTCCAGACAGGCCTTGGCTGCCTCCGGCTTGGAGGAAACCGTCAACACCAACGCATCCACAAGGATCAAACGTCGGGGAATGCCCAGATCGTCGGCCTCGCGCAACAGCCCCTCGATTACAGCCAATCGCTCGGCAGCGGTCACGGGCAGCTTGCGGCCTTCCAGCGGAAGCATGATGAACGGAGCGCCGTAGTGCTTGCACAGCGGCCCCAAAGCCTGCATGCGGCCCGGCTCACCACTGATGGAGTTCACCAAAGCAGAACCAGGATAGGCATCCAGAGCTGCTCGAATGGCATCCGGGTTGGTGGAATCCAGGCACAAAGGCACCTTGACACGCGAAGTCAACTGCTTGGTCAACTCCGGCAGCAGAATCTGCTCTTCCACCATGGGCGCGCCCACGTTGACGTCAAGGATATGGGCACCGGCTGATTCCTGGGCCTGAGCCAAACGAATGGCCTCACCGAACTGCCCGGCCTGAAGCTCTTCGGTCAGCAGCTTCTTGCCGGTGGGATTAATACGCTCGCCAATGATCTTGCTGCGCCTGAAGGGAGAGACGGGCATGGACATGGAGCGCGAAGTCACCACCAAGCATTCGGCCTCAGGCGACTTGGGCAGGCTCCAGGGCTTGCCGTTTATGGCGGCTTTGGCGCAACGGATATGATCCGGCGTGGTACCGCAGCAACCACCAATAAACTTCACACCCAGTTCGACGATGGGCAGGATCTGCTCGGCAAAATTCTCGGGATTCAAACGGAAAACGGTGTTGCCATCGCCGTCCAGCTCCGGCAATCCCGCGTTGGGCTGCACGACCAGCGGTGTGGAAAGCCGTGGCAACATGGCCTTGACCGTCTCCAGCATCTGTTCGGGGCCAGCACCGCAGTTGGTGCCCAACAGATCAACCCCGAGATTCTGCATGGTATCGATAAAGGTCAGGGGGTTGGTTCCCGTCAGGCAGGAGCCCTGCTCGAAGGTCATGGACACGCCCACAGGCAGATCGCACACCTCGCGTGTGGCGATCACGGCAGCCCTGGCCTCTGCCAGATCGAACTGTGTCTCCACAAAAATCAAATCCGCGCCGCCCTCGGCCAGCCCCTTGATCTGGGCCTTGAAAAAACTCACAAGCTCACGGAAACTCATCTCGCCCATGGGCTGGACGAAGTGCCCGGTGGGGCCGACACTGCCCACGACAAAGGCCGTATCTCCCGCAGCACGACGAGCCGCAGCAGCCATCTCGCGATTCAAACCGACAACATCGGCATCGGCCCACAGCTTGAGGCCCGTCCCACCGAAGGTGTTGGTGGTGACAACACTAGCCCCGGCCTGAATGTATTCGCGGTGGATATCCTCCACGACTCCGGGCTTGGCCAAGCCGAATTCCTCGGGGGATTGACCGGAGCGAAGCCCCCTGGCCTGAAGCATGGTTCCCATGCCGCCATCAAAGAGTCTGACTCGACCATCTTGCAGCAAACGCTGGAAATCCGGCACGGTATATTCTCCATTCTGAGTTATCATTCAAGCACAGGGAGCGCCATGGAGCCTTGTCCTGCTTGGGCTTTCCCCCCGTTCCCGGGACCGTGTTCATTACTTAAAAACATTGAAAAGGACAAACAAAAACTATAGACTGCGAGCTTACCCAAACACGAATCAATAGGGATATTTCCCTCCTGAATCCTTTCGTGGCGCCTTCCGACGCGCCGCGTTCAAACAAATATTCGACTCTCTTTATGAATACACAATCTTCCGCAAACTCAAAGCCTGACAAGTCTCCACAGGAGAATCCAGAGACCCCGGAAGTCCTCCCGCCGGAAGACGATCTGCTGCTGGAAGCCATCGCTGAAGAAGGCATCGACGATCTGCCCGAGCCCGAGGATCTCTTCGTCCTCGCTCCTCGCACCGGATCGGATGTAGTCCCCAAGGATCCGTTGCAGATGTATCTGCGCGAGATCGGAAAATTCAGCATGCTGAAACCTGAAGAGGAATTCGAACTGGCCCGCCGCGTGCGCGACGAAGGCGACTCCGACGCAGCTTTCCGGCTGGTGTCATCGCACCTGAGGCTCGTGGTCAAGATTGCCATGGACTTCCAACGCCGCTGGATGCAGAACGTGCTCGACCTGATCCAGGAAGGCAATGTGGGTCTGATGCGCGCAGTGCAGAAATTCGACCCGGACAAGGGCATCAAGTTTTCCTATTATGCCGCGTTCTGGATCAAGGCTTATATCCTCAAGTTCATTATGGATAACTGGCGGCTGGTCAAAATCGGAACCACTCAGGCCCAGCGCAAGTTATTCTATAACTTGAACAAAGAACGCCAACGCCTGCAAAATCTGGGGTTCGACCCCAACAGTGCGACCCTGGCCGAAAACCTTGGCGTCTCCGAGGACGTGGTCATCGAGATGGATCAACGCCTTTCCAGGCAGGATATGTCTCTGAATCTGCCACTGGGCGAGGAGGGAGGCGCAACCCGCATGGACTTCCTGCCCGCCCTGCAACCCGGAGTGGAAGACACTCTGGCGCAGGATGAAATTGCCGAGACCCTGCACGGACATTTGAAGTCCATCGCTCCCCATTTAAACGAAAAAGAACTGGATATTCTGGAACTGAGGCTTTTATCCGATTCTCCCGTGACTCTGCGCGAAATCGGTGAAAAGTATGGTGTGACCCGCGAGCGAGTCCGTCAGATCGAAGCCCGGCTTCTGCAGAAGCTCAAGAAGCACCTCACGGATCAAATTCAAGACTTTTCACAAGACTGGATCAATCGCAATGAATAAGACTCTGCTGCGCATGAAACAGGAGGCCAAGAGCCTTGTCGCAGAGCAGGAAATGCCCGGTTTCTACCAGGCTTGTGCTCCTGAACTGGACTTCTCCCGAACCTCTTTTTTCGACCACCCGCTCATCCATCGCCTGCGTGAGGATGTGATCCCCTTCCTGTACGACGATTACGGGCATGGCATCGATCATTCCAAGAAGGTTGCCATTGAAGGCGGAGCCATTGTCCTTGTAGAGATGAAGGGCGGCAACATGACCAGAGCCAGGCACCTGGCACTGCTCGCGCAGATGGCTGGTCTGCTGCACGATATCTGCCGTCTTGAGGAGGACCATGCTGCCCGAGGGGCAGAATTATCCGAGACCATTCTGCTGGATTATCCCCTTGAAAAGGAAGACAAAGAGCGCATCGCTTTTGCCATTGCCGATCACGAAGCATTCAGCAATCGCAAACAAACAGAAGACCCCGAAGCCCTCCTGTTGTCGAAAGCGCTCTACGATGCAGACAAATTTCGTTGGGGGCCGGATAACTTCGCGACAACCCTTTGGGAAATGTGTGATTACAATGATATCCCCGTGCAGGAGATCCTTGACCGATTCCCTTCCGGGGTAAAGAAAATCGAGGAAGTCGCTTCCACATTCCGGACTTCGGTAGGCCAAACCTTCGGCCCGCAATTTATTGAGCTGGGACTGTCCCTTGGGCGGGACATCCACGAACGCCTCATTCAGGTCATTCAAGAAGACCAAGACTAACGCCACAGTCTGCAACACAATCGCCCAACCCGCCCCACAGCATTCGGGGCGTAGCACAGGAGCCGAGGATCCAGATGCACAAACCGCTCTTCGCCGCACTCGGCGCTCTCGCCCTGGCAGCCATTATGGCAGGCTGTGCCGCCCAGTCCACTCCCGCTCCCGGGCCGGAACGAACTGTCTGGCAGATGACGCCCACTGCCGCCTCCAGCTACTATTACCTCGCCCTTGAAGACGCACGTCGCGGCGGTCGGGATGACGAAGCCCTAACAGCCATGGAACAGCTCCTTGAGCTGGCTCCCTCGCCCCTGATCTATATCGAAGCAGCCAATTACTACTGGCGACTGGGTCGAATGGATAAAGCTCGGACCACCTTGAAACGTGGCGAAGAACTCTACCCGACTTCTCGGGACATGGCCGTTACCCTGGCCAACACCTACTATTCAGAAAAACGTCATGAAGACGCCATCACCACGATCAAGACCTACCTCCAGCGTGTCCCGGATGACACCACGGCTTACATCGATCTGGCTCTGATATACTTGGACGACAAGCATCACGCCGAGGCGCTGGATGCCCTGGAGCAAATCCCCGAGGACAAGCGTGATGCACCAGTTCTCTACTACTGGGCCAAAGCAAGCTCAGGCCTGGGTCTGAACCGACAGGCCATCGCCAAGCTCAAGCAGGCCGTGGAGATGGACCCCGAATTCATCGAGGCCTGGGCCGAGTTGGCCTATCTCTATGAGGTGGACAAAGACTATCTGGCGGCCGAAGGAATCTACACCCGCTTGGTCGAAATGGGTGAAAACGCCAGCGAGATTTGGCTGCGTCTGATCAACCTGAACATCAAGTTGAACAATCCCGACAAGGCACTCTCACTCTACCGACAAGGCCCGCGGGATATTGATTTCGCTCTTGAAGCAGCCACCCTGTTTCTGGACGAAAAGTTCTATGACCAGGCACGGGCCATCCTGAGCCCGCTTCCCACAGATGGCGACGTCCCACCAAAAATCTGGTTCTACCTTGCAGTGCTGGCCTACGAAGGTGACCAGAACTCCGAAACCGCCCTGGAATATCTCTCAAAAATTCCTGCCGCCAATCAGCACTATCATCGTGCGGTGCGTTTCCGTATCCATCTGCTTATGGATAATGGCCGCTTTGCCGAAGCCCAGGAATTGATCCTGCATCAGCAAAAGGCCAATCCTGATCAAAGTGAATACTGGCTTCTGGAATCATCTCTGGCCCAACGCCAGAAAGACCTGCCCGGCGCCCGCACGGTACTCGAACGTGCCCTTGTCCGCTGGCCCAAGGATACAGACCTGCTCTATTCTCTGGGCATCGTTCTGGACAAGATGGATCTGCGCGATGAAGGCCTCGCAACCATGGAACGCATTATCACCATGGACCCCGAGCATGCCGACGCCCTCAACTACGTCGGCTACGTCCTGGCTGACGAAAGCAGGGATCTGGAACGAGCCATGGTACTCATCTCCCGCGCCTTGGAGCGTGAGCCCGACAGCGGCTATATTATCGACTCCTTGGCATGGTTGTATTTCCGTCGTGGAGAATCCGCACGAGCCTGGGAAGAAATCAGACGGGCTGTGGAACGGGTCGCCGATGACCCCATCGTCTGGGAACATTATGGCGACATTGCCGCCGCTCTGGGCAAGACGGCAAAAGCAAAGGAAGGCTACCGCAACAGCCTTGAGCTGAATCCGGACAACAAGTCCGCCCGCGCCAAGCTGGAAAAATTATGATTTCATTCTTGCTGCGCAGAACTCGCGTTCCCGTACACGGGCTGCTGGTGGTCTGCCTGCTGTTGCTGACAACAGCTTGCGGCCCCAAACAAATAGCCCCACCCACGACACCTGCCAGCAACCTATGGGAGTCTTTTTCCCTGCGTCGCGACGCAGCAGACCAGTCACTCCGAGGGCTCAAAATTTCGGCGAGCCTGCACTATGCAGACAGGACCCGACAGAACAGGATCACGCTTTCTCTCTGGGGCAGTCCAATGCGCCCCCTGCGACTGGACCTCTCAGCAGGATTCGGAACAACCTTCGCCATGGTCCGTGAAACCAACTCGGGTTGGTGGGGATACATCCCTGAAAAAAATACCATTTACGAAAGCCAAGATGCCAGGCATGGCCAGAGTGCTCTTGGACTCGATCTTCCATTTACACTCAGAGAACTGGTCGGAGTGGCAATTGGAAGCTACAACGGTCTTGTCCCCTCAGAATTCATGCAGGCTGAGCCCACTTCCGATGGAGGCTGGATCTATTTCTTTGCCCCCAATTCGCAGGTCACAAGCATGACACTGGACGGAGAGGGCAAGCCGGTGGTATTCGCTGGGCGTCTGAGCGGCAAAGACTGGACCATGACGCTATCGCGACATGGAGAAGATGCCACAGCCGCGCCGGAAAAGATCAATATTCTCTTGGGCAAGGACGTTACTGCGGTCCTGCGGATCAAGCAGCTGGAACGGCGTTCCACTCCTTGGCCTGATGAGTCGTTAGTACTGAAACTACCACCAGGAACCGTGATCACCCCCCTTGATCTCTGAACAAATGTTCGGCCTGCTTGAGGCCAAGCGAGGAGAACATGTCCGACAAAACTGACACCCAAAGCCAGACCGCCCCGAGCGGTGGAATTCTGGACAATCTCAAGGTCGGCCTGAAGGTCCTGTTTGACGAACTCAAATGGACCGTGAGCAAAATGGTTCGCGGGTATGAGATCAAACAGATGAACCGCCGCCTTGAAAAAGAATATGCCCTACTCGGCAAACTAGCCAGGCAACGAATGGATTCAGGCGACAAGAAAGCCGCCATGCCCAGAGACGGCGAAGCCGGGATTATCTTGTCCCAGATCGAATTCCTGGAACAGGAAATGGAATTCCTGAGTAAGGATATCGACACCTCCCGTGAGCAGGACATTCAACGCCGTACAAGCGAACTCGGACTGAACGACGAAGACTAACGGCTCACGACCACGAAAGGAACCAATCATGTCCAAGATTAAAGTAGCACTCGGCTCTGACCACGCAGGATACGCGCTCAAGGAAACCCTCAAGCAACATCTGATCGTGCGCGGCTTCGAGCCTGTGGATGTGGGCACCATGAGCACGGACAGTTGTGATTACCCGGCCATTGCCAAGGATCTTTGCAAGACCGTGCTGGATGAAAACATCCACGGTGTGCTGGTCTGCGGCACAGGCATCGGCATGTCCATGGCAGCCAACCGTCACGAAGGAATCCGAGCTGCTGTCTGCGCCAATGCCTTCCAATGCGAAATGACCCGTAAACACAACGATTGCAACGTCCTGTGCGTCGGTGAGCGTGTTACCGGCGTTGGTGCGGCGCTTTCGATCCTTGACATTTTTCTGGATACAGAGTTCGAAGGCGGACGCCACCAACGACGTGTGGACCTGATCGAACTAGATTAACCACCAGCGGGACCGTCCCGCTTGCATACAAATCTCAAAGACTTCGAGGAACGACACCATGCTAACTGCGGTCAACCCTGAAATGGACGCCAAGGCAGTCAATGTGATCAAAGGCCTTGTCATGGACACCGTGCGCAAAGCCAATTCCGGTCATCCGGGCGGCCCCATGTCCTCTGCTGACATGGCCTATGTGCTCTACAAGGACTTTCTCAACTTTGACCCTGACAACTCCGACTGGTTCAACCGCGACCGGTTCGTTCTCTCTGCAGGGCACGAATCCTCTCTGCTTTACGCTCTGCTGAACCTGAGCGGATGGCTTGAGATCGACGACCTGAAAGCCTTCCGCCAGTTCGGTAGCCGCACCCCAGGGCACCCCGAATGCGATATGGCTCCCGGCGTCGAGGCCACTACCGGGCCTCTGGGACAGGGTTTCGCCATGTCTGTAGGTATGGCCACGGCAGAATCAGTGCTGCGCAACAGACTGGGCAACGAACTTTGCAGCCACTTCACCTACGCGCTTGCTTCCGACGGTGACATCCAGGAGCCTATTGCTCTGGGTTCCGCTGCTCTGGCAGGCCTGTGGGGACTTGGCAAGCTGATCGTTTTCTATGATTCCAACGACGTCCAGTTGGCTGGCCCCGTATCCCGCTGCGATTGCATGGACTACGCCAAGGCCTTCGAGGCCATGTGCTGGCAGGTCATCACCATTGATGGTCACGATCACGAACAGATCCGAAAGGCCGTGATGAATGCCCAGTTGGAGACCGAACGCCCGACCCTGATCATCGGCAAGACCGTCATGGCCAAGGGTTCCGCCAATCTGGAAGGCGACCACAACACTCACGGTGCGCCGTTGTCGCCCGAAGAAATTGCTGCCACTAAAACCAAAATGGGCCTGGACCCCGAAAAGCACTTTGACGTGCCTGAGGATGTTCTGACCCATTTCCGCTCCCGCTTCGGGCATCTCGAGGCCGAGGCTGGCAAGTGGCGCCGCAAATTGGCTGCCAAACTGGACGAAGGCGGCGACTTTGAGACCCTGTGGAATGCCGTAACGGCCAACCGCGAAGATCTCACCCTTGAAATGCCCGAGTTCACCCCCGGTGAAATGGTGGCTACCCGCAAGGCCTGGGGCGCGGCTCTCAACGAAATCATGCACCAGTTGCCGCTATTGGTTGGAGGTTCCGCTGACCTCGACCCGTCCAACCAAACCGTTAAATTCCGCGACACCGTGGGCATCTTCGGCACCGACAATCCTTCGGGCCGCAACCTGTCCTTCGGCGTTCGCGAATTCCCCATGGGTGCCATCCTGAATGGTATGGCCCTGCATGGTGGTATCGTGCCCTTCGGCGCGACGTTCCTGGTCTTCTCAGACTATGAGCGCAACGCCCTGCGCATGAGCGCCTTGCAGAAGCTGCCCGTGCTGCATGTCTTCACGCACGATTCCTTCTATGTCGGCGAAGACGGCCCAACCCACCAGCCCATTGAGCACGTCAGTTCCCTGCGTCTGATTCCGGACATGCTGGTCATGCGCCCGGCCGACGCCTACGAGACCACAGCTTGCCTGCAAATCGCTTTGACACAGCCCGAGCGCCCCACCTGCCTGATGCTGACCCGCCAGGGTCTGCCGGTACTGGACCCCGCTCAGGTTGGCGACGGTCCCAAAAAGGGAGGCTATGTGCTTCAGGACTGTGACGGCGAGCCTGAAATCGTGATCATGGCCTCCGGTTCCGAAGTCTCCTTGGGAATTAAGGCAGCCAAGTTGCTTGAAGGCAAGCGCATCCGCGTGGTAAGCATACCCTCCATGGAGTTGTTCGACGAACAGCCTGCGGAGTATCGTGCTTCCGTCATTCCTGCCGGTGCCTTCAAGGTCGCCGTGGAAGCGGGACGCCCCGAACTTTGGTACAAGTACACCGGCACCGATGGTCTTATCCATGGGATGACCCATTTCGGCGCATCCGCGCCCGGCAAGGTGCTCGAAGAAGAATATGGTTTCACCCCCGAGAAGCTGGCCGCACTCATTAACGAGAAGCTCGGTTAACAGCTACACTCGGCAGACCCTAGGAGAGATTCCTGTGGAAGCACCGGAAAGAAATCTGGCTCTGGACCTGGTCCGAGTCACTGAAGCCGCGGCTCTGAACTCCGCGCGCTGGCTCGGTAAGGGCAACAAGGAAGAAGGCGATCGCGCTGCAGTCGATGCCATGCGCCTGTCCTTCAACGCCTTGGATATTTGCGGCAAAGTCATCATCGGCGAAGGCGAAAAGGACGAGGCTCCCATGCTCTTCAACGGTGAAGAGCTTGGAACCGGCACCGGCCCCAAAGTCGATGTTGCCGTGGACCCCGTGGAAGGTACTAACCTGCTTGCTTTCGGTCGCCCTAATGCCATCTCGGTGGTGGGCGTGGCCCCTGCAGGTGCGATGTACGACCCCGGACCGAGCTTCTATATGCAGAAGCTTGTCGTTCCCGCTGCCGCCAAGGACGTCGTGCACCTGGATGCCCCGGTCAAGGAGAACCTGACCCGCATTGCCAAGGCTTTGGACAAGGACGTGGACGACCTGGTCGTCTTCGTGCTGGACAAGCCCCGGCACAAGAAGCTGATCGAAGAAATCCGTGCAGCTGGTGCCCGTATCGAATTGCATACAGACGGCGACGTGGCCGGTTCACTGATGGCCGTTGATCCCCGTATCAACGTGGATGTGATGATGGGAACAGGCGGCACTCCCGAAGGTGTGCTTTCGGCCTGCGCCATCCGCGCCATGGGCGGCGAGATGCTGGCCCGCCTGGACCCGCGCTCCAAGGCCGAGGAAGGCGCACTCATGGACGCCGGCAAAGACATCCGCGACATCCTGACCGTTAAGACCCTGGTCAAGACCGATGACGTGTACTTTGTTGCCACCGGTATCTCAGGAGGCACATTCCTGAGTGGCGTGCGCTACACCGGTAACGGTGCGATCACCCACTCCCTGGTCATGCGCGGTAAAACAGGCTGTATCCGCTTTGTGGAAGCCCACCATGCCTTCGAGCGGGTAATGCGCTTCTCCTCGGTCAAGTACGACTAGACCAAGAGCGGCATCAACGCCGATCCATACAATCAAAGGCCCGCATCCGAAAGGAAGCGGGCCTTTTTCGTTTGACTGTCAAAGCAAGGCTAGAAAGTAATCACTTCGTAGCCCTGATCCATATATTCGCTGATGGCAGGATGGCCCATCATTTCGCCGATCATGGCAATTCCCTCGGCTTTCACGGCGTCGGCCACCTCTAGTTTATGCGAGCAGGCCTTGCACGCGCCCTCGACCACGCCGGACTCCTTGAGCTTCAGATACAACTTGTGGAACATGTTCTCAGTCTGCGCCAATTCAGGGATCAACTTTACTGAAGCCCCTTCAAAGACAAGGCGTACATCGTAGCCCTTCTCCTGCATGTCCAAAGCGTTGAGCATGACGTGCACGAAGCACAACAACTCTCCATTGAAAGCAAACAAAGCAACTTTTTTCATCACATTCCTCTTGCTATTTCAGATCGAAAAACTCGGATTCAGTCCAGATAACTCCGCCCGCCTCGGAAACTCCGGGCGGGCGGGATCACACCATAAATCAACAACTTCTAAGAGTCTCTGGAATGCTCACAGTTGAGTGTTACAAATAATTAGATGCTAGACGAACTTCTCCAACACTCTATCCAAGGCATCAAAATCCGTCGCGGCCTGAGCCAGCGGACCATTTGCCAATTGCGGAATATGCGTTTCATAGGAGGGACGATCCTGCTTGTAGATAAGCCCCAAGGGAATCTCGTCTCCAAACTTGTCGGCTGTCTGCATGGCGACACTCCAATCCGTGGGATCGTAATCGTCAGGCAGATTCACACAGCGTTCCTTATACCAGGCATAGGTATTGATCTTGTTGAAAGACACGCACGGTTGCAGAATATCCACCAAGGCAAATCCTTCATGGCGCATGGCCAATTCGATCATCTGGGCCAGATGTTCCGTATCACCGGCGAAGGACCGGGCCACAAAGCTGCACTTCATGGCGACCGCGACGGCAACGGGATTGAACGGGGTGGCGGCCACTCCCAAAGGCTGAGTCTTGGTGACCTGCCCAGTCATGGTGGTCGGGCTGGCCTGGCCTTTGGTCAATCCATAAATCTGGTTGTTGTGCGCCAGCAGAGTCATATTCACATTGCGTCGCACGGCAGCCAGGAAGTGGTTCCCGCCCTCGCCATAAGAACAGCCATCGCCCGAGGAAACGAGCACAGGGAGGTTCGTATTGGACAACCGGACGGCCTGAGCCACGGGCAGTGCCCGTCCATGCAAGCCATTGAACATGTTCGATCTGAGATAATGAGGGGCCTTGGCCGCCTGCCCGATACCGGACACGTAGACGAACTGATGCGGGGCGATATCCTGAGCAAGCAATGCCTGGCGCACGGCCTGCATGATACCGAAATTTCCACACCCGGGGCACCAGGAGGTCGTGAATTCACCGTAGTCTTCGATCTTGACCATGAGAGCCTCCTATGCCTCGAGCGCGCCCGACTTGTGCAGCGCGGTGACAATATATTCGGGAGTGAAGGGCCGACCGTCATATTTCAGAACAAGTCCGGTATACTGGGCCCCGGCCAACTTCAACAACGCGGCAAACTGTCCTGTGGCGTTGCCTTCCACCACGACGATCTTTTTGGCTGCATCGAATTTTGCGGCAAACTGATCCAGCTTGAGAGGCCAGACCTGCGAGAAATGCAATGACGCGGCTTGCACCCCGTCGGCCCGTAAATCCATGGCCGCCTCATCGGCAGCACCCTTGGTAGAGCCCCAGGACACCAGCAGGACATCCGGACTCTCCGGGCCGATGTAGGAAGGCGCGACCACGTCTTCCCACAGGCCACAGCCTTTGCGCAGACGTTTCTGCTTCTGCTCGATGCGCATCTCGATGTCTTCGGTAATATGCCCATCAGGGGTGTGTTCGTGCGAATCTCCTACCACCAGCGTTTCGGAGAATCCCGGTATCACCCGAGGAGAGACGCCACTATCCGTCACGGCATAGCGTTCATACGGCCCCTCGCCCGCCCATTCCTTGAGGGGTGAAGCTGGAGCAGGAAGCGAACGGGTGTCGAAGGGTTCCACAGAGCGGAAAGAATCGGCCAGGAACTGGTCCGAAAGCACGAACACTGGACTTTGGTAACGCTCGGCCTGATCAAAGGCGCGATGCGCGAGTCGGAAGGCTTCCTCAACCGTTCCAGGGGCAAAGATGGCCCGTGGGTATTCGCCGTGTCCTGCGTACAGCACCAGATTCAAATCCGCCTGTTCCGTTCGAGTGGGTAGCCCCGTCGCCGGACCGGGACGCATGGCAACCACGCACACCAACGGAGTCTCCGCCACTGCCGCAAGGCTCACGCCTTCGGTCATCAACGCAAACCCGCCGCCCGAGGTCGGCACAAGGGATCTGGCACCGGCATACGAAGCGCCAATAGCCATGTTCATGGCCGCAATTTCATCCTCTACCTGCTCCACCACCACCCCAAGCTCGCGGCCATGGGTAATGAGATTCTGCGCCACCGAAGTGGCCGGAGTCATGGGATAGAACGAACAGAATTTCACGCCGGCAGCCATGGCTCCCAGAGCAATGGCTTCGTTGCCGCCCATCATCAGTCGCTTTACCGGAGCGGGAACAGGAGCAAGCGGTTCAATGCCAGCGTTCTGCTCCGCCACCCAGGCATAGGCAGCATCCAGCACCTCGTGATTCTGCTTGACGATGGCCTCGCCTTTCTTGGTGAAGGTATCGGTCAGCAATTTAGCGGGCACATCGCGATCAAGTCCCAAAAGGGACGCCAGCAGTCCCAGCGCAGCCACATTCTGAAAAATTGGTTTGGGAGCAAGATCCTTGAAGGAGATGGACAACCCAGGACGCCCCTTGGAATCCAGAGCCTCATCGCAAATAATCAGACCACCATCACCCAATTCATTCAGGTGCAAATCCACGGTTTCCTGATTCAAAGCCACCAGAAAATCCATGGCCTCACGCGGGGCATAAATCTCATCCACACTGGCACGGATGATATAGGTATTATGCCCTCCCCGAACCCGGGACATATAATCCTGACGGACGACAACATGGTAGCCGCTGCGAATCAGAGACTTGGTGAGCAATTGCCCCACCGTAGCCAGCCCCTGGCCCGCCGCTCCACCAATCATAATATTTACGGTTTTCTCCGGCATGCGCTCTCCTCTTCGCCACTCTGGGCGAATCGTTCTCTCGCTCCTGGGAGGATTCTCCACCGAAAAGAGGTGTGGTGGAAGGATAAAGGCTGCGCCCCACAAGCAAGCGCAGCCCTGTATGGAGTATTTATTCGGCAGCAGGCGGGGTGAAGATGCGAGTGGCCATCTCCTTATCCAGCATGTACATGCCGGCCCCGTCCTTGGATACGAGCTTCAGCTTATGCAGAACCTCGCCCACGCTATCTTCCTCTTCAACCTGTTCTTCAATGAACCACTGCAGGAAGATGCAGGCCGCGTGGTCCTTTTCTTCCTGAGCCAAAGACATCAGGTCGTTGATTCGAGCGGTAACATGCTGCTCGTGCTCAAGGGTATGCTCAACAACTGCCAATGCGGATTTCCACTGATGATCGGGCTTGTCGATGGCCTGAAGTTCAATCTTGCCGCCACGTTCCAGCACGTAATCATAGAATTTCATGGCATGAGCCAGTTCTTCCTGCCCCTGCAGGCGCATCCAATGGGCAAATCCGGGCAGTCCCTCATCCGCGCACCATGCGGACATCGAGAGATAGAGATATCCAGAGTACATTTCCCATTTGATCTGTTCATTGATGGCCTGTTCCATTTTCTTGTTCAGCATGTATTCCTCCAAAGCTATTCGTCAAAAAATGAGTGAAGTGCCAGGTCCGCTTGCTCTTCCAAAGCGAAAACCACCATAAGCACGGGATTTATGACAGTCTTCAGATTTACATTTCAAGGCTTGTTGCGCAAGGATAAAAACTGTCATCTCCGACACACAAACGACACAGAACGGCTCAACGCTTGTGAAGACTTTCCCGCGGGTTGCCCTTAGTTTTCGAATGAGGCATAGATGTGAGCCCGGCTGACACACAGCTGGACCCGCCATCCGTCAACGCATTAGCAAGGGGAAAGGGAACGCATGCTCAATTCGCCAGTGGGTTTTGGCACACCGCGCCAAGCGGACACCGAAATGTTCTGTAAGAAATGTGAAGGATCATTACGTGTTATTCGTTCCTGCCGAGAAGTCACCGTTTTCTGCAACAAATGCGGTGGCCGCTTCCGCCTGGAAGAGTACGTCGACTACATCGATGACATCGAAGACTTCATGGGCAACGTCCCCTGCGATAGAATCTAGCGCCTCCCAATTCCAGAGTCCCCGTCACAAGCTCCCATAGCAACGCTTCAAACCAAGCGTTCTCCTGTCGTGCCCTAATGTCCCCAGCCCTTGGGCTTGCACCGCCTGTGGCGCTGTTTTCACTTCCACCCTACTTTCCGTTGAGCGACCAGTCATAGTCCAGAAAACGAACCTCGACCTTGGGCCCCAAGGCACGCATCCCCTGAGCCAAGTCACCGGTGGCGTATCGCATCAGATACTGTGCCACATCACCAAAATCATCCCCGTACCACTTGAATATACGCGAAACAGAAAGCATCTCACCCTGAAGAACCACATTGCGCCCATCGTTGACGAATGAACGTGCCCGCTCGGTAAGCTGTTCATTCAATCGTTGCCCCTCATAGGGCTCCGTCAAAAGCGGAGGACAGCTCTTGGAGGCGCAGTTAATGGCAAAATGCACTCTTGGGTCCTTGAACTCCGGGATCAGGATATCCTTCTCCACATTATCCAGATGCAATTCCTGCCCACCGATGACAATGAACTTACGCTTCCAGGGGCTTGAAAACAGGCCACCAAGATCACGAATACTCTCAACCCCCGGATACTCGCTAAGAATCAGTTTCAGCGTGAACGCATTGTACACATTGATCCAGTAGGCAAAACGTTCATCCTGCCCCAGAGACTGAGGGTTGATTCCGCGCAGCACATCCAGATAGGCATCCAGCTCGGCTTCGCGAATCTTCAATGCCCGATAATCAACCTCACCCGTCGGGCTTACATTCGCGTCCAGCAGTGCCGCATAAATGGTATTGTCCACCAGCGGCGGATGCTGGGCTTCTGCCCCGCCTGCCCCGCCCATCATCAAAGCCAGCACTATAAAAACAAATATTCCACGCATGATTCGCTCCTTTCGATTGAATCCTTATTCTACTGTAAAATCGGTCCTCTGGAAACAGGGGTCAAAATATTCCCCCATTGAGCCCCCACGTTGTGTAAAGGAAAAATCGTAAGCAGCCGATATGAACGTCAGGATAGTAGAAGTAACGCGCACCGCGCGAACCCATGGGAGAGAGCATGCATACCGCGAAAGCGTTTCCGGCCATATTGGCACTCATCCTGCTGCTGGCCGTACCCGCACTGGCGGCGGACGACGCCCCGAACGACATGACCGCTCACAAGCTGGCTCAACGTAATGCCCAAGCCACAGGGCAGCAGGGTCCGTTTGATCCGGGCGCAGGCGTCAAGGCCTTCAAGACCGGCAAAATCGATGTGAATGGGCAATCCTATGGACTGCACAGCGATGGTCAGGTTCACGCCGGAACCATGCTGCCTGATGGCCGTGGCGATTATGTCTGGGTTGGCTCGGACAAGCCGATCCCCATGCCTTCCGCCGAACATGCCGGTGGTCGCGAGATTCGCCTCAAGGTTCGTGAGATGGCCTCGCAACTGTTCGAAAAGCTCGGCACAAACGGCTTGCAGGACGGCGTTGCCATGCCCGCCTCATTCGTAAACCAGGACAACTTTGAAAGCTCCTCTTCCTTTGGGCGTTACATCGCCGAACAACTCTTCTACGAGCTGAACCAACTGGGTATCCCCGTACGTGAATACCGCACCCTGCCACGCATCATGACACGCCCCGAAGACGGCGAGTTCGCCCTGACCCGCAGCATGGAAGAACAGGCTCCTGTGCCCACGACCGGGCTGGTGCTGACGGGAACCTACTATTTCGACAAGCACAATGTGTTCGTCAATGCGCGCCTTTTCCGTCCGCTGGACGGCATGGTGCTGCGCACTGCGAATCTGGTCTTTGCCCAGACTCCGGTCACACGGACCATGCTCTCCCGCGGGACCGGCATCCGGCTGCAACAGGCCGAAACCGAGGTCAAATCCTTTGCCAAGCTGAAGGACGAGGCCAGTCTGGAATTCATGCTCCAGCAGGACGACCTGCACTAGCAGGAAGGAAAAGCACATGAATATGAAATATTTTTTGCTGACGCTGACAATTGCCACAATGCTCTCAGGTTGCTCGATGCCGTGGTCCGCGCCGGAGCAAGGCGCCCATGCCCTGCCCTATCACGAAAATAGCGTGAACAGCCTTGCACTGGGGCGTCACTATCAGACCCAAGGGCGTTTTGAACTGGCGCGCGAGACATTCCTGAACGGGTTGGCAACTTCCCGTGATGAAGAGATGCGCAAGCGACTGGCCCTGGAAATCGAAGCCACAGATCGATTGATCCTCAGTCAACGATAGGAAGGACCACATGAGAAAGGTACTGTTGATCATCACCGTTCTGACAACGCTGTGCTGCGCGGCTCCGGCCCTGGCAGGTACCACGAGCATCCCCGGAGCAGCAAAGTCTGCGGCCACGCAGTTGGACACCCAATTGGCTGAACGCCTGCAACTGCTGGAAGGCCCCGCCAAGGGCACCACGCTGATTCTGTCCACGCCTGTGAGCCTGGAAAACATGGAAGAAAGCTCGCCCCTGTCGCGCCTGCTGGCCGAAGAGCTTGCCATGTGGTTCGTGCAAAGTGGCTATCGTGTTCAGGAAATCCGCAAGACCAAGCACATGCTTTTCGAACCCGGCCTGGGTGAATTGTCGCTGTCACGTGACGTCCGCTTTGTGGACGCCCGTTACCTGAAGAGCGCCGTTATTCTGACCGGCACCTACAGCCAGACCCAGCGCAACGTGCGCTTCAATCTGCGCCTGCTGCACGCTCCCACCGGAGAGGTGTTGGCCATGGCCTCGCAAACCATTCGGATCACCCGCGAGACGGCTCAGCTTCTGGACGAAGGCGCACGCGCACGCGCACGGCGCATCCAACCCTCGGTGAGCACCAACCTGCGGCAGGTGAGCATGAACGATGCTGGCACCCCTACACAGGATTGGAACACCTGGGCGCTGCCCGATTTCACGGACATGCACACCCTGACCAAGCCTGTGCGGGAAGACGTACCGAACGTCATCGACCTTACCGACTAGAGCGGCCCTTCACACCGCTTCATACGGATATGGAGAAAGCCCGGAACTATGGAATAGTTCCGGGCTTTCGCATTGAAAATCACCAGTATGGTCTACCTACCAAATCAAAACCCCGGAGTTGTTTCCAACTCCGGGGTTAATTTATTCTATTTACCTAACAGGAGGCCGCGCCGAACCAATGGTTCGACTGCCGCACCAATTTCTCCGAGGGGACTCCTTAGTGAGTCTGTTCGATGACCTCATCGGTCTTCATCAGCGAAGCCGAGATGGGGCACTCTTCAGCGTCCTTGCCACTGAAGATGGACTTCGGATCGGCACAGACCAGAGCATGGGCCAGCACTTCGTCCATATTCTCCACCGGAATGATCGTCAGGTCCCTTAGGATAGCCTTGGGCACGTCCTTCAGGTCCTTGGTGTTCTCCTTGGGGATCAGGACAGTCTTGATCAAGCCACGATGGGCAGCCAGAAGCTTCTCGCGCAGGCCACCGATAGGCAGGACACGACCACGCAAAGTGATTTCGCCAGTCATGGCCAATTCGTTGTTGACCGGAATGTTCAGCAAAGCCGAAGCCAGCGTAGTGCCCAGAGTGATACCTGCGGACGGGCCGTCCTTGGGGATAGCTCCTTCGGGCACATGAACATGGATGTCAATTTGCTTGTAGAAATCACGCTTGAGGCCAAACAGGTCAGAGCGGGAGCGAATGTAGGACAATGCCGCCTTGACGGATTCCTGCATCACATCGCCCAATTTGCCGGTAATCTCGATCTTGCCGTTACCAGGCATCAGAGCGGTTTCAACCATCAGCAGTTCGCCACCCAACTGGGTATAAGCCAGACCGGTCGTCACGCCCACCTGAGGCGCATCTTCCTTGGAGCCATAGCTGTGCTTCTGTACGCCCAGGAGTTTGGGCAGCTTCTGCTTGGTGATCTTCAGGGACTGCTCAAGGTCTCCGTCCTCCACCAGTTTCATGGCGGATTTACGAGCCACTGCAGCAATCTCTCGCTCAAGATTTCGGACACCGGCCTCACGGGTATACCGACGGATGATCTCCATCAGCGCGTTATCCGAAATAGCCAGATTCTCAGGCTTCAGGCCATGCTCCTCGATCTGCTTGGGCACGAGGAACTGCTTGGCGATCTGCTTCTTCTCGGTCTCCAGGTAGCCAGGCAGCTGGATGATCTCCATGCGATCCTGCAGTGGCAGGGGGATGGAGTGCAGGCTGTTGGCCGTGGTGATGAAGAAGATCTTGGACAGGTCGTAATCCATGTCCAGATAATGATCATTGAAAGAATAGTTCTGTTCCGGGTCAAGCACCTCCAGCATGGCGGCCGAAGGGTCACCCCGGAAGTCCATGCTCATCTTGTCCACTTCATCCAGGCAGAACACGGGGTTGTTGAACTCCACGCGTTTCAGGGACTGGATGATCTTGCCCGGCAGCGCGCCGACATACGTACGTCGATGCCCACGAATCTCGGCCTCATCACGTACACCACCCAAGGACAGGCGCACGAACTCACGACCGGTGGCACGGGCTACGGACTTGGACAAAGAGGTCTTACCGACTCCCGGAGGGCCCACCAGACAGAGAATGGGGCCCTTCATGGTGTCCACGAGGCTCTGCACAGCCAGATATTCCAAGATGCGTTTCTTGGGCTTTTGCAGACCGAAATGATCCTCTTCCAGAATGGCACGGGCCTCTTCGATATTCAAAGAGGTCTCCTTGCACACATTCCAGGGCAGATCCAGAATCCAGTCTACATAGTTGCGGACAACGGTGTACTCGGCGGATGATGGAGGAATCTGCTTGAGTTTCTTGATCTCGCGCAGGGCCTTTTCCCGGTTTTCATCGGGCATGACCTTCTCGGCCAGACGTTTCTCGATCTCAACGATTTCCTGATTCGGATCTTCCTCACGGCCCATCTCTTTGTTGATGGCCTTGAGCTGTTCGTTGAGATAGTACTCCTTCTGGTTGGACTCCATCTGGTCCTTGACGCGAGTCTTGATCTTCTTTTCCAGATTGGCAATCTCGATCTCACCCTGCAGGAGCGCAAAGGTCTCCTCCAGGCGCTTACTGGGATCGATCTCTTCCAGAAGAGCCTGCTTCTTGACGTAGTCCACTTTGAGGTGCGGCATGACGGAGTCTGCCAGACGCCCGGGGTTGGTCAGAGAAGTGATGGCAGAAATGGTCTCAGCCGCCAGCTTTTTGTTGATCTTGCCGTATTCCTCAAGGGCATCGTGAGTGGCGCGAACAAGAGCCTCGCCGTCTGCGGAATCAAGTCCCGCATCCACGATGCGCTCCACATCGGCCATGGGGAACACATCGTCTTCCAGATCACCGTCCAGGGCGTCAAAGCCGCCAGCCGGAGACCATGTTGCGCGATACAATCCTTCAAACAACACCTTGATGGTGCCATCGGGCAGTCGAAGAAGCTGTAATATCTTGCTGACGGTCCCTACTTCATAAAGATCATCGGGCATGGGGCGCTCTTGCTCAGGTGTGCGCTGGGCCACGAGGAAGATCTTCTTGTTATGCTCGCCAAGGGCGGTCTCGATGGCTTTGACCGAGGCAGCACGGCCCACAAACAGGGGCACGATGGACCTCGGGAACATCACCACCTCACGCAGGGACATCAGCGGCAGGCGGACGTCGGCAGAGCGGGGATCGTTATCAACTGTCAGAAAATTGGTCATGAACTCCTCCGGGATGCAATTCTGCCAAACGCCCCCCGGTCAGGGGGCCGGGGGGCGGGCTGAATTCTAACTAACTCCGGGTCGCTGATTGTCAACGGCCCGGAACGAATCCGGGCCGTGAAAGAACAAATCAGATTAAGCCGAGCGGGCTTCCTGCTGATAAATCAGCAGTGGCTCCTGGGCACCATCGACCACTGCGCTGTTGACCACGCATTCCTTGACGCCATCGATGGACGGCAGGCGGTACATGATGTCCAGCATGATGCCTTCCAGCACGCTACGCAGGCCACGAGCGCCTGTTTTGCGTTTCAGGGCCAGAGCGGCAACGGCGCGCAAGGCATTGGTCGTGAACCTGAGCTTGACGTGGTCCAGCTCGAACAATTTCTCGTACTGCTTGACCAGGGCGTTCTTGGGCTCAGTGAGAATGCGCACCAAATCATCTTCGGTGAGTTCCTCCAGAGTGGCTACGATGGGAATACGGCCAACGAATTCTGGAATCAGCCCGTATTTGATCAGATCCGTGGGTGACACGGACTTGATCGCTTCGCTGAATTCCTCTTCCTTCTTGGCGGCCACATCGGCTCCAAAACCCAATCCGCCACCCGTGCCACGGCGCTGAATAATCTTGTCCAGGCCGATAAAAGCGCCACCCAGAATAAACAGGATATTCCCGGTATTCATCCGGATGAATTCCTGCTGCGGGTGCTTGCGCCCACCCTTGGGCGGAATGTTGGCTTCGGTCCCCTCGATAATCTTCAAGAGCGCCTGTTGCACGCCCTCGCCAGACACATCGCGGGTAATGGACGGGCCATCGCTCTTGCGGGCAATCTTGTCGATTTCATCAACATAGATAATGCCCTTGGAAGCGGACTCAATATCATAATCCGCATTCTGCAACAGCTGCACGAGGATGTTCTCCACATCCTCACCCACGTAACCGGCTTCGGTCAGCGTGGTGGCGTCAGCAATGGCAAAGGGAACCTTGAGAATGCGCGCCAGAGTCTGGGCCATCAAGGTCTTACCCGAGCCAGTGGGACCGATAAGCAAGATGTTGGACTTGTCGAGTTCAACGTCGGAAGTGGAATTTCCGGCATAGAACACGCGTTTGTAATGATTGTGCACGGCAACAGCCAGAGTCTTTTTGCTCTGCTTCTGACCAATGACATATTCATCCAGGAGGTCCTTGATCTCTGCGGGAGTGAGCAGACGGCCGTCTTCCACTTCCTCGGAAAGACTTTCCTGGGCGATAATCTCGTTGCACAGGGAAACGCATTCGTCGCAGATATAGACATCCGGCCCGGCAATGAGGCGTTGAACCTCCTCCTGACTTTTGCCGCAGAACGAACAATACAGCTCGGGAGGGAGGCCCATCTTCTGCTTGGTCATGTAATCGCTACTCCTTACCTTCTTCTTGCAAGTCCTTCCGTGAGACGAGGATCTTGTCGATCAGGCCGTATTTCACGGCTTCGTCGGCACCCATGAAGTAATCGCGGTCGGTGTCGTTTTCAATCTTCTTGAGCTTCTGGCCGGTGTGATGAACCAGAATCTGGTTCAACCGCTTACGCAGGCGCAAAATCTCTTTGGCATGGATCTCAATATCCGTGGCCTGACCTTGCGTTCCGCCAAGGGGCTGATGGATGAGTATCCTGGCATTAGGCAATGCAAATCTCATTCCGGCTTCGCCGGCAGAAAGCAGCAACGCTCCCATGCTGGCGGCCTGACCGATACAAACGGTGGAGACCGGAGACGAGATGTATTGCATGGTATCGTAAATGGCGAGCCCTGCTGTCACGACTCCGCCGGGAGAGTTTATGTACAGATTGATTGGCTTCTCAGGGTTCTCGGACTCCAAAAACAGAAGCTGTGCGCAGATCAGGCTGGCCACATGGTCGTCCACAGGAGTGCCAAGCAGGATAATCCTGTCCTTCAACAGTCGGGAATAAATGTCGTAAGCCCGCTCGGAACGGCCGGTGGATTCAACAACAATGGGAATGGTTGCCATGTGCACTTTTCTCCCTTTTTCTCGGATGTTCAGGTGCGGCGTCAATTCGCCTGGGCAAACTATAGCCATCGTGTTGACACGAGTCCACCCTCGAAATGCAAGAAAAGCCGCGACAATGTCGAAGTTCACGGCAATCCGTAAAAAAAAAGGGCGAAGGCCATTCGGCCTTCGCCCTTTTGGCATCAAATAAACTAAGCCGTGGGCTTAATGGCGAAGCCACCATCGGCCTCGACAATCTCACCCTCGATATCCAGAGCCTTCAGCCGGGACTTGGCAGCACCTTCGGTCTTGAAGGGAGTGCCACCCTTGGTCATGACCAGCTCGCCGTCAGCAGCGGGCTTGGCGGCGGCTTTCTTGGCCGGGGCTTTCTTCTTGGGCTCCTCGCCGATCTGAGGCTCAACCTCGGTGACCTTGGCGAGGGAATACACGAGTTCCACAGCCTTGTCGCACAGCAGGCGATCCTTGAGGGCGAACATCAGGTTGTTGTCCTCATAGAAACGCTTCACAGACTCGGGGTCCTGCTGGTTACGCATGGCTTCCTGGTGGACATACTGCTCAACTTCCTCGCGGGAAATGGAAAGATCTTCCTTGGCGGCAATGGCCAGAAGCAGCAACTGGGTGCGAACGGTGGTCTCGGCAGGACCCCGATGATCCTCACGGATTTCCTCGGGGGTCTTGCCCAAAGCCTCGATGCTTCTGCCCTGCTGCTCAATGCGCTGGGTGAATTCGTGCACCTGACGGTCAATGTGTTCTTCAACCATGGCAGGAGGCAGCGGGAAGTCAATCTTCGCCAGCACGGCATCAACCATGTCCTTTTGGGCAGCGGCCTTCACCAGGCTCTTGCGGGACTCCATGTAGGAACTCTCAATGGCTTCACGAAGCTGTTCCATATCGCGGAAACCGCCAGCCTTGGCTGCGAAATCATTGTCGAGTTCGGGCAGGGACTGCTTCTTGATTTCGTGCAGGGTGACACGCATGGTCACGGACTTTCCTGCGAAATCCTTATTGATGAAGTCCTCGGGGAAAGCGACTTCGCCTTCGCCCTTTTCGCCAGCCTTGAGCTTCTTGATGATATTCTCGAAGTCAGCCAGAGACTGACCTTCACCGAGCACCATGCGGAAGTTGCTGGCTTTGATCTCGTCGATGGCCTTGCCATCTTCCCATGCATTGAAGGTGACCATGACGATATCGCCGTCAGCGGCGGTGCGGTCCTCTTCAACCTTGATCTCTTCAGCCAGGTTGCCACGGATGCGCTCGACAACGGCTTCAATCTCGGCAGGATTGATAACAGGCTTCTCCTGCTCAACCTCCAGATTGTGATACTCGGGCAGCGTGATCTCAGGAGCAACTTCGAAGGCCACGGAATAGGTGAACTCCTCGTCGCGAACCAGCAGCTCGGCATCGACTTCCAGACGGGACAAGGGTGCCAATTTCAGCTCGCCCAGAATCTCGTTGATCTGATAATTGATGAGATCAGTGGTGGCTTCCTCGTAGATCTGGGTCTTGAAGCGTGCCTCGACCATCTTGGTCGGGACCTTGCCCTTACGGAAGCCCTTGAAATCCGCAGAAGTCTTGTAGATGGCGATGGTGGCACTGATGGCCGCATTCACCTCTTCAACGGGGATGGTGACGTCGATTTTGCGTTCGACGGGAGATTTTTCTTCGGCTTTATATTCCATGGATTAACTCCTCCTTGACCTGTTCGGCGTTCCCATTAATGAAATATACGGAAGACGCGGGTCGTCTTAAAACGATCCGCGCCACCAACAAAAATTTGGTGCGAGAGGGGAGAATCGAACTCCCACGGTTACCCGCTAGGTCCTAAACCTAGTGCGTCTACCAATTCCGCCACTCTCGCAAACGGTAGTCACCTACTCGTGGGCGGCTTCGGTGTCAATCCCGCCCGCCGGTAGAGACCTCATTTATACATTCATGTCAAGCCTTCTCACGCCACGGACAGCGTTCAAAAGCCGTACTTTGCCGTCAATTCAGCGACTCGGGCCACGACATCCTCCGACATATCCCCGCGCAACCCGTACTGCAACGTGGCACTGTGGTTTATCGGACCACATCCCCGCCCGGGAGCAAACCCCGTGCGCAGCCCGAGGTTCAAATATTCCTGCGCCAGAGAAATGGCCTGATCCAGATGCAGCCCGTGACCCAAACCCGCAGCAATAGCCGCAGACAGGGTACAGCCAGTACCGTGAGTGTTGGTGGTTTCCACGCGCTCCTGTTCCAGCACCAACGGCTCGTGGCCTGGCATGAACAGCCAATCAGCCATCCTGCCCTGCCCCAACTCACTTTCGTCAAAATGTCCGCCCTTGATAAGTACGGCTCCGGCACCCATATCATGCAGTCTGGCCGCCGCCTCGTGGAGGTCAACCTCCCCTGCTATTTCAATATTGGCGAGCAGTTCAGCCTCAGGACGGTTGGGGGTCAACAAATCGGCAAGCGGCAACATCCGCTCACGCAGGGCCTGAACGGCATCTTCCTGAAGCAGACGATGACCACTCTGACTGACACAAACGGGGTCCACCACCAGTGGGAAATTTTTACCTTCCAGCTTCTCGGCCAGGGACTCGATAATGGATGCGGAGAAAAGCATTCCTGTTTTGGCTGCAGCAACCTCAAAATCCTCCAGCACGGTAGTCAGCTGCAAGGCAACGAATTCGGCAGATGGTGCCTCGATACCCGTAACACCCATGGAATTCTGGGCGGTGAGCGCCGTGATCACGGACATTCCATAACCACCAAGCATGGCGAACGTCTTCAGATCGGCCTGGATTCCGGCTCCACCGCCGGAGTCCGACCCTGCAATGGTCAATATGGAAGGAGGATTGGGCATGAGCGCCTCTCACATAAATATTGTTAACACAAATCCAGGGCCAATTCAGTCAATCGCCTGACCTGTCCGCACCTGAAAAAACTCGAGACCGCCAGGCACACGATGACCTGTATCATGAAATTTGCTGAATGCACGAAATCCACACAGCGCAGCATCTTTTCTTCGCTGACCGTTCAAAAACAGTAAGGGCTAGAAGCCAGGGAAAATCAAGGCCGACGCGTATTCAACATACACGAAGATTTGATTCTCGCGCAGCGACACCGTCCTCGCGGGATTTTCAACGGTCTATCTGTTCACTGCTTCCTGGAGTCGGTAACGAAGATGGGTAAAACGCTTGCGACTCTCCTTGCGCCCCAGGCCGATGTTCATGGCCCGGGTCTGGCCGATCATGACAGCCAGGCGCTTGGCCCGCGTCAATCCCGTGTAGATCAGGTTCCGCTCAAGCATCACGTAGTGCTGTGTGACCACGGGCATGACCACTGCTGGGTATTCACTGCCCTGGGATTTATGAACGCTGATGGCATAGGCAGGCGCCAATTCATCCAGTTCAAAGGACTCGTACATGACCATGCGCCCGTCAAAATTGACCAACACTTCGCCATCATTGGGGTCCACGTCCTCAATCCAGCCCAGGTCGCCGTTGAAGACATCCTTATCGTAATCATTCTTGAGCTGCAGGACCCGATCGCCCACGCGATAAATGGTGTTACCACGCTTGATCTCGCGGCCACTCGGGTTGATCCGCTCCTGGAGCAGGGCATTCAGGGCCTGGGTGCCTAGCTCCCCCTTATGAATGGGGGTCAGCACCTGGATATCCCGTTTCGGGTCCAGGCCATAGGCCGTGGGGATGCGCTCAGTCACCAATTCAAGGATGTAACGCTGGATATCGGCTGCTTCCTGACGACGCACCCAGAAAAAATCATGCTCCGGACCCGGAGGCTCGGGATTCTCGGGGAGTTGGCCGTTATTGATGCGATGGGCGTTGGTCACAATCAGACTCTCCCGAGCCTGACGATAAATACGAGTCAGCACCGCACTGGGTACGGCCTGGGAATCGATGACATCAGACAAAATATTGCCAGGCCCCACACTGGGCAACTGATTGACGTCGCCAATGAGAATCAGGCGACAGGTCAGAGGCAATGCCCGCAGCAGCGCCAAAAACAATGACACATCCAGCATACTGGCTTCGTCCACCACCACGGCGTCGGCCTTGAGCTTGTCATCCTCACTCTTGGCAAAGCCACCGTCAGGCGAATACTGGAGCAGCCGATGCAGGGTTGAGGCAGGGAACCCCGTGGCTTCGGCCATGCGCTTGGCAGCTCGGCCCGTGGGAGCGGCAAGCTTGATCCTGAACTTCATCTCGTCCAGGCACTGAACCATGATGCGCGTAATAGTGGTTTTGCCCGTTCCCGGCCCACCTGTAATGACAAAAATCTTGTTTTCGCAACCACCCAACACGGCCTCGCGCTGTTCGCCGGACAGTTCGATCTTGTCCGAGGCCTCCAGTCTGGGCATCACCGTGCGGATTTTCTTTATATCCAGCGGTGTAGGATGCTCGATGAGATGATACAGGCGAGAGGCAATCTCCGTCTCCTGCCTGTAGTGTTGCATCAGATACACGGCACGCTCGATGCCCTGAGCCGAGAGGTCCTCCACCATGACCTTCTTGCGCACGGACAGATCACCGACGGCGGCCTCCACCTGCACAGGGCCAATGGCGACGTACTCGTCGCAAGGCCAGCCTTCCTCGTCCAGAGGAATATCAAACTCGGTAGGTGCAGCCCCGCCGCAGCCGGTCTGTCCGCCTTCCAGCAATCCCAAAACCGCCGGAACGAGTTTCTCAAAGGGCAGGAACAGGTGCCCCTTGTCCGAGGAGGCCGACGACAGGGCATAAATCACCGCCGCCTCGATACGCTGCGGAGCGTCCGTGGCAAAGCCAAGTTTCAGGGCCATGTTGTCCGCAGTACGGAACGCCACGCCTCGAATCTCATAGGCCAATTCGTAGGGATTATCCTTGAGCTTTTTGACTGCGCTGTTGCCATAGCGCTGATAGATACGAGCAGCATGAGTGGGCGAAACATCATGGGATTGCAGGAACAGCATCAGGTTGCGCACCTCGTGCTGCGCGTCCCATGATTCCTTGATTTTACTCAAGGTCTTGCGCCCCACACCTTCAACGGCAAGCAACTTCTCCGGCTCGCTGTCGAGGATATCGAGCACCTCGGTGCCAAAGGCCTCCACGAGCCGCTTGGCCATAACCTTGCCAACGCCCTTGATCAGACCCGAGGCCAGATAACGGCGAATGCCATTTTCGGTGGCGGGCATCATCTGCTGGCAGACATGCACCTCAAACTGGCGACCGAACTTGGGGTGTTCCTTCCAACAGCCGGAAAGCTCCACCATCTCGCCGGGGTTGATCTCGGGCATCACACCGACGACCGTAACCGATCCAAGACCGTTATCCGCATGAACACGCGCAACGGTCCATCCGTTGGATGGGTTATGAAAGGTAATATTCCGTACTTCGGCCTTGAGCGTATCGCTCATCTGTCCCTCGCTGGGATGCAAGAATGCCGGGAGCGCGTAGAAACGCCCCCGGCCTGAATATCAATCGCCGAAGTGGCTACACATCCTGACGATGCTGCA
Organism: Desulfovibrio ferrophilus; assembly: GCF_003966735.1. NCBI lineage: Bacteria > Pseudomonadati > Thermodesulfobacteriota > Desulfovibrionia > Desulfovibrionales > Desulfovibrionaceae > Desulfovibrio > Desulfovibrio ferrophilus. Next base: position 1,263,206 of record NZ_AP017378.1, read on the forward strand.
ACGACTGCCGTAAAGTTTCGCGGTCAATGTATTTGACCTCGGCACCCAGTGGAATGCCCTGAGCCAACCGGCTGATCTTGACCCCGGGGAAACGGCGCTCCACCAGGTCCTTGATGAACGATGCGGTGGTTTCGGCCTCCAGGGTTGTGCCCAAAGCCAGAATGATCTCACCGACTTTGCCTTCATCCAGGCGGCGCACCAAACGGTCCACCTCAAGGGTACTGGAGGAGACATTCGCCAAGGGTTCCAGCAGGCCACCCAAGACCAGGTATTTGCCCTTGTAGAAACCGCCCTCTTCGATAGTCAGCAGGCTGTCCCATTCGGCCACAACCATGAGCTGTGAATCATCACGCCCAGGATTGGCGCAAATGCAGCAGGGGTTGCAGTCGGACAGACTGGCACAACGCTCACAAAAAAAGAGTTTCTCACGCAATTCCAGAATGCTCTGGCCCAAGCCCTGTGCTTTGGGCATGGGCCACTTGAGCAATTCCAAAGCGGCACGCAAGGCGCTTTTGGGGCCGAGTCCGGGCAATTTGGATAATTGATCCACCACCACCCGGAGTGCTTCAGGAAGCTGATCCTGCATGCGAAGCCCTAGAAGATTCCCGGAATATTGATACCGCCAGTCAGGCCTTTCATCTCGGATTCAGCAAAATCCTTGCCCTTTTTCACGGCTTCGTTGACTGCGGCCAGAACCAGATCCTGCAGCATGTCCACGTCTTCGGGATCGATCACGGAAGGATCAATTTTCACGGACTTGACCACGCCACTGCAAGTGGCTTCCACGGTCACCATACCGCCACCGCTAGAGGCCTCGACAACCTTGTCTTCCATCTCTTCCTGCAGTTTCTGCATTTTTTTCTGCATCATCTGCGCCTGACGGACCATATCGTTCATACCACGCATATCAATCTCCTTGTCTGTGCTGTCGTTTCAAAGGTGTCGGAGCACCTTTCCCTAATCTTCTTTCGCGGGCCGCACATCCACGATGCGCGCATCAAAGCCTTCCATCACGGCTTCAACCAAAGGATGCTTGGTGGCATCCTTACGAAGCTCCTTATGATTGACCTGCTTCTTTTCCGGTGCCGTGCACTGCACTTCCACACCGGGCCCGAAATATTCATGTGCCAGTCTGGTCAGGGTATGGAAGGCCTCGCCACGCTTAATCTGCTCCATATGCAGCCGACTGACGCATTCCAGAATGACCCTTCCGTCCTCAATGACTGCATGCGCTTGTTGCAGGCCGTTGATCCCCTGTCCGGTTTTATCCTGCACTTCCGCCGCATAGCCCAGAAACCCTTTCCAGGTCTTGGGACCATCTACGACAGGGACGCCGTGCCCAGCCCCTGAGTCTTCCTCCGCAGGTGCAGGATCGGAATCCTGGTTCCCTGAAGTCGCTGCTGAGTCAGGAGCAGAAGCTGGTGCCGGGGCAGCAGGGGCCGAACGCCTGGGTGGAGCCTGCTCCATGGATTCATAGGCTGGGTGAGCCGAGTCATGCAGGGGAACCGGAGTCGACTGCCGCACCGGGGTCGAAGCTGCTGGCGGCCCTGGAGCTGCCGGTGCCTGCCCTGTGGAGGCAATACTCTCCAGAGGCATCAGTCTGGGCAAATAGGCCAGATTGAGAAGCAGGAGTTCCAGAGCCAACGCAGGTTCCACGCTGGATTTGACCCGTTGCTGACCTTCCAGCGTCAACTGCCAGCAGGCATGGATATGCGCCAGACTGAACCGTCCTGACCACTCACGCCACTGATCGGCCTCTTCTCCGGGCACATCCAAAACATCCATGGCCTTGTCGCCAGCCTGAGCCAGCAAAAACATATTGCGCCAGCACTCGGTCAATTCGCGCAAAAAGAATCCCAGATCCAGTCCCTGATCCAGCACCTCTCGCAAAATGCGTGAAACGCCTACACAATCCTGTCCCTGCACCGCTTCCAGCAGGCGGAACATGATATCGCGGCCGGCCAGCCCCAGAACTTGGCGCACATCGGAAGCGGTCAACCGCTCACTGCCCAAGGCCAAGACCTGCCCCATCAGCGACATGGAGTCTCGCACACTACCTGCGCCACGGCGGGCAAGGAGCAGCACGGCATCCTCGTCAAACGGCAGGGATTCCTTTTCCAGGATGCTGGTCAGATGCTCTTCCAGTTCCTTCTGAGTCAAACGCTGATAGGTATAATGCTGGCAACGGGAAATGATGGTGGCCGGAAACTTGTGCGGTTCCGTGGTGGCCATGATGAAGGTCGCGTGAGGCGGCGGTTCCTCCAGGGTCTTCAACAAGGCGTTGAAAGCACCCTTGGAGAGCATGTGCGCCTCGTCGATGATGAAGACCTTGTAGCGACAGTCAATGGGCGCAAAGCCCACGTCTTCCTTCAGGGAACGAACGTTGTCCACACCGGTGTGGGACGCACCATCGATCTCGGCCACATCCACGGCGGCTCCGGCCTGAATCTGGCGACAATGGCTGCATTGGTTGCAGGGCTCAGCGGTAGGTCCGTTCTCGCAGTTAATGGCCTTGGCGAAGATACGGGCGATGGTAGTCTTGCCCACGCCTCGAGTGCCGGAAAAGAGATAGGCCGGCGCCACGGTATCGGTCTGAGCCGCCCGCGACAAAATGGCCTTGATCATCTCCTGCCCAGCGACTTCGGAAAACAGCTGCGGGCGATACTTGTGCGTCAGATGCGACTGGCTCATGGCGTCCCGGAATCCTCGCCGCACCGAACCGAATCGGTACGGCGAGGTCGTGTTAATGGCGAATCAGGTCGTGTATCGATCTAGACAGAATACTTATCAAGCCAGGAATCGTACTTGGGGTTCTCGCCCTTGACGACCTTGAAGTATTCCTTCTGCAAGTGCTTGGCCACGGGACCGGCCTTGCCCTCGCCGATCTCACGGCGATCAACCTCTCGGATGGGGGTTACTTCGGCGGCAGTGCCACAGAAGAAAGCCTCGTCCGAGGTGTACAACTCGTCGCGGGTAAAGCGCTGTTCGATGATTTCGTAGCCAAGGTCCTTGGCAAGGGTGATCAAACTATTGCGGGTCAGACCGTCCAGCACACTGGTCAGCGGAGTGGTCTTGATCTTGCCGCCGCGCACGATGAAGATGTTCTCACCGGTCGCCTCGGACACGTAGCCCGCAGTATCCAGCATCAGAGCCTCGTCATAGCCATCAGCCACGGCTTCGCGCTTGGCCAGGATGGAGTTGACGTAATTGCCCACGGTCTTGGCCTTGGTCATCATCACGTTGACGTGATGGCGGGTGAAGGTGGAGGTCTTCACGCGGATGCCCTTTTCCAGGGCGTCTTCACCCAGATAGGCTCCCCAAGGCCAGGTGGCGATGATGGTTTGAATGGGGTTGTTGCCGGGATGAACTCCCATCACACCTTCACCAATGAAGGACAGAGGACGGATATAGCCCTCTTCCAGCTTATTGACCTTTAGGGTTTCAAGCACGGCGTCGTAGATCTCGTCGACCGTGAAGGGGATCTTCATCTCCATGATCTTGGCGGAGTTGAAATGTCTGACGATGTGCTCGCGCAGGCGGAATACGGCGGACTCGCCGGAAGCGAGTTTGTAGGACCGGATGCCTTCAAATACGCCGCACCCGTAGTGCAGAGTATGGGTCAGGACATGAACGTTGGCCTCATCCCAGGGGACGAGCTTGCCGTCGAACCAGATTTTTTCGGCTTTCTGGACCATGGAAACTCCCTCTTTGATTCTGATTTGTACATCACGGCAAAGCCTGGGCAAAAGCTCAACTGAGCGTGCCTGGCGGGCAGCTATGAATGCCGCAGGAGCCTAAGAAAAACCAGCGGGGAGGTCAAGAAAAGTCGGGCCCTGGCCCGCGTGTTACTTCTTGGTTCTCTTCTTGTGTGTGCCCTTGAAGCGAATCAGAATCGGAGCCATGGTGATGCCCACGAGCTTACGCACCTGATTTTCCAGATAACGGGCGTAGGACGGCGGGATGAGCTTGGAATCGTTCAGGAAGAAGACAAAGGTTGGCGGCAGAGTGTCGGCCTGAGTCAAATAATAGAACTTGGCGCGGCGGCGCTTGACCACCGGCGGCTGGTGGCGATCAATCACGGCCTGCATGATGCGGTTCAGTTGACCGGTACCCACACGCAGAGAACATTCCTTGATGATCTTCTCGGCAAGGGGCAACAGTCCACCCAGACCAGCCTTGGTCAGCGCACTGGTATAAACCACCGGAGCGTGCTTGATAATGGAAAGTTCCTGGGTGAAATGCTCTTTGAGCTTGTCGAGTTCACCACGGCCGGGAATCAGATCTGTCTTGTTCACGGCAACAATGATCGGAGTCTTTTCCCGGTCCAGGAAATTGATCAGCCGCTTATCCTGATGAGATAACGTCTGGGTGCCATCCAGCACCAGCACGGCAACCTGTGCCTTCTGCGAGGCCTTGAGCGCCTTCATGATGGAGAACTGCTCCAGAGAATCGGTGATCCTGGTGCGACGACGCACACCGGCAGTATCCACGAAGGTGTACTTCTTGCCCTGGCGCTCAAAGGTCACATCCACGCTATCACGGGTGGTTCCGGCCTTGTCGGAGACAATCATGCGGCGTTCGCCAAGAACGGCATTGATGAGGGAGGACTTGCCCGCGTTGGGGCGACCGAGCATGGCAATGCGCAAGCCCTGCTTTTCCTCGTCGTAAGCCTCTTCCTCGCTCTCGATGCTGTTGTCCTTCAGAAATTTTTCAACCCGATCCATCATCTCGTGAATGCCATAGCCATGAGAAGCGGACACGCTGATCATATCCATACCCAAGGCATGGAAATCGGCGGTCAGGGATTCCTGCTCATGACCATCGACCTTGTTGACCACAAGCAGGGTCGGCAGACCGGAGGCACGCAGGTCACGGGCCACACGCTCATCAACGGGCATTAGTCCCTCGCGGGCATCCACAACCAGCAGTACGGCATTGGCCTCGCCCATGGCTTCGTTGGCCTGATCCATGATGTCGCGTTCGAAATCACCATCGCCCTCGGGCACAAGGCCGCCGGTATCCACCAGACCGAAAGGCTGGGCTCCGCTCCTGGGGCGCACCAGTCCGTAGATTCGGTCGCGGGTCACGCCGGGCTGGTCATGGGTGATCGCCTTGTTAGAGCGAATCATCCGATTAAATAGCGTGGACTTACCCACGTTGGGGCGTCCGATAAGAGCGATGGTAGCAAGCATGATGGTTCCGTTGTACTGGATTTTCAGGGGATTTGGAATGCGAAAACGCGGGCCCGGCGAGGAATATCATCCCAACCGGCCCGCGTATCTATACGCTATCGGCCCATTGCGCAAGTAAAATACAACATGGGCATTATAAAATTATCGAATTTATTTCCCCGAACGAGCAAACGCCGCGGGGATGGACTCGGCATACGGCGGCTCCAGAATCCCTTCTTCGGTGATGATTCCGGCGATGAGTTCATTGGGTGTCGGGTCAAAGGCCAGATTATAGACCTCCACTCCATCGGGCACAATCTGGGTCTCGCCCACATGGGTCACCTCGCGTGGGGTGCGGTCTTCAATGGGGATGTCGTCGCCGGTCGGGGTCTCGCGATCGATAGTGGACAGCGGAGCCGCCACGTAGAACGGAACCCCGAAGTGCTTGGCCAGAATCGCCACACCCATGGTGCCGATCTTGTTGGCCGCATCACCGTTGGCCGCGATGCGGTCGGCGCCGACCACGACTTTATCCACCAGGCCCTTCTTCATGAGCAACGCACAGGCGTTATCACAGGCGACCTTGACCGGAATGCCATCCTTCATGAGTTCCCATGAGGTCAGGCGTGCGCCCTGCAAAAAGGGGCGGGTTTCATTGGCGATGACATTGATCTTCTTCTTACCCGCGTCCCAGGCTCCACGAATCACGCCCAGAGCCGTGCCGTAATCACTGGTTGCCAAGGCGCCCGCGTTGCAGTGGGTCATCACGGTGTCACCGTCGTTGATGACCGTCCCGCCGATCTCGCCCAACTTGCGACAGAAGCGCTTGTCCTCTTCGTGGATTTCCTTGGCCAATTCCAGCCACATGGCACGCAGTCCGGCATTGTCCAACTCTAGCTGTTCGTCCCAAGCGGCGCGCATACGGCGCACCCCCCAACGCAGATTCACAGCCGTGGGCCGGGCGTCTTCCAGCTTGATGAGCAACTCGTCCAATTTCTGCTTCCAATTGTCGCCAGCCGGGGCGGCCTCTTTGGCAGCCAGATAGCAGCCATAGGCCGCGGTTACACCAATGGCGGGAGCACCACGAATGACCATGACCTGAAGCGCAAAGATGGTGCTGTCGGTATCCGTGCAGGCGTACCAGTCTTCACGTGTGGGCAGAAAACGCTGATCCAAGAGGTCCAGCTGATCTTTAGTATCGTTCCAGACCATATGCCAATCCATTCGCTTGCTCCTTTGTCGGCTGCTGAAAAACACGTGTCTGCGGTGTTGCTTCAAACACATCAAACCCTCATGTATTCACAGATACATTTCAGCCTTGATGTGTTCTCGCGCCTACCATCCACGCATTTTTGAACAGCCAGGCTCTTTGGTCATTCTAAAAAGGGGCCAACCGGCCCCTTGAAATAATCTCATAATCAGTCGCTATTGCAGCCTCATGACGACAACCCTAGGCTTTCATAAAAAAATCAACAAAACCAACTTTCCACCCAAGGCGTTCAGCAACCATTCCTCTTAGCACTGCGGATTGTTCAGTTGGTGCCGGATGCAAGGCGTAAGCAGGATTCGAGATCGATGCGTATCAAAACATACGTGAGATTTCGAATCCTGCGTGACAACAAAGCAGACGGTGCCAAATGGGCAGTCCGCCCTAATTCAACTTCTCGTTGAGAAGTTGATTGGCCAACTTGGGATTAGCCTGCCCCTTGGTCTTGCGCATGATCTGCCCGACAAAGAAACCCATGAGCTTTTTCTTGCCACCCCGGAAGGCCTCGGCCTCGGACGGATTCTCGGCAATGACCTCGTCCACGGCGATTTCCAGTGCTCCGGTGTCGGAGATCTGCACCAAGCCCTTGTCCTTGACGTAGGCTTCGGGATCGCCGCCCTGCTCGAAGAGTTCCTTGAAAACCTTTTGCCCCACCTTCTGGTTGATGGAGCCTTCGTCCACAATTCTGACCAACGTCCCAAAGTCCTTGGGAGCCAAGCCACAATCGGCCACGGAGCAGACGTTGTCGTTCAACATGCGGCGCATGTCGGACATCATCCAGTTGGCAACCTTCTTGGGATTGTCGAAGCCCTCAATAGCAGCTTCATAATACTCGGCCAACGCACGATCAGCGGTCAAGACCTCGGCATCAGAGGCTGGCAGGCCGTACTGTTCCATGAACCGAGCGAACTTGGCTTCGGGCAGCTCGGGCAACGAGGCACCTATTTCATCCACCCAGGTCTGTTCCAGTACCAATGGCACCAGATCCGGATCCGGGAAATAGCGATAGTCGTGGGCCTCTTCCTTGCCACGCATGGCATGGGTCGTGCCCGCGTCAGCATCATAGAGCCGAGTTTGCTGCACTACAGCCTCACCATCATCCACCAAGTCTTCCTGACGTTCGATCTCATAGGCAATAGCCCGGCGCACATTACGGAACGAGTTCATGTTCTTCAGCTCGGTACGAGTACCAAGCTCCTTCTGCCCCACAGGACGGATGGAAATATTGGCGTCGCAACGGAAGGAGCCTTCGTCCATATTGCCGTCGCAGATGCCCAAGTACAGCAGAATGGCGTGCAGCTTGCGCAGGTAGGCCTCGGCTTCCTCCGGGCTGCTCATGTCCGGCTCGCTGACAATCTCGATCAGTGGCGTACTGGCACGGTTCAGGTCCACAAAACTGGCATTCTCAGCCTGGGAGTGAATGGATTTTCCGGCGTCAGCTTCCATGTGAATGCGCGTGACTCCAACGGTCTTCTTGCCGCCCTTCTCGGTCTCGATGTCGATTTTGCCATGCTCGGCAATGGGCAACTCGAACTGCGAGATTTGATACCCCATGGGCAGGTCGGGATAAAAATAGTTCTTGCGGGCGAACACATTCTTCAGGTTCACGGAACAGCCCGTAGCCAATGCCATGCGGGTGGCATACTCCACGGCCCGCTCATTGATAACGGGCAACGCGCCAGGCATGCCGGAGCACACGGGGCAAACGTTGGAGTTGGGCTCTTTGCCGAACTCGGTAGAGCAGGAACAAAACAGCTTGGACTTGGTCTTCAGCTGGGCATGGACCTCGAGGCCGATAACGGCTTCGTACTGGGGCATGGGATCACCTTCGAACGTTCGTTAATTATTCTAAATATTTGTCGTTACTATTTATTTGCGTACAGCGAAGGATTGAGTTTGGGATCGTTGTACATCTTAAATTGATAATAGACCTTGGGACGCTTGGTTCCGGCAGCGTATTCCTCCAGCAGTTCGGAAACGCTGCGGGCCAGATCGTCACGCTGCTCTTCGAGCACCGCCAGTTTGGAACGACAGGAATCCAGATGTTCCTGATCCACATCATCCCGCTCGGTCTGTTCACGCATATGAAAAATTTTCAGGGCAATAATGGACAACCGATCCAAGGCCGTCCCCACGGTCTCGGTATTATAGCGCTCTGGAGCTTCAGCTGGAATGAGCGGTGATACCAAAGGCACGAGGCAGGCGTCCACCTTCTCGATAAGGTCGTTGCGGCGCTGATTCAGGCCATCGATCCGGCGCTTGCAATCAGCAATAATCTCAGGGCCGACATCCACGCGTCTGGCTTCGTCTTCCACATGCCAGAGTTGGTAGTTGGCCTGATGCTCGCGGGCTGCCATGGCGATCATGACCTGCAAATCTCCTGCAGGAGCAGGTTCGGGCAATTCACCGGGGTCACCTTGATGCCAGGAGTCAACCTGTAGGCCCTGTTCTTCGATGATATGGGAAACGGCCTGCTGTATATCGGCCAAAGTCGTGGTCATATGTTCAGTTCTCCTCTCGGATGAGTATGAGATGGACGCTTGCACGGGTTTTGATATGCCCGGCGAAATATTCGACGTCGGTACCGCTACCGCAATAATAATCGATGCGCGTGCCCTTGATAGCTCCACCCTTGTCCTGCGCCAGGCCGATTCCCGATACCGGACGGCCAAGGCCACCGGGAGTTTCGGGGGGCATCAGAGTCTGGAAGGCTAACACCGAGCCCAAAGGCAGGAACTTCGGGTCTGTAGCCATGCTGACTCGCGGCGTCAACAGTTTGCCCATGGCGCCATAGGGTCCGTCGTCACCCAAACGAAAGAAAACATAGCTCGGGTTGGTGGACAGCAACTCGGGGACGTCCTCGGGGTGTTCTGCCAAAAAATCCCGAATCACTTTCATGCTCATGCCTTCAAGGGGCAACAAGCCACGATCCGCCAACACTCGCCCCAGACTCACATACTTGTGCCCGTTCTTCCCCGCATAGAGGACATGACGCGTGCTGCCATCGGGAAACATCAGCAGCCCGGAGCCCTGGATATGCAAAAAGAAAACATCCGTCAGATCACGTACCCAGGCAATTTCCAACCCCTGGCCTTCCAGAGCCCCTTCAAAGTCGATGGCCTTGCGCCCATGATAGGGAACGGCCTTGCCATTCTCGACGCGATACACAAGCTTCTGCCCTTCCCAGCGATGATGGAACGACCCAAGGTTCAGCACCTGCATATCATCAGGGATAGCATACAGAGGATAGCTAAATTCCTCGGTAGGTACTGGGCTGGCCTCCAGATACGGGGCATAATAGCCTGTCATCAGCGGATCTTCGGGACCAATTCTTAGCCATTCAAAGCGTTCAGCCAAAAGCTCGGGGTGCTCATCCAGCTCGGGCAACACCCGCAAGAGCTCCTCAAGGGTCACTCGCATCCTGTCCCAGGTCACGACCACCCCGTCCTGATGCACGGCAACACCATCCACAGGACGCGCAGCAACGTATTTCAAGCTGCGTTCCAGACCAGGGCGCAGTTCTTCCCAAGAGGCCAGATTCTGGGTCTGTGGATCCAGCATCCTGGCCAGGGTTCGCGCGCTAGGGGTAGAAATCGAATCCAGCGGAGGCGGAACCCTGCCCGGACAACCTGCCAGACATGCCGCCAGAGACACGGCAATCAGGAACACGACCAATCGGCGCAAAATCTGATCATTATTCATTTGGTCGTTCCTAGCAGGAGTTGATGACAAGACACTGTCATGGGATTGCTCTCCGCCGCTATTCAATGACGCCCTTGGCTCGCAACCGGGAGACATAGGCTGAACGTTCCGGCTCCAGCAGCTTAAGATGGGCCTCGGCACGGACAATTTGGACCACATCGCTATGATTCAAAGGAATACAGTCCTGCCCGTCCACGGTCAGAAAAACCTCAGAGTGTGGTTCCTCGACGCGCACGGTGAATTTCAAATTCCCAGGCAGAACCATGGGCTTGAAATTGTGCAGGAACGGACAGATAGGCGTCACGGAGTACACGTCCAATTCGGGATGCACGATGGGACCGCCCGACGAAATGGAATACGCTGTCGATCCTGTGGGAGTAGCGACAACCAAGCCATCGGCCCGCATGCTGCCCAGAGGTTCCCCATCCTGCTCCAGACCCAGGCGAATAAGCCGAGCAAGGTTCCCTCTGTTGAGCACGACATCATTGATGGCGAGTCCTTCATGAACAACAACGCCGGCCCGCTGCACCTCGTAGTGCAACATCAGGCGCTCCGAATAGCGGCAGCATTGCGCCAATACGCTTTTCAGAAAACCTCGCCAGTCGTCGGAGGTCAGTTCCGTTAGAAACCCCAGGCGCCCAAGATTCAGTCCCAGCATGGGCACACGTCCCTCGACCTGCCTGGCAACACTGATCATGGTGCCGTCGCCCCCTAGGACCAATATGAGGTCACAGCCTTCCACGGGCAGTGGATCGGCACCGTCGGAACCATTATTTTCCGCCGTTCGGGCTCGTACTCCACGGCCTTCCAGCCAGAGACGAATTTCCTCAGCCAGGCCAGGTGCATCGGGATGCCCGGCTCTGGAAACAATCAAGACATGTTGTGGTTTCTCAGTCATAGTGACCATTCTCTAGACCATACGGCCCACGGATTCAAGGCTGACGAATGCCCTGAAACAACTTCACATGCAATCTCAGAAGGTTGCATTTTCATCTTGCACTGAATTCATTTTAATTCCTTAAGAGACCTAAAGTTTCAGCAACAAGCGTCCGATAAGCAACGTAAGAGGGAACATATCGTGTCAGCAGCTCACTCATACGAAACTCGCAGAATGCTTAAAACCTACGGCAGGCAACTTACAAGCGCCCGTCGTTTGGCACGATTCAAACAATCCCTCGCAGCGGCGGGAGCCGAGGAAGAGGTCACCATTTCAAGACTTGCCAAGCGCAGAATGTTGGTGGAGCAGGTGGCTAGGGAGATAGTGGAGAACCTTATTGTCTCGGGAAGCGAGAATGAGGTGGTCCTTGAAATCCTGCAACAACTTAATCGGGAGTTTGGGGAAACATTCCGATTCGAGTATCCGCCCGCCGAGGTGGACCTGCAGATTTTCCGACTTGTCGGAGAGGACCCAATGGAAGTAACCGACCCGGAAAGGCATCACGTATTCAACCGTTTGTGGGAGATAACCCTGGAAAGGGTCAATGATACGATGCTTTAGGGACGGTACAAGGGGAGACGGCTATGGAAATCAACGGACTCATCAACGGACTCAAGAGTTACGACCGGGTCGACAAGTCCGATTCGTCCACCAAGAAGGGAAAGGGCTCCAAGTCCTCAACTTCCGGGCAAGGCGATTCTGTCAAGGTCTCCAGTAAGGCCAGGCTTGTCGCCAGCGCGACATCCGAAGCGCAAAGCGCTCCGGACATCCGCCAGCAAAAGGTCAACGAACTGAAGGCCCTCGTGGAGTCGGGTGAATACACTCCCGACCTGCGCAAGACCGCGGCCAAGATCGTGGAAGAGGATTTGGAACTGCTTATTTAGCAGCCGCCCCGACTTCCGAACCAGCCAGCTTACCGCTGCCGGCGTCCTGAATTTCATTCAGGGCTTCGGCAGCTTCGTTTTCTCTGTCACTCACCAAAAAGCGATTGGGATACTTGGTATCAACTTGCGGAACCTGCAGTCCTACCCGGGAACGGGAATTGACTATGATCGGTCCCATCAGGTTCAGGGACGTTTCCTCGGGCCTACCCGGAGGGATGGTCACCGTCACCAGAATCGCAATCTGACGAATATTATCTAATTTAAGAATCTTCTGCTCCGCAGAGCCAATCTTGACGTTATAGTCCGGCAAGAAGGTATACGGATCAGCCACCATCAGCCCAAGATCGGGACGAGTCATGCTCTGCAAGATCAAGAAGGGTGAATCTTCCTTGAGCTGCAGCAGGGTAAACTCCTTGCAATCCTCAAAACCGATGATGCCCCGGGGGAAGCGAATCACCCGGTTCATGTCCACGGCCAGGCTGCCCAGACGGGTCTTTACTGTGCGCTCTATTTCTTGTGCCATAACTGCGTCGCTGCCAGGAGGTCCTGGTCTGTAAGTTGAAGGGCTAATTTATTTTGTTCCTGTACTCGCAAATACACCTCTTCGCGATACACGGGCATATCGTCGGGCACATCCAGCCCGACCTTGATCTGCTTGCCCTGCACGCTGAGGACCGTCAATTTGATGTCGTCGCCGAGGTAAATGCTCTCCCCGGGACGGCGGGTAAGAATAAGCATGTCAACCCGTTGGTTGTCGTTCCTCCGCCCAGCCTTCCTAGCCAAGCGAATCCATGCGGCCCCTGGCCGCTTCCCCCGCTAGATGTAATTGACCAAGCTCATGCGCATCACCATGGATGAGGACCGCAACACGGTCTCATACACCATCTGCTGATTGGCAAGATTGGTCATCAATTCGGTCACATCGGCGTCCTCAACGGACGAAAGGCGCTCCTTCTCGTTATTGCGCATGGTATCCAGAATTCCACTGGCCACCTGCAATCTGTTTTCAGACGCACCGACGCGGGCCGCATAGTTCATGATGCGCTCGGAAATCGGTGTCAATTCTTCGAGCGCCTCCTGACAGCCTCCCTGGTTGTTGGTTTCCATGTAGCCGATCAGCCTGCCCACGGTATCGAACATATTCTCGGAGGATGGAACGCCGGGAGCCAGTGTCAGAACCGATGAGCTGGGGTCCTGATAGATCCCGCCGAAAATATCCTTTCCGACGTTGTTCACGGTGATGTTCTCACCGGGGGAAATTTCCATCTGCACATTTGCCGTGCGTGGCCTGATAATCCACTGATCACCAGCGGTCAGAGTGTTACCCGAACCCGAATCATACAGCGTCAGGGTTCCACCCGGCACCACAAGGCTCAACTCCGTGGCACTGCCCGACCCGTCAGTCGTCAGTCCTTCGACCCAGGAGCTCCCACCATCGGTACTGTAGGAGTACTCCACAGGATCACTATCAAGTGCGGCATCAGAATCAATGCGCACGGTGACGTTCTTGTTGAAAATACCGGAGGCGGCATTGGAGAGCAGCGACGGGCCAAAGGTATCTACACTTATGGCGTCGTTATCATCACCCTTGTACTGGGCGGTGGGCCGGATCCACATCCAGGTCCCATTATTTGCATCACCAGAAACGGCAGGATCATGCGCCGTCACCGTGGTGCCTGCCTCCAGAGTCAACTGGACGCCACCAAGATTCAAGGTCTTGTCGCCAGCCACCGCCGGAATACTCCCCGAGGTAAAAGTCGTACCGCCGTCAGTGGAGTATTCATAGTCCAGAGCATCCGTTCCCACGGCTCCCGCCGTGGTGAATCGGACAAGCACCGTCTTGTTGGCATCACCGGTAATGGAGAAGGTGGTCCCGGCCGTGGCACCGTCGTTATCATTCAGCCACAAAGCCCTTTCGAAGGCCTGCTCTCCAGTATTATGTCCGGCAAAGATATACTGCTGCTCGTACTTGGAGTTGGCCAGAACAATCAGTTCCTCGTGCAACTGTCGAGCCTCGTAGCTGGCCTGCTCACGGTTATCGGCACTCATGGTGCCCGTAGCCGCCTGCTCTGCCAGCGTCCTGATGCGGGTCAAAATCTCATTGGTACGGGTCAGGGTACTATCGGCAAATCCCAGCCACCCCGTGGCCGTATTGATATTCTCCGCATACTGGTCGAGGGCTGCAATGGTCTCGCGGTGATCCAGGATACGAGCCATGCCAACGGGGTCATCGGAAGGACGGTTAACATCCTTTTGAGTCGAGGCCTTGATGTTCAGCTCCATGAGCTCACCAAGGGCATCGTTCATGTTGCCGATGAAAAAGGTAAATCGTGTCTGTGTCGATATACGCATGGACGCTCCCCGCTAGTTCTTCATCCCCAGAAGGGTCTGGATCATGCTATCCGCCGTCTTCACCAACTTTGAGGCCGCTGTGTACGAATGCTGGAACTTCAAGAGATTGGCCATCTCTTCATCGAGGTTCACGCCTGCGGTTTCCTGCTGTCTGGTGTTCAGGTCTTTAGCCAGGGTTCTATTGAAATTCAGATTGAATTCGGCAGTGGCCGTATCTGCGCCAACACCTGCCACAAGCCCGTTGTAATATTCCCCGATGGTCTGATTCACAGGGTTCTCGGAGTTGATATTGATGGTCACAACCTTATCCTTCAACTGGGCAATGGACAGCGCGGTGGTGTTGTCGCCCGAGTTGATCTCTCCTGTGCCATTGGCATGTCCACTGGCGATGAAGTCAGGATCGGAACGAACCAGCGTCGTCATTTCCATGCTGGCGGCACTGTCACCCTCGAAGAACGTATTCACACCTAGAGCGGCGGCGAGGCCAGCAGTATCGGTTCCAAACCCGAATTCGTATCCCGTGTTGGCTGTCATCCGAACACGGTTGTTGACGATATCGGCGGTCATGAAGGTTCCCCAAGTATTGTTGATGGCATCAACAACGTCAGTCATGGAATGGACCGATGCATCGAAGTTGGCGCCACCACCGAAATCCAGAGGACCAAAGGAAGCTCCCGAGGCCAACTCTCCGCTGGCTTCATCATAAAAATACAAGGACATGTTGCCATCTTGCAGCTTGTCGAAAAAGGCAAGACCAGACCCGTTACTCCCCAAGGCTGCCGTGGTTGAATCGACAGAATATGTACCCGTTGCAGTATCAAACTTCTGCAACCCCATGCCCTGGCTCTGCAATCGGTTCACTTCCCAGATCAAAGCCTTGGAAAAACCATCCAGCTTATCCAGGTAGCGCCCCACATGCTGATCTCTGAACTGGAAATAGCCAGCCAGAGCGCCACCGGTCAGGCGCGACTCGTTGTCGGCACCATTGGCATAAATCTGCGGGGTGATATTTTCCTTGGAAGACGTCGTCCGGTACCAATACAGCGACTTCTTGGGCACAACAGTGAACTTGTCCCCTACTTCCAGGTCACCGGCAGGGGTCCCACTGGAATCCGTAGTGGAACCAAACCAGATGGTCAGGTCGCCGACAGTCGTCTTGCCGCCTTCCGGGCGCGCCGCGACATGCATCTCGTTGCCATCATCGTCGGTCAGCCAGGTCTTGCCACCATCCAGAGAGACCCGCATCTGGGCGGCACTGCCTGCATTGGAAACCAGCCCACTGGACACCACTTCGAATGTGTATTCGAAGTCATCGGAACCTGAAAAATAGATATCGCCATCAAAATTCGAGGTCGACGTCAGCGCCTTCATGGATTGAGCATTCTCAAAGCCCAGCGAGAACGTTACAGTTCCATCAACAAGGGTTTGTCCAGCCTTGGTCCAGACCGTGAACTCACCTCCGCCGTTATCCACATAGTCGATGTCGATCTTCTCGGACAGTTCACGCACCAGAAGCGCCCGCTTGTCCTTCAGTTCGTTGGCATTATTCTGCCCTGGAACGTCATGAGACTGGATCTGCAGATTCAGGTCCGCGATCTGATCCAGAATATCGTTTACCTCTTCCACTTCCTGCCCGATGAACTCATCCACCTGATCCTGCTGGTTATGCAGATCCTGCTGAATGGTATGCAAAGTGGACAAGAGGTTCTGCGTGTTGCCGGACAAGGCTTCACGCGCAGCAATCAGAGCAGGATTGTCTGCCAGTTCCTGCCAGTCCGCCCAGAACTTGGACAGGGCTTCGTTCAAACCAGCCACCTGGCTTTCGTTGAACAGACTGTCCACGGCACGCAGGTTCTGGTAGGTGGCATCCCAACGATACTGCTGGGCATTCTTGTCGATATACTGTTCCTCAACGAAGTCATTGAAATAGCGGAAGACCTCAACGGCTTTGACCCCGGTGCCCAACTGGCCGGGATTGAAATCAATGGAGTGGGCCTCCTCAAGACGCACAGCCTGACGCGCATACCCAGGGGTATTCACATTGGCAATATTATTGCCGGTGACCTCGATAGAAGACTGGCTCGCGAATAACGCGCCCTTTCCGATATCAAGGAGAGTCGTCAGGCCGGACATTTAGGATCTCCCTCTGAAGATGGCCGCTTCGGGCCTGTGATTCTGGTACCGACCATTCCTGGCGTAAGTATCTTCATTCTTGGGTTGAATCTGCTTATGAATGAAATCCAGCATATTCTTGCTCTGCTCTGCCAGACCAAAGGCCAGTCTGGAGTTCTTTTCCGCCATGACGGCGCACTTTTGTTCCAATGTATCCACAAACTGCAAAAATGCTGTAAAACCCTTGGATTCTTCTTCATCCATGGCCTCTGCAAGGTCACGCAGCGAAGTCGCTCCCGGAACGATCTCAGCCACCATGCCTCTGAGCTCGAGCCGCTCAACAGCCAATTGCTTGATCAGTTCCTGAATGGAGAACTCGCAGCCCGTAACGGCCTTGGGATCCCGACCTGTCAGGTGGGTAAATTCTTCCTCAAGCAGGGTACTCAGCAGGATGAGCCCCTTTTCCTGGCGATGGAGATTAGCCTTGATTCTCTCCAGCATTCGTCAACCCCACTCAGTTGTTAGTTCCCGGAAGCCACGGCCTGCATACGTTCCCGAACCGCTTCGGGGTTCCAGGCCTGCTCGCCCTTCCTGATTTCAAAGTACAATCGGGGTTCGCTTTCTTTTCCGGTTTCCTCCAACTCTGCAATTTTGCTGCCAGCATTAACGGTATCACCGGTGGACACGAGGCTCTTGCCTACTTGACCATAAACGGTTCGCCATCCCTCGGGATGCTCAAGCACAATGGTCTGCCCCTGATCACCGCGTTCGCCCGCAAAGACAACCGTTCCACCCCATCCGGCCTGAACCGCATCCCCATGAGCTCCGGAAATTTCCACGCCCGAGCGCCAGACCCGCTCGCCTGAAGCCTGATCGGTTTGCCAACCGAAACCACTGACGATGTCGCCCTGCACGGGCCAATTCAACTGACTGAGCATCCGGGATTGTGCATTGCCCTTCGCCACTTCCGACGCCGCTTCCGTCCGGGCATTGCCCATCTCGATGCGTGCGGCCAGGTTCAGTGCCCGATTCATGATCTCAGGCGGGCTGGAGGCAGCAGACCGGACCGTGGGGTCGGTATCCGCCAACGGATTGAAATCGGGCTCCAGGCGCGTCTGCCCCGTCTCCGCAGGACCAAGCCTGCGGGCTGACATGTTCTTCAGGACCAGTTCCGCCTGTTGCAAGGCCATGGCGCGATGTTGATCGTCCTGAGAGCGAACCTCTGCCTCCTGCTTCAAGGGCAGTCCCTGTCCGGCGTCTCCGACCATTTCAGGTGCTTCAATACCGCGGGAACGAATTCCGCTGGCCTTGTCTGACAGCTGCTCCTTGAGTTCATCGTAGAGCATCTGGCCCAGACCGATGCCGCCGGATTCAGACATCTTCAATGCCAGCTCGCGATCGAACATGGACATGTAGGTGTCTTCTTCGCGACTGTGCAGATAGCCTTCCTTGGGCACGTTCTTGCGCATCTGTTCCCACAGCTTGCCAATGAAGATTGCCTCGAACCCCTGAGTTGCCTTGCGCAACTTGGCATCATCACCCTCAGCGGACTTCAGGCTGTTACGCACCTCGTCCATGGCCATCTTCTGGCGCACTTCGGCCGGGGTTTCGCCGGTCACCATGGGGGAACTGGTATCAAGCTTGGAGGGAATCATTTACATGACCTCCAGATCCGCATGCAGAGCGCCTGCTGTCTTCAAGGTCTTCAGGATGGAAATCAAATCCCGCGGCGTGGCTCCGATGGAGTTCAATCCATCGATCAATTCCTGCAGAGTTGCTCCCTCCATCATGATCAGCCGCCTGTTTTCCTCTTGGACATTAATCTCTGTCGAAGGAGCCGCCACGGTTTCACCACCACCGAAAGGTGCTGGCTGCGAAACATCGGTTCCTTCCGTAATCACGATCTGCAAATTGCCATGCGCCACAGCAACCTTGGACAATCGTACATTGCGACCAAGAACGACGGTGCCGGTCTTCTCGTCCACGACCACCTTTGCCTTGGAGTCCGGGCTCACCTCGAGATTCTCCAGCGAGGCCATCAAGGGAACAAGATTACCCTTGAATTCCTGAGGAATCCTGAGGCGCACGGTGGACACATCGTCGGCCTTCGCAAAATCCTGACCCAAGGTTTCGTTGATAATCTCCACCACGCTCATCGTGGTTGAAAAATCAGCCACATTCATTTGCAGCGTGAGTTCATCCTGATTGTTGAACTTGAAAGGCACACCCCGCTCAACGCTCGCACCGTTGGGAATGCTACCGACAGTGGCAATGTTCTTCTGGGCACCGGCTGCCGCACCCTGTACGGAGACACCGCCCAGGGCCAGAGCACCCTGTGCCAGGGCATAGACATTACCATCCACACCGCGCAGGGGGGTGAGCAACAGGATACCACCCAACAAGCTTTGAGCGTTACCCAATGAGGAAACAGTGACATCAAGACGCGACCCCGGCTTGGATGAAACGGGCATGCGCGCAGTGACCATGACGGCAGCAACGTTCTTGGGCTTGAGTTGAGCCTGTTCCACCGCAACTCCCATTCGATCGAGCATGCTGACCATGGACTGGATGGTAAACTGCGAGCCACTGCTCTTGTCGCCCGTGCCCGAAAGACCGACCACCAGGCCGTAACCAACCAGGTCGTTATTGCGAACCCCACCAAACGACGCGATGTCCTTCAGGCGAACGGCATCAGCCGTCATGGGACAAAGCGCCCCCGCCAGCAGGAACACAATGGCACAGGCAATTGCGACCCGAAGCTTACGCAAGTCTTGCGGAGTTCTATTCAGATTTGCAGTACTCATGCTCGGTCTCCTAGAACGGCCAGACATTTTCCAAAATTCGTGTCAACCAGCCAGGGCGCTGCTTGTCGGCAAGAACGCCCTGCCCGTAGTACTCGATCTTGGCATCGGCAAGATAGGTCGAAGAGATGGAGTTATTGGGTGTGATATCCTTGGCCCGGGCCAATCCGCGAACCACAAGTATCTGAGTTTCATTGTTAACCTTGATCTCGCGGGCGCCTTCAATTTGCAGCAGGCCACCGGGGAGAACTCGCACCACCCGCGCAGCCAAGGTCGCTGACACAGTGGATTCACGATTGGTCTCGCCTTCGCCCTCAAAACCAGTGGTCGCACTGGATTGAATCATCGGAGTAGCACCAACGGCTCCCGACAAGCCCACAGATTGCCCCAGCGGAATCAAGGCCGCTTCATCCTTGCCAAACCAGTTGCTGATACCCAAATTCATGCTGGACTTGCGGTCCGCGGTGGTATCCGCCTTATGCTTGCCGCTGGAGGTCTCAATAATGTTGACCATCACGACATCCCCAACGTTACGAGCCCGGTTGTCACCAAACAGATAGTTGGCCTCTCCGGGATCGAAGAGGGAACCGGGATTTTCACGTGCTGGCGGTGCTTCGGCTATGGGGGCCGTCAACACCGGCGACGGCGCGGCATTGCGCTGAGCCGTCTGACAACCGCTCAGGGCCAGGATGCAGATCATCGCCATCATCAAAGTCTTCATATTCAAACTCCTTCACTGTCGCCGATCATCGGACCACAACAGTGTGCGCATCACGGATTTCGGCCGCAATTTCACGCTTACTGGAAAGATTCTCCACCAAAATTCGTTGCCCAAGCTTGCCGTCGCTCAGAGCTTTTGCACTGGCGGTCAGGCGGACATACTGGCCCTGAAAGACCAGGGTCAGGATATCGCCTCGGCTCACCAGGGGCACATCTTCAAGATTGTCCTGATACAGCACCTCACCTGCACCGACGGAGCGTTGCACGCGCTGTCCGAAGCTGCGTCCATCCCAGAGTTCACCGCGCAGGTAGGCAGCGTTCTTGCGCTTGAAACCAACGGCATCGGGAGTCAAACGTTCCCGGGAATTGATGGGCCTAAGGGCGCAGGGTACATTCAACCATTGATCCAGGAACACGCCTCCGGTGTACCGGCGCTTCGCGTTGCCCCCAGCATCCATCTCGGTCAGTTGCAAGGACAGCCGCCCAGGTTCGAAGCGTCCAGCCACGGACACCTCGATGTTGCTTTGCCTGTCACTCAAAAAGACCTGCCTGGGCAGACGAAAATCTCGCAGACTCACTTCGCCACGCAGGCCTGAAATCCTGGAGGTCAGCGCCTGAACGACCTGGCGTTCCAACTCGGGACCATCAATGACTTTTCCGCCCCGCTGAATCACAAGATGACCGGAAGTCACGCACAAAGCAGCGACATCCCCAAGATAATAGCGCAGCATCTTGGTTAACTTCTCAGTCGTGACGGTGTGCTGTTTTCCCTGCTCTTCGGGGGCACTCCACAACTCGATAGCCGCAAGACGTTCCCACTGCTGCGCGGGCAAATCACCCACGGGATGGGCAATTTCACCAAGAGTCACTCGAGTTCCGTGTGCCACAGCGGCGGTTCCCAATGTCAGGCGCCAGGAAGCTTCCACCGTCGCGGCCAGGGCCGTCCCTGCGAAAAGCAGCATGGCAAACCACAACAGGACTGTGGCCATGATCTTGAGATGTCGCTGATAACTATGCATGTCTTTACTCCCGCCCAGTCAGGCTATCGCTTGATCTGGTTTGCGGTTTGCAGCATCTGGTCAGAGGTTGTCACGGCCTTGGAGTTCACTTCGTACGCACGCTGAGCCACGATCATCTGGACCATCTCGTCGACGATTTCGACGTTGGACATCTCCAGGAAACCCTGAGCGATGGTTCCAACATTGTCCTCACCGGCTGTTCCCTCGGTAGCTGCACCAGAGGCCTCAGTCTGCGAATAGAGGTTCTTGCCCATGGAGTTGAGGCCCGCATTATTAATGAAGGTGTAAAGTGGAATGTCGGTGGCTGCGAGTTCTTCACCAGCACTGTCCAAAGCGGAGATATGACCGTTTTCCGTGACCACGATATTCTTGGTCTCCGTGGGCACGGTAAATTCCGGTTGCAGTACATACCCATTGGCCGTGACGACCCGGCCCTCGTTATCCAGCTTGAACGCTCCAGCGCGTGTGTAAGCCAACTCACCGTTGACCTCCACCTGGAAAAACCCTTCTCCCTCGACCACGAGATCCAGGGCATTACCCGTGTTCTCAAAATCACCCTGCGTAAAGAACTTGTGCACCGTCGTGGGTTTGACACCCATACCAACCTGCATGCCCGTGGGAATCAGATTGCCGGCCTCGGTAGGGGAACCCGCAATCTTCATGCTTTGGTACATGAGGTCCTCAAACTCGGCCCTGCTCTTCTTGAACCCGATGGTGTTCACGTTGGCCAGGTTGTTGGAAATAACGTCGATATTGAGCTGCTGGGCGACCATTCCCGTCGCGGCAGTCCACAGAGATCGCATCATGGCTGGATCCTCCTAACTATTGGTTCGAGCCAACCTTCATGATGGCCTTGGTATCGGTTTCACCTGTCGTGCTAATCACCTTCTGATAGGCTTCAAAAGCACGCTGGGTTTCGATCATATTCACCATCTCGGTCACGACTTCGACATTGGGTGCTTCAAGATATCCCTGAGCTATGGTCCCATTTTCGACAGGCCGCTCAACCGCAGATCCTTCTGCAACAGGTTCGTAATAGCTGTTGCCAAACTTCTGCAGACCTTCGAGGTCGACTATGTCCACGAATTGCAACGTGTCGATGACATCGCCATCGGCTGAGATATTACCCAAACCGTCAATGCTGATACGGGTGTTTGGTGGCAACTCAATGGGGCCACCCTCGCCCAGAACGGCATTACCTACCCCGTCCACCAACTGGCCTTCGGCCGTCATGCTGAAAGCCCCATTACGGGTGTAATAATCCTTTCCATCGCCACTTCGGACCTTGAAGAAGCCGTCACCCGAAACAGCCACGTCCAATTCATTGTTCGTCTGTTTCAGGCTGCCCTGAGTAAACTCGATTTTGGACACGGCAATACGCGGCTTGGCGTAATAATCCGGCGCAGGAAACAACGGCTTTGACCGCAGATGCATCATGGGCTCACGGATGTCATCATGAGCATAATGCTCGAAAACGTCCTTGAACGCCTGACGATCGCGCTTGTAGCCGGTTGTGTTCACGTTCGCCAAATTGTTGGCGATGATGTTCAAGCGATGTTCCTGGGTCATTGCCCCGAACATGGCGGTATACATGCTTTGTTGCATGATCTGGCCCTCCGTGGGGTTTTATCCTGCCCACTCAGAAGCAAGTTCCGCGCCAAGCTCAAAAAGATAATCCCCCGTGTGCCCATCTTAAGAATTAATTCAATTAATTCATAATATTAAGCAATTACCAACTCACTTTACATAGAGGAAACTTCAAGACGAGAATTCGACAAACGACGAAAGACTGGCGCACAGAACAAACAGCACGCAGCAAAAAAAATCCCGAAGCGTTAACGCTTCGGGATCGGCTGTTTACAATTAACTCAACCAGCCAATCAATTCAGACCATACCGCCTATAAATTCTTTCAAAAGTTCCATCTTCTTTCATTGATTTCAGAATAATATCGAATTCATCGGCAATGCGTTCATTCATACTTTTTTTGGAAAAAGCCACGTAGGTCGGAGAAAAGTCCAAGGCATATTCAGCCCCGGTATCAGTATTGAAGACTATATCGATATCATCGGCCAAATCCATTTGTTCCAATAAATAAAGAATTGGGACACGAACCCCGATGAACATGTCAATCCTGTCAGCCATAAGCATTCGAAAACTAAGCTCGATTTGATATACCTCCTCAATGGACTTGAAACGTCCTTCCTGAAGAGCTCTGTCCATTGCCATCCCATAATAATAGCCTCTACCTACTCCCAACCTGAAGTCTTGAGCGTTCCCAAGCCCCTCATCCAAAGTGAAATGCTTCTCGGCACGCTTGAAAGCGAAGACCTCCTCCAGATAGATATTTTCATAGGGGTAATGAAGATAGGCTGCCCGCTCTGAATTGTAGCCAGCATCTACGATGGCATCGGCGCTGCCACTTCGCACCATCTCCAGAGCGCGCTTCCAGGGAACAAAGTCCACCACTGCGTCATGTCCCAAACGCCGAAGAGCCTCAAGGGCAATTTCCATATTCAACCCGGTCGGCTGCCCCTGGGCATCGGGATACTCAAGGGGTGGGCTATTCAAAGTCACAAGCCTCAGTGTCTTGGCATGCAAAATCTCAGGAATTTGAAAAAGAAAGACAAGAATCAACACAATCATCCAGAATCTTTTCACCGAGACCTCCGACGAACTCAAACGTATTCCTTTGAACTCCGACTCCCATATATATTGATATTAGTACCATTACCACCGATCCATCTCTCTTCACAATTCCCAACAGCCGCATAAATACTTGGCTGACGCGAAAATTACTGGCATCATAGACTTGACAAGCTCGTGATTTTTGCTATTCACCCTTGTCCCCGATCATTGTTGGGGAAAGGTGTTTTGGAGGCGGGTGTAACTCAGTGGTAGAGTGTTAGCTTCCCAAGCTGAAGGTCGCGAGTTCAAGTCTCGTCTCCCGCTCCATTAACTTCAACCCTCTCGTTTTCTAACAGATACGAGTGGACCCTGTGGTCCACTTTTTTATTTTCTGGCGGTAAGTCATGATCGCACCGAACATCATCAAGGAACTGACAGGGCTTGTTGCCCCCATGGCCGAGGCCATGGGACTCACCCTGTGGGGCATAGAGTCGTCCAGTGACGACTGGCGTGCTATCCTGCGCATTTATGTTGATACGGATGACGGCGTGGACGTAAGTCAATGCGCCTCCCTGTCGCGAGACATCTCCGTGATGCTTGATGTCGAGGACATCATTCCCGACAGCTTCAGCCTTGAAGTCTCCTCTCCCGGACTGAACAGACCGTTCTTCAGCACGGAGCAGATGCAAGGCTACGAAGGGCAACAACTTAAATTGAGACTGCACGAGCCTTTTGAGGGTTCCAAAAGTTTCATCGGCGCACTGAAGACTGTGGAAGAGCAGCGCTTCACCATTATCCTTGAGGACGGTGGTGACGAACTGACATTCGGCTTCGACGAAATAAAAAGAGTCCGAATTCGTTACCAGTTTCCCGCAAAGAACACGGGAAGAAAGGCATAAACCGTCAATCCCCGGCCACGCCGGGAGCGTCGGAAGCTTCTGGAGGATTTTCCATGAGCATGGAACTGAGAAAAGCCATCGATCAGATCAGCAAGGACAAGGGCATCGACCGCGACTTGCTCGTAGACACGCTTGAGGAAGCTGTTCGCACTTCCGTTATGCGCAAGTTCGGAGACGAAATCGACATCGAAGTCTCTTTTAACGAAGAAGACGGCGAAATCGAAGTCTATCAGTTCAAGGCTGTAGTCGAAGAGGTCGAAGACGAGGGCACCGAGATCACTCTCGCAGATGCCCAACAACACGACCCCGGCGCACAGATGGATGACGAACTCGGCTTCCGCCTGAAGGTGGAAGATCTGGGCCGCATTGCTGCCCAGTCTGCCAAACAGGTCATCATCCAGCGCATGCGTGATGCCGAGCAGGAAATCATCTACGAAGAATACAAGGACCGCATTGGCGAAATCGCCAGCGGTATCATCCAACGCCGCGACAAAATGGGCTGGATCATCAATCTGGGCCGCACCGAAGCGTTGTTGCCCAAGGATGAGCAGATTCCCCGCGAGCGTTACAAACGTGGCGACCGTGTACAGGCCTTCATGATTGACGTGCGCCGTGAAGGACGTGGCCCTCAGGTCATCGTCTCTCGCTCGCACCCTGACTACATGATTACCCTGTTCAAGCGCGAAGTGCCCGAAGTTGCCGACAACACCGTGAGCATCATTGGTGTCGCCCGGGACCCGGGAAGCCGAGCCAAGGTGGCGGTGACCTCTCACGACCGTGATGTAGATCCTGTGGGCGCCTGTGTAGGCATCCGTGGCTCCCGCATCCAGAACGTGGTTCAGGAACTTCGCGGCGAACGCATCGACATCGTTGTCTGGAGTCCGGACGTGGCTACCTACGCTGTGAACGCCCTTTCTCCAGCCATCATCACCCGCATCACTGTGGATGAAGAAGAGAAGATGCTGGAAGTGGTCGTTCCCGATGATCAGCTCACCCTGGCCATTGGACGCAAAGGACAAAACGTCAAGCTCGCTTCCAAACTGCTTGACTGGAAGATCGATATTTTCACCGAGAGCCGTTATGGCGAATTGCACGCAGAGCTTCAGTCTCTGGAGCAGATCGCCAGTGTGGCCGAAATCCCCGTCGAAAAGTTCATCGTTGCGGGCTACGATTCCATGGAAAAACTCGTCACTGCCAGCGACGAACAGCTCCAGGAAATCGAGTCCATCACCGAGGACAAAGTCGGGGACATCCGTTCCGCCATCAACTTGCTCAACTCGTTCCATTCCCAGGCTGCTGCTCACGAAGAGCAGGACGGCCTGAAGGACGAGGAAAAGGCTCCTGCCACCGAGGCAGGAGAAGAGTCAGAGGCTGATGAACAGGCAGAAAAGCCTGTCGACGCTACGGATGAATCTGCCGAGTAACCCTGAGGGTACGGCAGGCAAATGAAGAGACGAAACGGACCCGACATGAACGACGGCCAATCAAAACATGTTCCGGTCCGGATGTGCGTCATCTGCCGCAGAAGATTCCCCAAGCGGGAGTTGACGCGATACATCTGCCCCGCCGGTGCGCAGGGCCCGGTTCAGGACGAATCCCAGATTCTTCCTGGACGAGGCTACTACCTGTGTACCGATGAGGCATGCGAAATACGATTAAGTAAATACAAGGGCTGGCAAAGGGCGCCAAGGGGTAAATAATGACGGATAAGCTTCGGGTAAAAGACATTTCTGCAGAACTTGGAATTAGTAACAAGGAACTTCTCCAGGCATGTCGCGAATTGGACATTCCGGTGAAGAGCCATATGAGCACGTTGGAAGACGAGGATGCATCGGCCATCCGCGGTCATGTAAAAAAGGCACCCACTTCCACCGAGGTTGTGACCAAAGAAGTCCAACCTGGTGCCGTGGTGCGTCGCCGCCGCAAGAAGGTCAAAGCCCCCAATGGTCAGGCTGAAGCCGAGGCTAAGCCTGAAATCATCCCCGAGCCCCAAGAGGAGCCCGCCGAGGCCGCGGCCAAGGTTCCGGAAACGGTCGCGGAGGAAGCCAAGCCCGAAGCCCCCGAGATCAAAAAGCCCGTTGCCAAAAAGAAAGCCAAAAGGCCCGAAACTCCTGCTGCCCGTATCGTAAAGCCCGTGGTTCCTGAACAGCCTGAAAAAACGGCTCCTACCGTGGATGAAGCCCCCAAGGCTGAAGAGGCTGCTCCAGAAACTCCCGAAGCACCTGTCGCAGAGGCTGCCAAGGTCGAGCCAGAAGCCAAGCCCACGGCCAAATCCGAAGAGACTGCTGAGGCTGTCAGCCCTGAACCGGAAGCCGCCAAGGAAGCCGCACCTGAGCAGGTCAAGACAGCACCTACTGAGGCCAAAGACAAGCCCGAAGCAATCGCCAAGGATGCCAAGACTGATGCTGGTGAAAAAACCAAGGTTGCAGCAAAGGCCGACGGCGAAGCTGGTGACGAGCCCAAGAAAAAGAAGAAGAAAAAAGAGCCTATAGCTCCCAAAGTTAAAATTATTTCTCGTCCTGACCCGGCGCTGGTTCAGGAACGCCGTGCAGCAGCAGCTACGGCCCGCCCGAGTGGTGGCCGTCCCGGCGGCCCTGGTGGTCGTCCCGGTGGCCCTGGTGGTCGTCCCGGTGGTCCTGGTGGCCGCCCCGGTGGTCCTGGTGGCCGTCCAGGTGGTCCAGGTGGCCCCGGTGGCCGTCCTGGTGGCCCCGGCGGTCCTGGTGGTCGTCCTGGTGGCCCCGGCGGTCCTGGTGGTCGTCCTGGTGGCCCCGGCGGTCCTGGTGGTCGTCCTGGTGGTCCTGGTGGCCCCGGTGGTCCGGCTCCTGGTGCAGCCCCTGAGGGCGATGGCCGTCGTCGTCGTAAAAAGGACAAGCGTGTCGTTGATTTTTCCAAGCGTGACAATGAGACACGTTTCGAGATGCAGGGACGCGGCAAAAAGGGCAAAAGAGGTAAGCGTGGTGGTGTCGAGCCACAGTCCACGACTCAGCCCATCAAAGCCGCAAAGCGCAAAGTCAGAATTGAAGAAGCTATTCGTGTGGCAGACCTCGCCAAACAGATGGGCGTCAAGGCTCAGTTGCTGATCAAGGCGCTGTTCACCATGGGCATGATGGCAACCATCAACCAGTCCCTGGACTTTGATACTGCAGTACTGATCGCTTCTGACTTCGGCTATGAAGTCGAGAAGGTCGGTTTCTCCGAAGACGATTACATCGTGCCCAAGGAGAAGGACGCTCCCGAATCCTTGCAGGATCGCGCTCCGGTCGTGACCATCATGGGTCACGTTGACCATGGTAAAACGTCCCTGCTGGATGCCATCCGTGAATCCAAGATCACCTCGGGTGAGGCCGGCGGCATCACGCAGCACATCGGTGCTTATGACGTCACCACTCCTCGCGGCAAGATCGTGTTCCTGGATACGCCTGGTCACGAAGCGTTTACCGCCATGCGTGCCCGCGGCGCCAAAGTCACTGACCTGGTCATTCTGGTTGTTGCCGCTGATGACGGCGTCATGGACCAGACCCGTGAAGCCATCAGTCACTCCAAAGCTGCTGGCGTGCCCATCATCGTGGCCGTCAACAAAATCGATAAAGAAGGTGCCGACCCCGACCGCGTGATGCGCGAGTTGGCCGATCATGACCTGGTCCCTGAAGACTGGGGTGGTCAGACCATCTTCTGCAACGTGTCCGCCAAGACCGGCGAGAACCTGGACACCCTGCTGGAGCTCGTTCTGCTGCAGGCCGAAGTCCTGGAACTCAAGGCCAACCCGGACAAGCCTGCCGTTGGCCACATCGTGGAAGCCCGTCTGGACAAGGGACGCGGCCCCGTGGCCACTGTCCTTATCGAGGCCGGCACCCTGAATCAGGGCGATTGCTTCGTGTGTGGTGTCCAGAGTGGTAAGGTCCGCGCAATGCAGAATGACCAGGGCCGCAAGGTCAAAACGGTCGGCCCCGCTACCCCTGTTGAAGTTCAGGGATTTGAGGGTGTACCGCTGGCCGGTGACGAATTTGTGTGTGTCGAGGATGAAAAAGTCGCTCGCCGCATCGCACAGAATCGTGCCCTCAAGCAGCGTGAGCGTCAGCTTGCAAGCGAGTCCAAAGTGACCCTGGAAAGCTTCCTGGCTTCCAGCCCGGATAGCGATGTGAAAACTCTGAACCTGCTCACCAAGGCAGACGTACAGGGTTCACAGGAGGCCATTGGTGACGCTCTGAACAAGCTCTCCACCGATGCCGTCAAGGTCAACATCCTGCACTCCGGCGCAGGGGCAATCACCGAATCCGATATCCTGCTGGCTGCGGCTTCCAACGCCATCATCATCGGTTTCAACGTCCGCCCGACGGCCAAGATCAAGGAAATCGCCGAGCAAGAGCACGTGGAAATCCGTTTCTACGACATCATCTACAAGCTGGTGAGCGAAATCAAAGACGCCATGGCAGGTATGCTGGCTCCGATCATTTCGGAGAAGTACCTCGGCCAGGCCGAAGTCCGCGACACCTTTACGGTGCCCAAGGTCGGCACCATCGCAGGTTGCTTCGTTGTGGACGGTCAACTGACCCGCCACGCCAAGGTCCGCCTGCTGCGCGAAGGTGTTGTCATCTACACCGGTGCCCTGGCCTCCCTGAAGCGTTTCAAAGACGACGCCAAGGAAGTCAATAAGGGATACGAATGTGGTGCCGGACTCGAACGCTTCAACGACATCAAGACCGGAGACGTTATCGAGGCCTTCACGGAAGTGGAGTCCGCAGCAACTCTGGACTAATCCATTAAGCCTGCCGGCGGAGGAAAGGACATCCTTGCCTCCGCCGGAATGGATCGTGTACAATGATACTGGGCCTCCTGCGGCTTGATTTCCGACTGCACGGCAACCGTTCCCTCAAGGGAAAACGGCAAATTGCCAACAGCCTGAAACAAAAACTCAGGAACAAATTCAACGTCGCAGTGAGCGAAGTTGAAGCCCAGGACAGCCTGGACAGATTGGTTCTTGCCGTGGTGACGGTCTCACCGGAATCCCGGCGGGTGGAAAGCCAACTCCAAAAGGCTCTCAATCACGCACAGGCC
This sequence comes from Desulfovibrio ferrophilus, assembly GCF_003966735.1. Classification (NCBI taxonomy): domain Bacteria; kingdom Pseudomonadati; phylum Thermodesulfobacteriota; class Desulfovibrionia; order Desulfovibrionales; family Desulfovibrionaceae; genus Desulfovibrio; species Desulfovibrio ferrophilus. The sequence continues at coordinate 1,292,752 of NZ_AP017378.1, forward strand.
GCTACCAGCGAGGAACTTATCGACTCGCAGGTAGAGATTTTCAGCTCCGGCAACGACGCCGACGAATTTTTATAGAGGTAGCAAATGCAACCCTCCGGATCACGCAGAGCCCACAAGCTGGGCGACCAGATCATGCGCATCGTGGCGCAACTCCTTGCCACCGAAATCGATGACCAGCGATTGGCCATGGTGTCGGTAAGCGGCGTGCGCATGAATAAAGACATCTCCATTGCCGAGGTGCTCTATTCGGTACCCATGGGCTCAGACCCCGTTGAAATCGAAGCTGCATTCAAAAAATCTGCAGGCTTCTTCCGCTCCCAGGTGGGACGCGCCTTGAAAAGCAAGTACGTGCCTAAGATCATCTTCAAGCGCGACGACTTCCTTGAGGAGATGGTTTATGGACAGCCCGATCAAGGCCATTAGCCAGCGCCTGAGAGACGGCGAATCCTTCCTTATTGTTGCCCACAGCAGCCCCGATGGTGATGCCATAGGCTCCAGTACCGCCCTTGGTCACATCCTTCAGTCAATGGGCAAGCGAGTCGTGCTATACAACGAATCCCGTTTGCCCAAGCCCTTTTGCTGGGTGCCCCTGCCCTGCCCACTGGTACAGGACGTCCCCAACGAAAAGTTTGATTGGATCATCTCCCTGGACTGTGGCGACAAGCACCGTATGGGCTCGGCGATGGCCGAAAACTTCGGGGCAAAAGGAACCATCAACATCGACCATCACCTGGGCAATCCCGAGTTCGCCGAAATCAACTGGGTGGACACGGGATACGCTGCCGTGGGCGAGATGATTGCCGTTCTGGCTCGCGAACTGGATATGCCTCTGTCCGACAAGCTCGGAGAATGCATCTATCTAGCCATCGTAACGGATACCGGTTCCTTCAGCTTTGGCAACACCAGTCCCCGCACGCTGGAACTGGCGGCAGAAATTCTTCGCCAAGGGCTCGATCCTTCCGCTTTCGTGGCCAATCTCCAGAACCAATGGACACTGGGCCGCATGAAACTCTGGTCCCGCATTTTCGCCCAAGCTGAGCTGCACTGCGCTGGTCAACTTGGTGTGATCCATATCACCAAGGAAATGTTCGAGAATACCGGCACCAGTAGTGAAGACACCGATGGTGTTGTGAATTTCATCGGCCGGATCAAAGGCGTTAAAGCTGCCATCCTGCTACGGGAAGACTCCCCAGAGCTGACCAAGATCAGCCTGCGCTCCACCGGGGACATCAATGTTCAGGCCATTGCTGCCGAACTCGGTGGCGGAGGCCACAAGAACGCCTCCGGTTGTGCGGTACACGCCCCCATCGACAAAGCTGAGCAGACCGTTCTTGAAGTCGCTGCCCGTCTATTGGGATGCCCAAGGAAAACTGATGGGTAGAAGTCGCAAACGCAGCAAGGAACAGCTGGACGGCCTGCTGGTTCTGAACAAACCAGAAGGCCCGACCTCAGCCGGTTGCTTGACAATGATCAAGCGAGGCTTACATCAGGGCAAGATTGGACATGCCGGAACCCTGGATCCGATGGCCACAGGGGTCCTGCTTGTCTTGCTGGGACATGGCACCAAACTCGCCCCTTACCTCACCGAAGGTCGCAAGACCTACTGGGGAGAACTGGAGTTGGGAACGGTCACTGACAGCTATGACCGCCAGGGCAAAATCGTCGAGCAAAAGCCGTTTGACCACTTGCCCCCTGAAGATGTAAGGAAGGACGTCCTTTCCTGGATGGAACTCTCCACCCAGGAGGTTCCGCCTGTGTCTGCAGCCAAACATCAGGGCAAGCCCCTGTATGAGTTGGCGCGAACTGGCCAGGAAGTTCCTGTAAAGGTAAAGGATATTGAAATTTTTCATGCGGAGGTCCTGGAAATGGATCTTCCGCGTGTGCGCTTCCGGACAACGGTGAGCGCCGGAACCTACGTACGGTCCCTGGTCCACAGCTTGGGGATTCGACTTGGGTGCGGCGCCATGCTCACCGCTTTGACCCGGGAGCACTGCCATCCCTTCGGACTCGATCAAGCCCATGACCTGGAAACGGTCCTGGACGAGTCCGAACGGTTTCCCGAACGGGTGATTTCCCTTGTGGACGCCCTACCTCACTGGCCCAAGGTGGTCGTGACCGCTGACCAGGCCGCACAGGTTCAAAATGGAACCTGGCTGCCCGTAACGGACACAACCCTGGCTGGTGTACCGGGAGACAAGGCCATGATCATTGACTCCGGCAATACGCCGCTGGCACTGGTCGAAGCCAAGGAAAAGGAAGGCAGCGTGTCATGGTCCATACTCAGGGGGCTCTGGTAGAGATCTCCGCACCCATGGTGGGTGCATCGCATTTAAACGGAGGATATCGCTGTGGTTATGACTGCTGAAGATAAGGCTAAGATCATTGAGGAGTACAGGCAGGAAGAAGGGGACACTGGTTCCCCCGAGGTTCAGGTTGCGCTGCTGACGCACCGCATCGCCTACCTGTCCGAGCACTTCAAGACCCACAAGAAGGATCACCATTCCCGCACGGGTCTCTTGAAGCTGGTCGGTCAGCGCCGCAAACTGCTGAACTACCTGACTCGCAAAGACGTCCAGCGCTATCGCGATCTCATCGCTCGCCTGGGTCTGCGCAAGTAACGCAGCTTTACCAAAGGCCGCTCCGCTTGCGGGGCGGCCTTTTTCCCCGGAAGGTCCAGCGCTGTGAGGTTGCAATGATGGGGCGTCGGTACGACGTTTCATCCTCTCAACTTTACAGCACGTCTCTTCCGGGATTGTCACGACAGACCGCCGTGGCACACTCTCTAAACAAGGACGTGAGTTATGAAACTCGAATTTAATCCCACCCGCGTGACCACTGAGGTCGGCGGCCATGAAATCATCATGGAAACCGGTAAGCTTGCCAAGCAGGCCGACGGTGCCATCTGGGTCCAGTCTGGCGGCACCGTAGTGCTCGTCACCGCCGTGACCCAGGTTCTGCCCGAAGACCGTGGCTTCTTCCCTCTGACCGTTGAGTACAAGGAACTGGCATACGCTGCTGGCCGCATCCCCGGAAGCTTCTTCCGCCGTGAGATCGGTCGCCCCTCCGAGCGTGAAGTTCTGGTCTGCCGTCTGATCGACCGTCCGCACCGCCCGCTGTTCCCCGAGGGATTCCGCGACGAAGTGCAGATCATCGCCCAGGTGCACTCCGCTGACGACACCGTCAATCCTGACATGCTCGCCATCTGCGGTGCTTCCGCAGCCCTGCACATTTCCAAGATTCCGTTCATGGGCCCCATTGGTGCCGGCCGTATCGGCTACGTGAACAACGAGTTCATCTTCAACCCCAGCTACGAACAGGCCGCTATCAGCGAACTGAACATCGTTGTTGCTGGCACCAAGGACGCTGTCGTCATGGTGGAAGGTGAAGCCAAATTCGCCCCCGAATCCCTGATTGCCGATGCCATCGAATGGGGCCACGAGAAGATTCAGCCCATCCTGACCATGCAGGATGATCTGCGTGCCAAGATTGGTCAGCCCAAGCTTGAAGTCATCGCCCCGGTTGTGGACGAGGAAATCAAGGCTGCCGTCGAGGAAATCGCCACTCCCAAGCTCAAGGAAGCCCTATTCATCCCCACCAAGATGGAGCGCTACGCCGCCAAGGATGCCATCAAGGATGAAGTCAAAGCTGCCCTGGCCGAAAAGTTTGCCGATCAACCCGAGCGCCTCAAGGCCATCGGCGGCGTGCTCAAGGACATCACCAAAAAGATCGTCCGCACCAAGATCAAGGAAGACAAGACCCGCATCGATGGTCGTGATCTGACCACCGTGCGCCCCATCGGCATCGAAACCGGCCTGCTGCCCCGCACGCACGGCTCGGCTCTGTTCGCCCGTGGCGAAACCCAGGCCGTAGTTACCGCCACCCTCGGTTCCACCCGTGATGAGCAGCGTACCGACTCCCTGATTGGTGACGACATCAAGCGCTTCATGCTGCATTACAACTTCCCTCCCTACTGCGTGGGTGAGGCCAAGTTCATGCGCGGCCCCAGCCGTCGCGATATCGGTCACGGCACCCTGGCCCTGCGCGCCATCCAGCCGATCCTGCCCCCTCAGGACGAATTCCCCTTCACCCTGCGTGTGGTCTCCGAGGTCATGGAATCCAACGGTTCCTCCTCCATGGCTACTGTTTGTGGTGCTTCCCTGTCCCTGATGGATGCAGGTGTTCCCGTGACCAACGCCATTGCCGGTGTTGCCATGGGTCTGATCAAGGAAGGCGATGAGTACCTCGTGCTGACCGACATCCTTGGCGACGAGGATGCCCTCGGCGATATGGACTTCAAGGTGGCTGGTTCCAGCGAAGGCGTTACAGCCATTCAGATGGACATCAAGATCACCGGCATCCCGTCCGACGTGCTGCGTAACGCCCTGGCCCAGGCCAAGGAAGGTCGCAACCACATCCTGGCCGAGATGAACGAGATCATTGCCGAGCCTCGCCCGCAGCTGTCCTCTCATGCTCCGCAGCTGGAGATCGTTACGGTTAACCCCGAGAAGATTCGCTCCGTCATCGGACCCGGTGGCAAGAACATCAAGGCCATTACCGCAGCAACTGCGGCGTCCATCGACATCGAAGACGATGGCCGCGTGTTCATCTTCGCCCCCAATGCGGAGTCCATGGCCATGGCCCGTGAAATGGTGCAGTACCATGACCAGACCGCTGAAGTGGGCAAGGACTATGAAGGCCGCGTGACCAAGGTCATCGACTGCGGTGCAGTGGTCGAGATCCTGCCCGGCCTCGACGGTTTGGTGCACATCTCTCAGCTGGCCGAAGAGCGTATCGAAAACGTCTCCGATGTGGTCAAGCTGGGTGATACCTGCAAGGTCAAGGTCCTTGAGGTCGAGGCCAATGGCCGCGTCCGCTTGTCCCGTAAGGCCGTGTTGCTCGAAGCCCGCGGCGAGACCATCGACCTGGCCACCTTCGACAAGCGTCCCCCCCGTGGCCCTCGCGGCGGAGGCCGTGACAGCCGTGATAATCGTGGCGGTCGTGGTGGAGATCGTGGTGGTCGCGGTGGCGATCGCGGCGGCAGACGCTAGACTAACCGATCAATAATTCAACAAGGCCGGAAGCGACTCGTTCGCTTCCGGCCTTTTCTATTCCTCTGCCCAAAAGAAAGGCGGTGATGCATTGCATCACCGCCTTTCTTATTCAGCTTATCAGGAACTGCTATTTCTCAATCTTCGCCACATCCGATGCATCGATGGTGTAGCGCAAAATCTGCCCATCCACCCGCACGACCAGCTTGATCACATCGATCCCGACCTTGGCAGGGAAATAGATGTAACCCACTTTGGTGTAATCGGCGGGGACGGGTTCGTTGGACCATCCATAATCGGACAATTCCTTGCGCACGGCACGCTTAAGGTCCCGTTCCGAGCTCTGATAGGTCCCTGCCGCGCCACCGAGCACGGCACCACCAGCAGCACCGATGGCTGCACCCTTCCAGATATTATCGCCACCACCGATGGTCCCGATCAGGGCACCAAGTCCGGCTCCAAGGAAAGCTCCCAGAGCTCCCGTGCGTGACGCATTGGACGTAGTCACCGAAAAACTCTCGGACGCAAAGACCAGGGCCGAGGCCTCATCCAGCGAATACGGCAGATACTCACCGTCGGAGCCAACTCCACGGACTTCTTCCACCTGCACCTCGGGGCTTTGCAGGCTCTTGTTCTTGAAGACCAGAAAAATTGGTTCCAGACCGGCTTCCGTATAATCCATACCCTGTCCGAAATGCTCATAATGTACCGCTCCGATATCCCAGCGAGAGGTCTGCACGGCACCTGACACTTCAGCTGGATCAATCACCTTGCGCGGCTGCGGCAACGGTTTGGTCGCGGCACAGCCCAGAGACAACACAATCATAGTATTCATCAGTACAACGGAACAGATTCGCATCAAGCGTTGGGAAAACATAGTGGCCTCCTTGATCTATCAACTCACCAGGACGCCGGCATACCCAACGACCTGCTCATAATCTCCGCTCACAACACCGGAATTGGTATATTCCACCAGCTCGGCCCGAGACGCACCCAGTGCCTTGGCGACCATCAACCCCATGGTCATGGGCAGGACTCCACACATGGTGATATGCCTATCACGCACCTCACGAAACAAACGCTCCGGGTCAAGGTCAAGCACGGCCTGCAAAGCCAGACCATCCAATTCTCTAGCTTGATCGGCACTCACAAAATGGCTCATGTCTGAGCTGACCACCACGGATACGGGATTTCCTCTCTTCTGTATCACTGCGGCCATGCCAGCGGCGACTTCCCGCAGCACATCCAGCCGGTGCTCGGCCACGGCAATGGGCACGCAGGTAGAAACCGGATTCAATGCGGCCAGAAACGGAACCACCACCTCAAGGGAATGTTCCATATCATGGGCTTTGGTATCCGCAGTCAGAGCCGGGATGTCCTCCAGCAGAGCCTGGGCAAACATCTCTTCCACCCCAAGGCAACCTCCGGGATACAGCCACTTTCCATCCGGCCATACAGCCAGAGGCTCACCCTTTCCTGTGTGGTTGGGGCCAAGCAACAGCACTGTGGAAGCAAGATTGGCTGCCCCCAGCGTTTTGCCCGCCACCGCTCCGGAAAACATATAGCCTGCGTGGGGAACCATGGCTAGCAGCGTTGGTTGAACACCGGGCACGTCCGCCGTGTTTAGGTAACCATTTACCTCAACACTGAGTTCAGCACCATCCGACGTATAGAAACGTCCGGCGACCACTGGCGATCTATCCATGTCGTCCTCCTCGCTGGGTACGAGCATACCATTGAGTATAAGCACGACCAGCGTTACGGCAAAGTAAATAATGATTCAGAAAGGTACGGGGAGACGCACGAAACGAGTTAGAGACCGTTGCTCTGCGGTGAATACTGTCGGGCTGCCTGTTCCAGGGATTCCATTTCCAGATCTGAGGTGGCCATGCGGCCATAGAGACTCCCAGGATCCTTCTTGGAAATATCACTCAGAATTGAGCGCCATTTGGCCGAATTACCACCCTTGCGGTACAAACCGGCCACACGATAGCGCAACGCGGGTAAGCCCGGATTGCCCTCGCCCATCTTCTTTTCGTATTCAGAGGCCCATTTGATGGACTCTCGATAACGCCCGGAGCGCTCGGTGACATCAATCAGGATATTAAGGCATTCCAGAACCTTGGGAGTATCCTGCCCATCAGTCAGTAGAATTTCATAAGCCTCACCAGCATAGTCGTAGGCCTTGCGCAACTGTTTATTGTCCAGGGCGTCCCGCGCCAGAAAGAAAATAGCGTAGGCACGCTGCCGGTCGTCGAGTTCGCGGTCATCTCCCAAAGCCTCCCAAAGGGGGCGACTATCGTCGAAACGTCCCAGATTCTCAAAGGCCAGAGCCTGGGCATAATTCAACTCGCGTTGATAATCCCGTCCAATCTCCCACTCCCTCACGCCTTCACCCACATCCAGCACCCGTTCCCAGGCCTGGTTGTCCACAAAAATTGACAAGGCAAGGCTCATGGCCATTTCGGAATATTTGGGAACCTGCTCCTCATTCATGAAGGGCAGCACCAGTTCCAAAGCCGTACCCGGACGTTCACGCTTCCAGAAAGACAAGGCCAAGGCCAGTTTGGCCGAGGGATCGAGCTCCTTGCTCTTTTCGCGGATAAACCCATAGTCTTCCCACAGATTGACGATCTTGGGGAAGTTCTCATCCTGAACGAGCTGATCTACGATTCGACTGAACGCCTTCACTCCAACGCTGCGAGCGCGTTCCCTCAACTCACTTTCCGGAAACTTATTCTCAAATTCCATGACTGCGGCCATGGAATCCACGTACTTGTTATTCCAGAGCTGCCAGATGGCCATCTTGAGCTGCGCCAGGGGGGCAAGGGGACTGTCCGGATGCTCCTCCACGATCTGCTGATAGATCTGCGCCGGCTTCAGATTGAGGGGCCGATCAAAGATGGAGAACATCTGCTCCACGGTCGGCTCGTCGTAAACGCCCTCTTCGGCAAGACGCATCTTGGCAATGAGCCCGCCTTCCCGGTCCGGGAAATCAGTAACGGCTTTTTCGTACAACTCGCGCGCAGCCCCATCACGGCCGGTCTTGATGTAAATATCACCGAGCTTTGCCAGGATGATATCCGATTCGTCACCGTTGGGATCGATATTGTAGTAGGTCCAATAATCGCTTTTGGCCTTGTCGTAGTCTTCAACGGAAAAGGCAGCGTCACCCAGCAGGCGCAAGAACGGGGGAAATTCTACATAGAACCGGGGCCAGCGCTTTTCGATATAGTCCACAATCTGAAAAGCCTGTTTGTCATATCCCAATTTACGCAGTGATCGCGCTAACCCGAGGGAGGCCTCGCGCACGAACTTGCTGTCCGGAAAGACCTGGACCAGATACTGAAATTCGTCGGCAGCCTTCTGATAGTCACCATTACGGTAATGATGGTCACCCCAGTAGTAGTAGGTCAGAGGAACGTTGGGATCACCCTTGAACTTGTCACGAAGGATACGGAAAAACGCCTCGGCTTCGGGGGTATTGCCCACCTTCAGATTGATCACTCCCCGCCTGAGCAAAGCTGCGGGAACCCGCCAGGAATCGAGGTTGAAGTTGACGGCTGCCTCATAGGCTCCATTGATGGGATCAAAATTCTCTTCGAGTTCGCCCTTGTGCTTGGCGTAAAGGGCATCGGCCTTCGTGTAGAGCGCTTCCTCGCGCATTCCTTCAGGCAGCTTGCGCTGACGCAACAGCGTATCCAATTCCTGGATCGCGCCGTCATAGTTACCGGAGCCCATGGCGGACTGAGCCGCAAACAGGACCTCTTCCAAAGCCTCTTTGCGGACGACTTCAGCATCTGTCAGAGGTTTCTCGCCTTCGGTTTCGGTCACCTCCATCTCGGATTCCATGGCCGGTTCGCCAGCCTGATCGGAGGCCGGAACAACAGCTGGCACGGCGTCGGGCTGAGGTAAAGGAGCCTTTTCTGCAGCGCTGGGCAACGGCTGCTCGCCCTGAGGCGATACTGCAGCAGTATCGGTTGGGGGCTCGTCCTGATCTCCTATTTTCATGCGAACGCCACTGCCAGCCATGGGAATGGAATCAGCTTGCGGAGTCACGGCTGCGCCGCGAAACTTCGATTTTGGGGCTGTCTCGTCAAGCAGGTTCCTGACCATGCGTTTGACGATTTCCTGCTGACTGGGCCGAGGAGCAGTCACGACTTCCTTGTCCGAATCAGACTTTGGAGGCAACAGAGGTTCAGCTTCAACAGGCGTTACCGGTGCCTCAGGACGAGAAGGCGTAGAGGGTTCGACCACCACTTCGAAATCTTCAGGGGCCTCTTCACCCGGGCGAAGGACCCGCCCGCGGAACACATGTGGTAAGCGGATGACCGTACGCTTGCGGGGCGTCAAAGTCGTATCCGGCCTGGAATCACTCTTCATGCGCGGTCTGTCGGTCTGCTGTTCGACAGGCTCGGAAGGCTGTGAACTGGCAGCCTTCATCTCCTGTTGCGCGGAGGGCACATCCGGTTGAGGCTGCACATCCTCGGCTTGCTTTGCTTGCGCAGTTACAGAAGGAGCCACAGTCGGGGCCGGGCGCTCAGACTGCACCTTGACCGGTTCCGGCGCCTCAGGTTTGACGGCAGCTAAATCCTGCTCAAACGGTACGACGGCCTCGGCTCGGGGAGGCTTGGCTGGAGTCTTAATCTCGGGTTTGGCTACTTCTCGTGTTTTGACTGCGACAGCCGGTGCAGCAGCCCCACGTGCAGCCCGCGGTTTCCAGCGAGCTCCCAGAGGATCGGAAAAAACATCCAGAACCAGTTTCCCACGTTCATCCAGGGCAAAGGCCACGTAGCCAAAAGCAGAAGACTTCAGGTTGATCACCACGGCGTCATTGGAGGGACGAATGGTCGACACAAAGCGGGTTCCGGTCAGATCAGGAATGACACCTGCATTTCCCAAGGAACCACCCGGAACGCGAAGGGTCAGTTCACGCTGAGCAGTACGGGACACGGAATATTGGGGGATTTTGTTGCCATCAAAGGCAAAGACAAGCCGTTCCTTGTCAGGATGTCGGCCGAAGCTATAGACCACGGCTCCTGCAGGAGCAGCAAGGACGAGCGCCAGAATTCCCGTCACGAGCAAGAGGCAGGCGGACCTGCAAACATGAAGCGAGCTCACGGCATATCGCTCTGCAAGGAACGTGCTAGACACACGGCTTGCTTCGTTGCCCCACCGGCGCCGCCGCTCAGCCCACTGCATGACGACGGATGCCCCTGTTCCCGGTGACGCCTCGAAAACGTTATTTGATGCCCTTTTTCTTGAGCTTCTCAATCAAAGTCGTGCGTTTGATGCCCAAAATTTCAGCGGCCTGATTCTTCACACCCTTGGCCATGTCCAAAGCTTCTCGGAGAAGTCGTTCCTCGATTTCATCCAAAAAGCCCTTGAGGTCGTCGCCCCTGCCCTTCAAATCCCGTATCTCGGGCCAGACAAAGCCTGCTGGTGCCACAAAGACTGGTTTCTTGGGTTTCTCACCAAGGTTACCCCATATCTTTTCGGGAAGATCTTCGGGCGTGACCTGATCGCCATCACAGAGGATGGACATGCGCTCCATGAAGTTTTCAAGCTCCCGCACATTACCGGGCCACGAGTATCGCAGAAGCATGTCGCTGGCTTCCGCAGTCAGCACCAGGGTCTTGCGATCCTTGCCCGAGCAGAAGCCTTCCATGAAATATTCGGCCAGCAGCATGATATCATCCCCCCGGTTCCGCAAGGGAGGCAACTGCATGGGAATCACATTCAGACGGTAAAACAGATCCTCGCGGAAGACACCAGCTTCCACGTCCTTTTCAAGATCACGGTTGGTGGCTGCCACAACGCGCACATCAACTTTTTTGGTAACAGTGCCGCCGACGCGTTCAAATTCCTTCTCCTGCAGCACTCGCAGAATCTTGACCTGGAGTGAGAGATCAAGCTCGCCGATTTCGTCAAGAAAGATGGTTCCACCATCGGCCAGTTCAAAACGGCCAGGACGGGCTCGGATGGCGCTGGTGAACGCGCCCTTTTCATGACCGAAGAGTTCGGACTCCAGGAGCTCCTTGGGGATGGCCCCGCAGTTGATCGGCACAAACGGCTTGTCCGTACGCTTGGAGTTGGCATGCAGCGCCCGCACCAAGAGTTCTTTGCCCGTGCCGGACTCACCAGTGACGAGTACCGTGCTTTCCGTAGGGGCAACCTTGGCAAGGACTTTAAAGACCTCCAGCAGCGCAGGGCTTCTGCCAATGATTCCCCTGGTATCGATGTCCATCATCACTCCTGGTGGGCGGATCGTTGGGGACGTGACTCCCGTCTATTACATAAGATACATGCTCTTGCTGTCAATTATCTGACAGATTGTCAAGAAAACTTCTAGAATATTTTTTGCACC